>CAUSDR010000050.1:0-20449 GCA_963530105.1 uncultured Janthinobacterium sp.
CTTCGTGGCGGGCAACAAATCATGAGCGCGCAACCTGTCGACCAGGGCAGCCCGCTGCTGCCGGACGTGCTGCTGTGGCGGGAGGTGCCGGCGCCGGCGCCGGCCGCCGCCGCCCCCATGCCTGCCGAGCCTGCCGCCCCCATCCCCGCCCCGGCCGCCTTGCCGGCCGCCGCGCAGCCGGACTGGGACGCCATCGAGCAGCGCCTGACGCAGCGCATCCTGCATCAAGTGCAGGGCAAGATCGACCACTTGCTGGAAGAGCGCATCGCCCACGTGCTGCAAACGGCCCTGCAGAATGCCCTGATCGGCATGCGCGGCGCATTGCGCGAAGACTTGCAGCAGTCGCTGGAACAGATCGTGGCGCATGCCGTGAGCCATGAGCTGGGGCACCTGCACCCACCCGCGCACTAAGACACCTGCCAAAACCTGCTGCGCGTCGGTATAGGCGGCCTGCGATGCTCACCGTACCTTGGTACGGTTGCGCTTCTCAGCCACCTCTCCCTTCCGCTCGCGACAGTTTTATCAGGTGCTGTTAGTTTACTGCGCATATTTAGCCCGACTTCCCTACACCGGTATCCCTCCCAACGCCATTCTTTGGTGCGATCGGCACTGCCGATGCGGTGCATCGCGCCTCACTTTGGTGATTGTTACGACAAAATGCAAAAAGCCCGAAAAGCGGCTTTGCGCGGCCTGTTTTTTGTTGTACCTTTCTTCACACGTACCGCCCCTCGAAGCGGTTTTCACGAGACGCCGCCGTATCTTTATCCATTGGAGAATGTTTATGCTGCTCAAGACCAAAGTCCTTCCGCTCGCCCTCGCCCTCGCCTTTGCCGGCCATGCGGGCGCGCAGGAAATCATCAAGATCGGCCACGTCGCCCCGGTCTCTGGCGCCAGCTCCCACCTGGGCAAGGATAATGAAAACGCCGCCAAGATGGCCATCGAGGACTTGAACGCCAAGGGCTTCAAGATCGACGGCAAGGTCGTGAAATTCGTGCTGGTGCCGGAAGACGACGCGGCCGATCCGAAACAGGGCACGGCCGTGGCGCAAAAACTGGTCGACGCCAAGGTCAACGGCGTGGTGGGGCACTTGAATTCCGGCACGACGATTCCCGCCTCGCGCATTTACTTCAACGCGGGCATTCCGCAGATTTCGCCCGCCGCCACCAACCCCACGTATACGCAGCAGAAATTCAACACGGCCTTCCGCGTCGTCGCCAATGACAACAAGCTGGGGGGAACGCTGGGCGCGTATGCCGTGGGCAAGCTGCAAGCGAAGAAAATCGCCGTCATCGACGACCGCACGGCCTACGGCCAGGGTGTGGCGGAGCAGTTCGTCAAGGGCGCCAAGAAGGCTGCGCCGGGCGTGCAAATCGTCGGCAAGGAATTTACCAATGCCAACGCGACCGACTTCAATGCCATTTTGACCAGCATCAAGTCGAAGAATCCTGACCTGATCTTCTTCGGCGGCATGGATTCCGTGGGCGGCCCCATGCTGCGCCAGATGAAGGCGCTGGGCATCAAGGCCAAGTTCATGGGCGGCGATGGCCTGTGCACGGAACCGCTGGGCAAGCTGGCCGGCGACGCCGTGGGCGAAGACATGGTCACCTGCGCGGAAGCGGGCGGCGTCACGGGTTCGCAGCAAAAAGGCATGGACGATTTCCGCGCCCGCTACAAGCAGAAATACAATATGGAAGTGCAGCTGTACGCGCCGTATGTGTACGACGCCGTGATGACCATGGCTACCGCCATGGCCGACGCCAAGTCGTCGAAACCGTCCGTCTACCTGCCCTTCCTGGCCAAGGTGCACTACCAGGGCGTGACGGGGCCGATTGCGTTCGATGCCAACGGCGACATCAAGGATGGCGCGCTGACCCTGTTCACCTACCGCGATGGCAAGAAGACCAAGATGGAAGTGGTCAAATAATAGAAGCTGCTGCGCGGCGCGATTTGCGGCCTGCGATGCTCACTGTGCATTCGCACAGCTCCGCTTCTCAGCCACAACCCACTTCCGCTCGCTACGGCTCTTGCTGTCCAGCAACATACGCCTGCAAGCCTTCGGCCAGCGCGTCGAAGGTGGCGCGGCAGCGCAGGCTGCCGCGCAAATCCTCGTGCATGGTGATCCAGGTTTCCATCGGCAGTGAAAACGCCTGCGGCAATACGCGCCGCAAGGCGGGATTGCGCGCCGCCAGCCCCGCCTGGCACACGCCGATGCCGGCGCCCGCGCGGATCAGCGCCAGATGCGCCAGGTCGCTGTCGCTGCGCCAGGCAAACTGTTCCCGCGTCAATCCCTGGAAGGCCGCGCCCGCGTTGCGCACGAACGGGCTCGCTTCATCGTAGCCGATGACGGCGTGCCGCGCCAGGTCCGCCCATGCCTGCGGCACGCCGTGGCGCGCCAGGTACGCTTCGTGCGCATGCAGGCCCAGCTCGATATTGCCCACCTTGCGCGCCACCAGCTGCTCCTGGCGCGGACGCAGCATGCGCACGGCGATATCGGCCTCGCGGCGCAGCAAATCCTGCACCTTGTTGCTCAATACCAGTTCGATGACCAGTTCCGGATGGCGTTCGCGCAAGCGGGCCAAAATCGGCGGCAGAACTTCCACGCCCACCGCTTCGCTGGCCGCGATGCGCACGGCGCCTGCCACCTGCTGCCCCTGGCCGCTGGCGGCGCGGGCCATCAGCGCGGCCGTGTGTGCCATGGTTTCCGCATGCGGGCGCAGGGCCAGGGCGATCTCCGTGGGCAGCAACCCCAGCTGTGAGCGGGTAAACAGGGTCACGCCCAGCGCCTGTTCCAGCGCGGCGATGTGCCGGCCGGCCGTCGGCTGGGTGATGCCCAGCGCGCGGGCGGCGCCGGACAGCGAACCGTGCTTCAGCACGGCAAGCAGGGAACGGTAGTATTCCCAGGCAATCGATGGGTTCATGGCGTCGGCTTGGTCATGCATAAATGTATAGCCTGTGTGCGATGTTCGTCAATTCCCAAATAGCCTCGCGGGGCAGATACTGGCGCCATCAACGACACGGAGATCAACATGGACACGATGAAAACGGCATTGGTACTGGGCGCCACGGGCGGCATCGGCGGCGAGATGGTGCGCCAGTTACTGGCGGCGGGTTGGACAGTACGCGCCCTGAAGCGGGGAGCGACGCCGCCGGCGCGCGGCGACGGCATCGGGTGGCTGCGCGGCGACGCCCTGTCGCGCACGGACGTGATGGCCGCCGCCAAGGGCTGCTCGGTGATCGTGCACGCCGTCAACCCGCCCGGCTACCGGCATTGGGGCCAGCTGGTGCTGCCCATGCTCGACAACACCATCGCGGCGGCCATCGCCGAAAACGCCACCATCGTGCTGCCAGGCACCGTGTACAACTTTGGCCCCGACGCCTTCCCCGCGCCGGGGGACTTGCTGGCGGAGGACGCGCCGCAGCGCCCGCTCACGCGCAAGGGCGCCATCCGCGTGGAACTGGAAGCGCGCCTGCAGCGGGCCAGCACGCAGGGCGCGCAGGTGATCATCGTGCGCGCGGGCGACTTCTTCGGTCCCCGCGCCGGCAACAGCTGGTTTTCGCAGGGCCTGGTGAAACCGGGCCAGCCCGTGCGCAGCGTGCTGTCGCCGGGCGCGCCCGGCATCGGCCACCAGTGGTCCTACCTGCCCGACGTGGCGCGCACCATGCTGCAGTTGCTGGCCGTACGCGCCAGCCTGCCGCCGTTTGCGCGCTTCCACATGGCGGGACACTGGGACGACGATGGCCGGCAAATGACGGGTGCCATCTGCCGCGTGGTGGGAAGGCAGACGGGCGCGCGGCCTGCGCTGAAAGCCTTCCCCTGGTGGCTGATGACGCTGGCATCGCCGTTTGTCGCAACCCTGCGCGAACTGCGCGAGATGCGCTATCTGTGGCAAGCGCCCTTGCCCTTGGACAACGCGCGGCTGCTGGCCGTGCTGGGACAGGAACCGCACACGCCGCTCGACGAGGCCGTGCGGGCCACCCTGGAAGGCATGGGGAACTTGCCTGCTGACAGCGAGAGATTTTCCCCGCCAACCGGGGCCGGGGCCGGGTCCTGAGGGTCGCACCCGCTACTTGCTCTTGGGCATGGGCAAAAAAAATGCGCCGGGATTGCCGGCGCATTGACGAGGGTTGCCACGGCACAGATTATTTCTGTGCCAGTACCCATTTGATCAGGGTGTGGGCTTCCGCATCGCTTACTTGCGGGTTGGCTGGCATCGGGATCGCGCCCCAGGTGCCGGAACCGCCTTTCATGACTTTCGCCACGAGCTTGTTCTCCGCGTCTTTTTGACCGGCGTACTTGGCGGCCACGTCCTTGAACGCCGGGCCCACCAGTTTCGTGCTCACCGCGTGGCACGCCATGCAATTCTTGGCTTTCGCCAGGTCCGGATTGGCCATCGCCACTTGCGAGGTCAATGCCGACACAGCCAATACACCTACCAACATCATGGAACGTTTCATTGTCTTTTCTCCAGAGTAACTTCCTGCCGGCATTCTACCGTGTTTCGGCAGGTTCACCACGAGCCAAGATCAAGCGTTTCAAACACACAATCACTTGAGGCAAAGCTATTTTGCCCCAAGCGCGCGCCAATTCCCATGTAGTTTGTAAGGCGATGTAACGCCCGCCCCGCCGCACCGGCAAGCGGCTGCGCGGTGCGGCGTTTTTACAACGATCAGCGCTTTTTCAGCTGCGACAGGTCGCGCACGGCGCCGCGGTCGGCCGACGTCGTCAGCGCCGCATAGGCCTGCAGCGCCTGCGACACGTAGCGGTCGCGGTTGACGGGCAGCCAGGCGGCGTCGCCCTTCGCTTCCATGGCGGCGCGGCGCGCGGCCAGTTCGGCATCCGTCACGCGCAGGTTGATGGTGCGCTCGGGAATGTCGATGTCGATGAAGTCGCCCTCTTCCACCAGGCCGATGGCACCCCCTTCGGCCGCTTCCGGCGAGGCATGGCCGATCACCAGGCCAGACGAACCGCCCGAGAAGCGCCCGTCCGTGAACAGCGCGCACGCCTTGCCCAGGCCCTTCGACTTGATGTACGAGGTCGGGTACAGCATTTCCTGCATGCCGGGGCCGCCTTTCGGGCCTTCGTAGCGGATGATGACGACGTCGCCCTCATGCACGGTGTCTTCCAGAATGGCAGCGACGGCCGCGTCCTGGCTTTCGAACACGCGCGCCTTGCCCGAGAATTTCAAGATGCTTTCATCGACGCCGGCCGTCTTGACGATGCAGCCCTTTTCCGCCAGGTTGCCGTACAACACGGCCAGGCCGCCATCCTGCGAATATGCGTGGGCCTTGTCGCGGATGCAGCCCGTGCTGCGGTCCGTGTCGACGGCAGCGAAGCGCTCCGACTGCGAGAACGCCGTCTGCGTCGGCACGCCGCCCGGCGCGGCGCGGAACAGTTCATGCACGGCAGGATTGTCCGTGCACATGATGTCGTTTTGCGCGATGGCGTCGGCCAGGGTCGGCGCGTGGATGGTCGGCAGGGTGGTGTTGAGCAGGCCGGCGCGCGCCAGCTCGCCCAGGATGCCCACGATGCCGCCGGCGCGGTGCACGTCCTCGATATGGTATTTGTCCGTCATCGGCGCCACCTTGCACAGGCAGGGCACCTTGCGCGAGATGCGGTCGATGTCGGCCATGGTGAAGGCCACTTCCGCCTCGTGCGCGGCGGCCAGCAGGTGCAGCACGGTGTTGGTCGAGCCGCCCATGGAGACGTCGAGCGCCATGGCGTTTTCAAAAGCCGCCTTGGTGGCGATGGAACGCGGCAGCACGCTGTAGTCGTCCTGTTCGTAGTGGCGCTTGGCCAGTTCGACGATCAAACGGCCGGCGCGCAGGAACAGCTGCTGGCGGTCCGAGTGCGTGGCCAGAATCGTGCCATTGCCGGGCAGGGCCAGGCCCAGCGCCTCGGTCAGGCAATTCATCGAGTTGGCCGTAAACATGCCGGAGCAGGAACCGCAGGTCGGGCAGGCCGAGCGTTCGATTTCCGCCACGTCGGCGTCGGACACCGTGCTGTCGCCCGCCTTGATCATGGCGTCGACCAGGTCCAGCTTGATGATCTTCTGCGCGCCGTTGACGACCTTGACGACCTTGCCCGCTTCCATCGGGCCGCCGGAAATGAACACCACAGGGATGTTGATGCGCATGGCGGCCATCAGCATGCCCGGCGTGATCTTGTCGCAGTTCGAGATGCAGACCATGGCGTCGGCGCAGTGGGCGTTGACCATGTATTCGACGGAGTCGGCGATCAGATCGCGCGAGGGCAGCGAGTACAGCATGCCGTCGTGGCCCATGGCGATGCCGTCGTCGACGGCGATGGTGTTGAATTCCTTGGCCACGCCGCCGGCCGCCTCGATTTCGCGCGCCACCATCTGTCCCAGGTCCTTCAGGTGCACGTGGCCGGGCACGAACTGGGTAAACGAGTTGACGACGGCGATGATCGGCTTGTCGAAATCGCCATCCTTCATGCCGGTGGCGCGCCACAGGGCGCGGGCGCCAGCCATGTTGCGGCCGTGGGTGGTGGTGCGGGAGCGGTATTGCGGCATGATGGACCTTCCAAAAGTGTTGGTGCCTGACTGTGCGGGTTTGCAGTAAAACCCTGCATGCAGTGGGGGTACGCCAGATTGCCTTGCGCGCGCCCCACTGTCAAATATATGATGCACGTGCCTGTGAGTCGTTTTATATATCACAGCACTTATTCCAGATGGAAATGCATATGAATCTTGAATTACGACAATTGCGCTATTTCGTCACGGTGGCCGAGGAATTGCACTTCGGCCGCGCCGCCGCGCGCCTGCACATGACGCAGCCGCCCCTGTCGCAAACCATCATGGCCCTGGAAGAACTGCTGGGCGCGCCCCTGTTCGTGCGCACGCGGCGCGAAGTGCGGCTGACGCCGGCCGGCGCGGCCCTGCTGCCCGAGGCGCGCCGCTTGCTGGCGCAGGCGCAGGACTTGCCGGCGCTGGTGCAGCGCGCCGCGCAGGGCGCCGCCGGACGCCTGAGCCTGGCATTCGTTTCGTCGGCCGACTACAGCGTGCTGCCGCCCCTGCTGCGCGCTTACCAAACGGCCTATCCGCAGGTGCAGATCGCGCTGCAGGAAGCCACTTCCGACCTGCAGCTCGATGAATTGCTGGCGGGGCGCACGGACGCGGGCTTGCTGATCCCGCCACTGCCCGACAAGGCCAAGGGCGCGCTCGACTACCTGCCCGTGCTGGCCGAACCGCTGGTGCTGGCGGCGCCATCCGGCCTCGACATATTAAATACGCCGGGTGCCGTGCGCCTGCGCGACGTGCCGGCCCTGCCGCTGATCATCTTCCCGCGCGCCATTTCTCCCGCCCTGCACGACGCCATCCTCGGCGTCTTCCGCGCGGCCGGCATCACGCCGCAGATCGGCCAGGAAGCGATCCAGATGCAAACCATCGTCAGCCTCGTCTCGGCTGGCATGGGCATCGCGCTTGTGCCACAATCGGTATCGAACCTGATGCGCCCGGGCGTAGAATACAGGCCGTTGCAGGACGCCACGCCGCTGGTGGAAACGGGCCTGGCCTGGCGCCGCGACAATCCTTCGGCCGTGCTGCAAGGCTTTCTGGCGCTGCTGCGCAAGCAGATAGCCGATGCTGGCCAATAAATTAAGTGGCGGCTAAGGCAAAAAAGCGCCGGCGCCCCCATACTACGCAACCTTGGCTTTAAACAAAGAAAGAAACTCCATGCTGATACACCCGATGCCCCATCCGATTGCCTTCCAGATCGGCCCGCTCGCCGTGCACTGGTACGGCCTGATGTACGTGCTGGCCTTCGCCCTGTTCATACTCCTGGGCCGGGTGCGCATCAAGCAGCCGCATATCGCCAAGCTGGGCTGGAAGAAGGAGGACCTTGATGACATGCTGTTCTACGGCATGCTGGGGGTGGTGATCGGCGGGCGCCTGGGCGAAGTACTGTTCTACCGCCCCGTATATTTCATGCAGAATCCGCTGGAAATCTTCATGGTCTGGCATGGCGGCATGTCCTTCCATGGCGGCTTCCTGGGCGTCATCCTCGCCATGTATTTGTGGAGCCGCAAGGCGGGCCGCAACCTGTTCGACGTGCTCGACTTCATCGCGCCGCTGGTGCCGCTCGGCTACGCGGCCGGCCGCCTGGGCAACTTCATCAATGCCGAACTGCCGGGCCGCATCGCGCCGGACACCCTGCCGTGGGCCATGCAGTGGCCGGGCATTCCGTATCCCGTGCACCCGTCGCCGCTCTACCAGATGCTGGTCGACGGCATCCTGGTGTTCATCATCCTGTGGCTGTATGCGCGCAAGGAGCGTCCGCGCATGGCCGTGGGCGCCATGTTCACCCTGTTGTACGGCTGCGCGCGCTTCTTCACGGAATACTTCCGCACGCCGGACTGGGAAGTCGTGTGGCTGGGCGTGCCGATCACCTCGGGCCAGATGCTGTCCCTGCCGATGATCGTCGGCGCCATCGTGCTACTGGTGTGGGCGCATAAAAGCCAGGTGATGGGCACGCCGCCGACCAAGGCGCGCCCGGCGGACGCTTGATCCGCATCAAGCCTTTAATTTGCCCGTAATCACCTTCCATTGCGCCGGCGTCACCGGCGTGATGGACAGGCGGCTGCCCTTCTTCAGCAGCAGCATGTCTTCCAGCTCCGGCATCTGGCGCATTTCCGACAGGGGCAGCAGCGCCGTCTTCTTCAGGCCCCGCACGTCGACGCTGATCCAGCGCGGCTGTTCCGGCGTGGCCTTCGGATCGAAATACTTTCCACCCTCTTCAAACTGGCTGTGATCGGGATAGGCCGTGCTGGCCACTTCGGCCACGCCCGCCACGCCCGGCTGCGGACAGCTGGAATGGTAGAACAGCACGCCGTCGCCCACCTTCATGCCGTCGCGCATGAAGTTGCGCGCCTGGTAATTGCGCACGCCAAACCATGGCAAGGTGTGCCGGGGCGCCGCCATCAGGTCGTCGATGCTCACTTCGTCGGGTTCGGATTTCATCAGCCAGTATTGTTTCATGCACACTCCCGTATTAAGGCAACCTGCAAAGCGACAGGCGTAAAAAAACGGTTGCGCATCGATGCGGCAACCGTTTTCAGTGGTAATGCAAATTGGGCCCCGCCTGTGCCGCTATGCCGGCATCCCGAACCAAACGGTTCAAGGTGGTCACGTTAGTTCAATTTCGGGTTCGTCGAACGAGCGACGCTCACTCCCATCAAACAAAATTCGCAACCGATGCGCATAAATGGTTCAAGGAATATATGGCAATCGCGAACACCGCAGGGTAGATGGAAGTTTACTCCTTTGAGCGCGCATCGCAAAGACAAATCGTACGGAATCGGCTTAAAATCCCATGAATAACAGCGAATAAAACCGTCGCGAGCGGCGATGGCTTGTGGCCAGGAAGCGCCGCCGTGCTGGCAAGGGGCCGCCGAGGCAGCGCGCATCACAGGCCGCAAGGCGCGGCGCGCAGCAGCCTGGCTTCGGTGCTTAAAAAAGGTTTTCCTGGGGCGTCAGCGCGCTGTCCAGGACGGAATGCATGGCGGAAATTTTCTGCTTCACTTCCAGGATGGTCAGCTCCGACAGCGGCCCTTGCGGCGACTTCACGGACAGGAACTCCGCCGCCACGCCCAGGGCGGCCAGCACGGCGATGCGGTCATTGCCCTTGACCTTGCCCGCGTCGCGGATGGCCTTCATCTTGCTGTCCAGGTAGATCGCCGCTTCGCGCAGCGCGCGCTCTTCGCCATCGCGGCACACCATGCTGTAGGACTGGCCCATGATACTCACATCGACACGCGGCATTACGCTTCCTTCTCGTTCTCGGCAATGTAGGCACCGGCTTCCGAGGCGGCTTGCTCCAGGCCGGCCTGCACCAGTTCCGGGATTTTTTCCAGCAAGGCTTCGACCCGCTCCTGTGCCTCGCGCATGCGTTGCACATACTGCGCGTTGTCGGCGGCCAGGGCAGCATTGTCCTTGCGCAATTGCGCGTTTTCACGGCGCAGCGCATGGGTCATTTCGGCCAGCAGGCCTATTTTGTCGGATAATTCGTTGAATTCGGAAATCATCCCGCCACTATAGGGCGGACGCTCCATGGGCGTCAATCGAATCACGCCGCTGTCACACATATTTACATGAATGCAGGGCAGTTGGCGGACAATACACACTTTTTCCGGTGCTTTTCGCCAACTGTGCGCATCCGCCAGCGCCGCGATGGCAGCGTTTTACTCGTCGACGTAATCGGGTTCGATATCCAGTCCACCATAGCGGTTTTCGCAAGAGCGGCGCGTCAGCGCCTGTTGTCCACCCTTGCCGTCAAGCACCATCGTCAAGTCGCGGCAAGTCTCGCGGTAGCTGCCAGGTTTGGCATCCGTCCCCGAGGGAGTCAGGCGCACTGCCAGCGGCACCGCATTGCCCAGGCCCTTGTTGCTCCACTGGCGCGTCTTGCCATCCTCTTCATCCTTCAGCGTGCGCACGGCGGCCGTCAGCAAGGCTTGTTTTTCCTTGGCATTGAGCTTGGCCACCGTCACGTCGGACAGGAATGGCGGATACACGACGGGCGCCGGATCCTTGCCCTGCACATCCCAGTGGCCGCTGTTCTGCGAACAGGTGCGCCGGCTCAGGTCCTGGGTTTTATCGGCCGCCGTGACGACGAATTTCAGGTCGCGGCACACATGCGCCTTCAGGCTGTGTTCCGTCATGCCGGAGTTGCTGAAGTTATACGTGACCTTCACAAGCACGCCATTGTCGCCGCCGTTGTCCCACACATGGGCTTGCTGGTCGTCGTCGTCCTTGTTCAGGTCGTTGAACAGCTCGTTCAGCAGCATCTCCTTTTCCAGCGGCGTCAGGGTGGCCACGGTGATCTCGTCGAGAATGGTGGCGGGCTGCGCGGCGGCATGGCCCAGGCAGGCGAAGCCAAGGACGGTGGCGCCAATCAGGCGCAGGGCGGGACGGGACAGAGGAAATGGCATGGCGGGCTTTCTCGTGCAAGTAGCGATGTGTGGTTATATTGATATGCAATTACAATCATCTTATCAAAGTTCATAGCAAAACCCTGTTTCCCGCGCGTACAGGAACGCCCCCCGTGCGTAGCGCATGCTAGAGTCGCTGCTGTTGCTGACGCCCGGGAACGTGGCTTGTGCCAGCGCAAACCCTGAGCAAATGCAGGCTGCGCTCAGCATGTATCCATATGTTCCTCTTGAATAAGCCCTTGAAGTTGACCCCTACCGTCCCTATAATTAGCACTCGTTAGTAGAGAGTGCTAACAAACTCTTTCGTAGCAATCCTCAGGACATGATGGTGCATGCCGGACAACAGCAGGGAACGCTACGCGGTGGGCGACGCCGCGATGCACCACTGCTCAAGCCGGCACGCACCCGATGACAGGGGGCTTGCTTGACCGTTGCGGCTGCTTTCAACGGCGGTCGGTGAAGGCAAGTCTGGCGCTGTGCCAGACATGGTTTCATTCAGCAACACTTATCCATTGAACTTTAAGGAGTTTTGTATGAATCTGCGCCCATTGAACGATCGCGTCATCGTCAAACGCCTCGACCAGGAAACCAAAACTGCGTCCGGCCTCATCATTCCTGATGCAGCCGCTGAAAAACCGGATCAAGGCGAAGTCCTTGCCGTAGGCAATGGCAAGATTCTCGACGACGGCAAAGTCCGTCCTCTGGATGTCAAAGTGGGCGACCGCGTCCTGTTCGGCAAGTACGCCGGCCAAACCGTCAAGGTAGACGGCGAAGAGCTGATGGTCATGCGCGAAGAAGACATCATGGCGATCGTCGTCAAGTAATTGTTTCCACGTTTTAAGTAACTCATTCCGCAATTTCTGGAGAATTGAACATGGCAGCTAAAGAAGTAGTATTCGGCGACGCAGCGCGCGCCAAAATGGTCGAAGGCGTCAATATCCTCGCCAACGCAGTCAAAGTGACCCTGGGCCCGAAAGGCCGCAACGTGGTCCTGGAGCGCTCGTTCGGCGCCCCTACCGTCACCAAGGATGGTGTGTCGGTAGCGAAAGAAGTTGAACTCAAAGACAAGCTCATGAACATGGGCGCGCAAATGGTCAAGGAAGTTGCTTCCCGCACCAGCGACAACGCCGGCGACGGCACCACCACCGCGACCGTGCTGGCACAAGCCATCGTGCGCGAAGGCATGAAGTTCGTTGCCGCCGGCATGAACCCGATGGACCTGAAGCGCGGTATCGACAAGGCAGTTGCTGCCACCGTCGAAGAACTGGCGAAAATCGCCCGTCCTTGCACCACGACCAAGGAAATCGCCCAGGTTGGCGCGATCTCGGCAAACTCGGACTACTCGATCGGCGAGCGTATCGCTGAAGCGATGGAAAAAGTCGGCAAAGAAGGCGTGATCACGGTAGAAGACGGCAAGTCGCTGAACGACGAGCTGGACATCGTTGAAGGCATGCAGTTCGACCGCGGCTACCTGTCGCCATACTTCATCAACAACCCAGAGAAGCAAGTTGCCGTACTGGACAATCCATTCGTCCTGCTGTGCGACAAGAAAATCTCGAACATCCGTGACCTGCTGCCGGTACTGGAACAAGTCGCGAAAGCTGGCCGTCCACTGCTGATCATCGCCGAAGACATCGAAGGCGAAGCGCTGGCCACCCTGGTGGTGAACAACATCCGCGGCATCCTGAAAACCTGCGCAGTGAAAGCACCAGGCTTCGGCGACCGCCGCAAAGCCATGCTGGAAGACATCGCTGTCCTGACCGGCGGCCAGGTGATCGCTGAAGAAGTCGGCCTGACGCTGGAAAAAGTCACGCTGGAAGAGCTGGGCCAAGCCAAGCGCATCGAAGTGGGCAAGGAAAACACCATCGTCATCGATGGCGCCGGCGAAGCTGCCTCGATCGAAGCACGCGTGAAACAAGTGCGCGTCCAGATCGAAGAAGCGACCTCGGACTACGACCGTGAAAAACTGCAAGAGCGCGTAGCCAAACTGGCTGGCGGCGTTGCCGTGATCAAGGTTGGCGCAGCCACCGAAGTCGAAATGAAAGAGAAAAAAGCCCGCGTTGAAGATGCACTGCACGCAACCCGCGCTGCCGTGGAAGAAGGCATCGTGCCAGGCGGCGGCGTAGCCCTGCTGCGCGCACGCGCCAACATCACGGTCAAGGGCGACAATCCTGACCAGGACGCTGGCATCAAGATCGTCCTGCGCGCAATGGAAGAGCCACTGCGCATGATCGTGCAAAACGCTGGCGAAGAAGCGTCGGTCGTCGTGGCAGCCGTACTGGCTGGCACCGGCAACTACGGTTACAACGCTGCCAACGGCACGTATGGCGACATGGTGGAAATGGGCGTTCTGGACCCAGCCAAAGTGACCCGTTCGGCGCTGCAAAACGCCGCTTCGATCGCTTCGCTGATGCTGACGACCGACTGCATGGTCTGCGAAATCGCTGACGACAAGGCAGCCGGCGGCATGGGCGGCGGCATGGGTGGCATGGGCGGCATGGGCGGCATGGACGGCATGATGTAATGTCCCGCGGCTGCGCGCGCAGGCGACGGCGCGCACGGCCGCATACGCCGCGGCAGGGCTGGCAGGCCAAAAGCTGCCAGCGCCATCCCGGCGGCCCCGAAAGCCACCTTCTACGGAAGGTGGCTTTTTTTCGTCTTTCTTTTTAGCAATTCCAACGATTGCCCGCCTGCGCGTTTTGCTTTAGCATGGCCGCCATCATCCACCCCTTCTGACCTTTTCCCACACCATGCCGCCACGCGCCTCTTCCTCCAAAACCGCCATTGTCGCCGGCATCCTGGCCGGCTTGCTGGCCGCCGGGCTCGGCGCTTTCTACCTGCAGCAGCAAGCCGCGCCGCAGGGCGGCCAGGCGCCGGCCGCCAGCACGGCCGCCGCAGAGCAGAATGCGCGCGCCGTCGATGCGCTGCTGGCCTTGCCGGAGATCAAAGCCTGGTCGGCGCACATCGAAAAGGCCTCGGGCGGCCGCGCGCATGGCGCCGTGATGGAAACGACGCCGGAGACGCGCCTCGTCGATGGCGCCGCCTATTATCAGCTGAGCTTTTTTGAAAGCACGCCGGACGCGGCGCACCGCTGGGAAAGCTTCGTCGTCTCGCCCGATGGCAAGCGCATCCTCGTCGACGATGTCGTCAGCGGCGACTTGCTGAGCCTGGAGCAATGGCGCCAGGACAACGCCCCCATGCAGCGCATCGTGCCCCAGTAACGCCCTTCCCCTACGCTGGCGCTCCCGGCGGCGCGGTGCCGCGCACGCGCGCCACCCACCACACCGTCAGCAGGGACAAGCCCGCCGCCAACCAGCCATTGATGCCAAAGCCGCTGATGTGGCCGGCGGCATCCGTCTGCAGGGTCAGTCCGCCCAGCCAGGCGCCCAGGCCATTGCCCAGGCTTTGCAGGGCCGAATTGGCGCTGAGGAAAGCGCCGCGCTTGTCCGGCGCGGGGATCGTCGTCAGCAGCGCCTGCAGGGGAATCGTACGGCCCGACACGAGCACCATAAACAGGGGAAACACCAGCATCAGCGCCCACAGCGGCAGCTGGGGCAAATGCGTGATCAGCAGCATGGGCACGATGGATGCCAGGGCCACCCGGCGGTACACCCGCTGCTTGCCGGCGCGGTCCGCCCAGCGCCCGATGCGCCGCGCCGTCAGCAGCGTGGCGCAGCCGCCCGCCAGGTAGACCCAGGTGACGTCGGCCGGCGCCAGCCCCATATTGCCCACCAGCACAGGCGAGATGAAGGGGATCAGCAGCATGCCCGCCGCCATGTTCACCACCGACAGCGCAAATGCCTCCACGTGGCGCCGCTCGCGCAACAGCGCCAGCAGGTTCGGCAGCACCTGGCGCAGGGGCGCGGCCGCGCCCATGTGCGCCGTCAGCGAGGGCAGCACGCGCGCCGCGCCAAACCAGATCAGGAACGACAGCAGCACCAGCAGGTAGAACGGCGAAGCCCAGCCGAAATGCGCGGCCATCACCACGCCGACGGGCACGCCGCCCACGGCCGCCATGGCAAACGAGGTCATGACGACGCCGGTGGCCGCGCCGCGCCGCTCGGCGGGAATCACGTCGCCGATGATGGCCATGACGATGGCGCCCAGCACGCCGCCCGTCAGTCCCGCAAAGGCGCGCGACCATAGCAGCACATGGAAGTTCGGCGCCAGCGCGCACGCCAGGTTGGACAGGGTGAACAGGCAGAACATGGTCAAGAGCAGCGTCTTGCGGTCGAAGCGGTCGACGTAGGTGGCCGCCAGCAAGCCGGACAAGCCGGCGCACCAGGCATAGGCCGACACGGCGCCCGAGACGGCGGCCGGGCCGATTTGAAACGCCTGCATCAGCTGCGGTGCCAGCGGCATCATCACCATGAAATCCATGATGACGGTAAATTGCGTCAGGGCCAGCAGCCACAGCATCGCGCGTTCGCGCGCGGGCGTCAGGACCGCGCCAGCGGCAATATCAGGGGAAGGGTTCGGTACGGGTCTCATGCGGGCAGATCTTAAGGAGGGCGGCGGCGGACGGCAAGGTTTACTTTCCCGCGCCCTGGCCCGATACTCGCCAGCATGCCTTCATTTTCCGTCCGCCCCCTCGCCCCCGACGACGCTGCCGCGTACCGCGCGCTGCGCCTGGCCGGCATCGCCGAACAGCCGGCGGCGTTCTGCACCACGCTGGCGGCGGAAAGCGCCTTGCCCCTGGCACAGATTGCCGAGCGCCTGCGCCCCACCTCGTACCAAATAATATTTGGCACTTTCGATGGTGCGCAATTGATCGGCATTGCCGGCCTGCGCCGCGAACCGATCGCCGTGTTGCACGACAAGGCCAGCCTGTGGGGCGTGTACGTGGCGCCGCCCGCGCGCGGTCGCGGCGCCGGGCGGCAACTCGTGCCAGCGGCCCTCGCCCACGCCTGCGCCATCCCCGAGCTGGCCCGCGTGCGGCTGGCCGTGGCGCAGGACAACCACGCGGCCCTCACCCTGTACCTGGGCAGCGGCTTCGTGCTGGCGGACGAAGCGGCATCGCATGGCATGTTGAAAATGCAATTCATGCTGCCGCGCCCTGCCATCGCAACTACGTCAAATAGTGTCTTTATGAAAAGCAATACCTTACGATTCCTTGTGAAATAGCCAAGGGGCCGTTTTTTCTGTTGCAAGCAAGCGCAACAGGCCTTAGCATCGCGGCTTACAAAAAATACTTGGGGAGAGCCAATGTCATCGGCCGAGACACACACCGCCACGGGAAAAATGCCGCGGCAAATACCGTACATCATCGCCAACGAAGGCTGCGAACGCTTCAGCTTTTATGGCATGCGCAACATCCTGACGCCATTCCTCATCAGCACCCTGCTGCTGATGATCCCGATCGACCAGCGCACGGGCGAAGCCAAGCACGTCTTCCACACCTTCGTCATCGGCGTGTATTTCTTCCCGCTGCTGGGCGGCTGGCTGGCCGACCGCTTCTTTGGCAAGTACAACACCATCTTCTGGCTCAGCCTTGTGTATTGCGCCGGCCATGCCTGCCTGGCCATCTTTGAAAACAGCGTCAACGGCTTCTATTTCGGCCTGTTCCTGATCGCCTTCGGCTCCGGCGGCATCAAGCCCCTGGTGGCCTCGTTCGTCGGCGACCAGTTCGACCAGACCAACAAGCACAAGGCCAAGCTGGTATTCGACCTGTTCTACTGGATCATCAACTTCGGCTCCTTCTTCGCCTCGCTGCTGATGCCGATGTTCCTGCGCGACTACGGCCCGTCGATCGCCTTCGGCATCCCCGGCGTCATGATGCTGGCCGCCACCGTCGTCTTCTGGATGGGTGCCAAGAAATACGTGCACGTGCCGCCGGCGCCGCCGAATCCCGATTCGTTCACCCGCGTCGCCCGCACCGCCCTGCTGGCGCGTGTCGATGGCGGTTCGCGTCCCGGCCTGTATGTGGCCTACGTCGGCGTGATCGGCGCCCTGTACGCGTTCTACAGCATCCCGGAATGGGGCTTCGTGATTTCCGCGTGTACCGCGCTGGTATTGCTGCTGGCCTTCGGCAGCATCGGCACGGCCATGCAGCTGGAGCGCGCGCGCGGCATCCACCCGGACGAAGCCGTCGAAGGCGTGCGCGCCGTGCTGCGCATCCTCGTCATCTTCGCCCTCGTCACGCCCTTCTTCTCGCTGTTCGACCAGAAGGCCTCGACGTGGATCGTGCAAGCGAACACCATGGAAAAACCCAGCTGGTTCCTGCCGGCGCAGATGCAGGCGCTGAACCCGATGCTGGTGATGCTGCTGATCCCGTTCAACAACCTGGTGCTGTACCCGATGCTGAACCGCTTCGGCCTGGAAGCGACGGCGCTGCGCCGCATGACGGCCGGTATCGGCTTTTCCTCGCTGGCGTGGATCGTCATCGGCTTGCTGCAGCTGGCGCTCGACAGCGGCAACGCCGTCTCCATCATGTGGCAGATCCTGCCGTACGCCCTGCTGACGTTTGGCGAAGTGCTGGTCTCGGCCACGGGCCTGGAGTTTGCGTACAGCCAGGCGCCCGTCTCGATGAAGGGCGCCATCATGAGCTTCTGGAACCTGTCGACCACGGTGGGCAACCTGTGGGTGCTGATCGTCAACCGCAGCGTCATGAACGAAGGCGTGATCGGCAAGATCGCCGAAAGCGGCATTAGCGTGACGGCCTTCCAGATGTTCTTCTTCGCCGCCTTCGCCGCCGTCGCCATGCTGGCCTTCGGCCTGTATGCGAAGCGCTACAAGATGGTCGACAACTACCGCCAGGCGGTGGTGCCGGGCAAGGCGTAACCAGACCAGCAGGTCGGATTAGCCCGAAGGGCGCAATCCGACAACCCTGCTGACTATGTCGTCGGATTACGCGTGGCGATGCCACGCTAATCCGACCGACATGGCTGGCCGCAATAAGAAAGGGCGCACAATGTGCGCCCTTTTTTTATGTCGTCACCGTCGGCGCGTCGCGCCCCGTGCGGGCGCGGATCTGCGCTACCTGTTCAGCGATGGCGATCAGTGGCGCCAGCGCTTCCTGGGTGGGGATGGCATGCTGCGCGGCGTCAGCCTCGTAGCGCTCCAGGTACAAACGCAAGGTGGCGCCCTGCGTGCCCGTGCCGGACAGGCGCAGCACGATGCGCGCGCCATCCGTCATGATGATGCGGATGCCCTGCTGCGTCGCCAGCGAACCGTCGACCGGATCCGTGTAGCTGAAATCGTCGGCCAGCGCCACCGTGTAGCCATCGAGCACCTGCCCCGGCAAGCCGGCCAGCCGGGCGCGCACGGCGTCCATCAGCTGCTGCGCCGCGCCGCTGTCGATGTCTTCGTAATCGTGGCGCGAATAGTAATTGCGGCCATAGGTGGCCCAGTGCGCGCGCACGATGTCTTCCACCGGCTGCTGCTTTGCCGCCAGCAGGTTGAGCCAGAACAACACGGCCCACAAGCCATCCTTTTCGCGCACATGGTTCGAGCCCGTGCCGTAGCTTTCCTCGCCGCACAGGGTCGCCATGCCGGCGTCGAGCAGGTTGCCGAAGAATTTCCAGCCCGTCGGCGTCTCGAAGCACGGTATGCCCAGCGCTCCCGCGACGCGGTCGGCCGCGCCGGACGTCGGCATGGAACGGGCGATGCCCGCCAATCCTGCGCGGTAGCCGGGCGCAACGGTGGCATTCGCGGCCAGGATGGCCAGGCTGTCCGACGGCGTGACGTCGAAGCGGCGTCCGACGATCATGTTGCGGTCGCCGTCGCCATCCGAGGCGGCGCCGAAATCGGGCGCATCGTCGGCCGCCATGATGGCGATCAATTCCTGCGCATTGACGGGATTCGGGTCGGGGTGGCCGCCGCCGAAGTCTTCCAGGGGCACGCCATTGATGACGCTGCCCTTCGGCGCGCCCAGCAAGCCTTCCAGGATGGCCGTCGCGTACGGGCCGGAGACGGCGTGCATGCCGTCGAAGCAGATGCGCAGGCCGCCCGCGAACAGGGCGCGGATGGCGTCGAAATCGAACAGCTGCTGCATCAGTTCCGCGTAGTCGGCCACGGAGTCGATGACTTCCACCGTCATCTGCTCGATGCGCGCCACTCCCAGGGTGTCGAGGTCGATGTCGGCGGCGTCGCTGATGCGGTATGCGGTGATGCCTTGCGTATGCGCAAAGATGGCTTCGGTGACTTTCTCGGGCGCCGGGCCGCCATTGGCGATGTTGTACTTGATGCCGAAATCCCCATCGGGGCCGCCGGGATTATGGCTGGCCGACAAAATGAGGCCGCCGCTGGCGCCATGCTTGCGGATCACGCAGCTGACGGCCGGCGTCGACAAAATGCCGCCCTGTCCCAGCAGCACGCGCGCATAGCCGTGCGCGGCCGCCATGCGCAGCACCGTCTGGATCGCCGCGCGGTTGTAATAGCGGCCGTCGCCGCCCAGCACCAGGGTCTGGCCATGGCAGTCGCCCAGCGTGTCGAACACGCTCTGCACGAAGTTTTCCAGATATTGCGGCGCGCTGAAGACGCCTACCGTCTTGCGCAGGCCCGACGTGCCAGGGCGCTGGCCAGCGATGGGCGCCGTGTTGATGACTTGAATAGCCATGTTGTCTCCCTATTAACCTCTCATGGTAACGCATGCCTGACGGGCGGCAAAGCGTTGTACGCTTGCCACGGTGTGGCAACGCGCTTAGCGCCGCATCCCGCCATGCCATATAATGAGAATCATTCTCATATGCGGCATTCCTGGCTGCGGACTCATACATCGGACGCCGTGGTCGCACGCTATTACCAAGAATTGCTCAATTTCTGCTGGCGCGGCTTGCGCAACCGCGAGGCGGCGGCCGACCTGGTGCAGGAAAGCTACGTGCGCGTGCTGGGCGTGCAGGATGACGCGGCGCACGGCGGACAGGCCGTGCGCGAGCCGCGCGCGCTGCTGTACCACACGGCGCGCAACCTGATGATCGACAGGCACCGCCGCGCCGCCCTGCGCCAGCACGAGGAACTCGACGCCCTGCCCGAGGCCGCGCACCCGGCAGGACCGCGCCACCTGCAGCCGGAACAGGCGCTGGAAAACAGCCAGGACTGGCAAGCCTGCGTGGCCGCCATCGACGCCCTGCCGCCCCGCTGCCGCGACGCCTTCGTGCTGCATCTGTTCGAGGAATTGCCGCACGCGCAGATCGCCGCGCGCATGGGCATATCCGTGAGCATGGTGGAAAAACACATCGCGCGCGGCATGCTCAGTTGCCAGGCGCAGTTGCGTTCTCTGCGGGAACCCGCATAATGCCGCCCATGACCGCGCACCCGCCCCGCCACGATTTCGGCCCATCCGCCCAGGAGCAGGCGGACTTGCGCGAGTACGCCGACTTTGCCGCAACGCAAGATGGCGTGGCGCTGGCGGCCGCAGGCTGGTTCAGCCGCCGCCATGAGCTGACGAAGCGGCAAGAGGCCGAGTTTGCCGCCTGGCAAGCGGCCGATCCCGCCCATGCGCGCGCCTACGCCCAGCTGCAGGCGACGCATGGCGCGGCGCGCCAGATTCCCGCGCAGCTGGCC
>CAUSDR010000051.1:0-20298 GCA_963530105.1 uncultured Janthinobacterium sp.
CTGCATCAAATGTCCACACTTATCGACTGTTAATTGTTAAAGAACTGTATTCGGTTACTGCTTATTTGCCACTCTCGCGCTATCGACAAAGCGTTGTGTTTGTCAGCTGCGAAGAAGAAAGAGTATGAGGCATTTCGCTACATCCGTCAACTCCTTCTTTTTCTCCACTTCACTCGGCATTTGCATGCGTCGTTCAGCGAGGGGGCGAATTATAGCCAAGGCCCGCCAACGCCGCAAGGGGTATTTTCGCGCCCTTCCATCCGCACGCACGTTCACCGCCCAGCAAGCCTGGCTTTCACTTCAAGTGCCCTTTTGTGCAGCCTGTCGCAATGAGCTGGCGCAATGCCGTGGCTTTAGGCACAGTGGCAACATCAGACTCTGACACGGCACAACAACAGGTTAAACTTGTCCGCCGCGTCGATTAACTCTTGTATCTTGTATTTGAAAGCGTCCACATGCTCCCGATTTCCAACTTGCCACAACTGTTGAAAACCATCCTCGCCTGGTTGCAACGGGGATTCGACGCGACCACGACGTGGGTCACGCAACTGTCTTGGTGGAAATTCTTTCTGTTTGCGGCACTGGCCCTGATCGCCGGCTCCATTTTGCAGGATGAACTGTTCTCGTCCAGTCCCAATGAAGAGGTCGTCATCAAGTCGCACAAGCGGGCAAGCAAGGGGACGGGCGAAACGAATATCCTGATCGACGATACGGGCATCCATTTCAATCCCCGCAACAGCAAGAACCGGCGCAGCAGCACGGCCGATGCGGCCAGCGACCCGGCAGATGCGACCGAAGCGGACGAACACGGCAATACTGTGCCGCCGGAACCGCCGGAACCACCGGTCACCCCTGCGGTGCCAGCCAAACCCAGCTACCCAGTCACGACCAATGCTTCGGGCGAAGAAGTCCACATTGAATTGCCGCCACAAATCGGCGAAGAGTTGTCGAATGCCATCGAAGAAGCCGTCGATGATGCGGCCGAGCAAAAAGTGTCGCGCTATCACCAGCAAGCATCGACGTGGTTCAAGAGTTTTGTTTCGCTGCTGGTCCTGGCGCTGTTCGCCATGAAGGCCCTGGTCGGCGGCAAGAAGCGGGCGGAGGCGGAAACCGTCACGGCCAACGAGGCGGCTGAACGCGAATCCATGCAGCGCCAGCTCAGCGAAGCGAAGATGCAGATGATGCAGGCACAGGTCGAACCGCACTTCCTGTTCAATACACTCGCCTCCGTCGAACACCTGATCCAGGTCGACCCGCCGCGCGCGGCCAAGATGCAGCGCAGCCTGATCCAGTACCTGCGCGCCGTGCTGCCGCAAATGCGCGACAACGCCCTGATCACCAACCTGGGCCGTGAAGCGGACATGGTGCAAGCCTACTTGAATCTGCTGAAAATGCGCATGGAAGAGCGCTTGACCGTCGACTTCCAGATTCCCGACGGCCTGCGCAGCGCCGCCTTCCCGCCCATGATGTTGCAATCGATGGTGGAAAATGCCATCAAGCATGGCCTGGAAGTCAAACCGGAAGGCGGCACCCTGCGCATCGTGGCGGAAGTGGCGCACAGCAAGCTGCGCGTGACGGTGACCGATGACGGCCTCGGCTTTGGCGCAGTGCCCAGCGATGGCACGGGACTGGGCTTGCCCACCATCCGCGAGCGCCTGAAATTGCTGCATGGCGACGAGGGCAGCCTGACCATCACGCCGAATCAACCCAGCGGCGTGTGTGCCGTGATCGAAGTGCCGTATCAGTTGTCCAAATAAGGTAGTTGATAAAAACGCTAAATCATTGAATAATCAATCTTCGCCTGTTCACACTTGAGACCTATGCCTACCGCTATTATTGCCGACGACGAAAGACTGATGCGCGACCAGTTGCGCTTGCGCCTGGGCCAGGCCTGGCCCGAACTGGAAATCATCGGCGAAGCCAAGAATGGCGACGAAGCGATCGAACTGGTCGAGCAACTGAAGCCCGACTTTGCCTTTCTCGATATCCGCATGCCGGGCAAGACGGGCATGGAAGCGGCGCAGGTGATCGGCGGCAAGACTCACATCGTCTTCGTGACGGCCTATGACAGCCACGCCGTCGAGGCTTTCGAGCGGGGCGCCGTCGATTATGTGCTGAAGCCGCCCGAGCATGAACGCCTGCTGGTGACGGTGGAACGCCTGAAAACGCATCTGAACAAGCCGGCGCTGGACGTCAACAGCAGCGTCACGGCCATGCTGTCGCAACTGGCGGAAAAAATCACGGCCAAGCCCACCTACCTGCAATGGATACAGGCCAGCATCGGCCAGGACTTGCGCATGATTCCCGTGGAAGAGATCCTGTTCTTCCGTTCCGACGAGAAATATACGTGCGTGCAGACGGCCAAGTACGAGGCGCTGATCCGCAAGCCCGTGCGCGACCTGGCCGAAGAGCTCGATCCTTCGCTGTTCTGGCAAATCCACCGCGCCACCCTCGTCAACGTGAACGCCATCGAAGGCGTGACGCGCGACATCCGCGGCCGCCACCTCGTGCTGATCAAAGGCAAGTCCGACAAGCTGGAAGTGAGCCGCAGCTTCCTGCACCTGTTCAAGCAAATGTAAGTGCCTGAGGCCACGCCTGTTGCCGCCGCCGGCGCTTGCCGGCGCGGCGCATCGCGCTCTTCCTTTCACCTTCCTGCGCCACATCAAGCCGCGCCGCGCCAGCAGGCATAGGCTAGCTAAAGCCCTGCCCGCCATTCGTCATCCTGCCTGCCTTCGTTAATCCGTTCGCGAGGAGATCATCATGCCTGACCGAGGCAGTTCCACACTGCTCCGCATGCTTCCATTGGGCATGGCGGCGGCGCTCCTGCTGTGCTTATTCCCGCCGCTGAAAGCCAGCAGGCAACGGCAGGCGCGGGGCCAGTCCATCATCGACAGTGCCAGCGACGCCATCATCAGCATCGACAGCCGGCAACTGATCCTGCATGCGAACGCGGCTGCGGCCAGATTGTTCGGCGACCCGCCTGCCGACATGCGCGGCAGGCGCCTGGGCCACTATATCCTGCGCGACCTGCGCAGCCTGGGCAACCTGGGCAGCCACGATGGCGATCCGCCGTTCGATGACATCAGCCAGGAGCTGCGCCTGACGGGCCGGCGCGCCACCGACTACACCTTGACGGGCCGGCGCAGCGATGGCGCCATGTTTCCGCTGGAAGGATCGCTCTCGACCATGCAGGAAGATGGCCGCAGCGTCTTTACCATCATCGTGCGCGACATCAGCGCGCGCAAGCAGGTACATGAACAGCTGGCCCGCTCCTTTTCACAGCTGCGTGAATTGTCGAGCGCGCTGCAAACCATCCGCGAGGAAGAGCGCAAGCATATCGCCCGCGAACTGCATGACGACCTGGGGCAATTGCTGGCCACCTTGCGCGTCGACCTGACGCTCGTGCGCCAGCACCCGGACACCACCGTGCCGCTGCAATCCCTGCTGTACGGCATGGATAGCTTGCTGGTGACAGCGATTACCTCGCTGCGCCGCATTGCCAGCAATCTGCGCCCGCGCGCGCTCGATGAGGGCGGATTGTATTTCGCGCTGCAAAAACTGCGCCATGACTTCCTGCAGCGCCGCGCCGTGCATTTCGATTTGCTGGCCGACGAGGCCGACCTGGTGCTCGACGATGCGCGCAGCACGGCCATCTACCGCATCGTGCAAGAGGCGCTGACGAATATCGCGCGCCACGCCGAGGCGAGCCATATCACCATCGCCCTGCACCGCATCGATTCCTCGCTGGCGATCACCATCCAGGATGACGGCCGCGGCATCGCCGAACACGACCTGGAAAAAGCCACGGCCCTGGGCTTGCTGGGCATGCGCGAGCGGGTCTGGGGCTTGAATGGCAGCATCCATATCGGCGCCGACAGCGAACTGGGCGGTACACGCATCGAGATATCCCTGCCCATGCATGCGCAAGCGCCAGAACCCGTCATGCAATGAAAAAGGCGCCCGCAGGCGCCTTGCATTGCATCACATAAAGCGATGCTTAGAACTTGTGTGCGATACCAACCTGGTACGACGTCAGCGACTTGACGCGCTCGCGGCCAGCGTAAGCGTACAGGTCCGTGCGCTTCGACAGGTGATAGTCGTAGCCGACGCCGAATTCCTTGATCGTGTCCTGATCTTTGACCTTGTTATTGCTTTGCTCTTGCTTGCCATACGATACCTTGGCATCGCCGCCGCCGACCGTGTAGTTCAGGCCGATCAGGTAGGACTTGTATTCGCCGTTGGCGGCAACCTTGGTGTCGCCTTTCGAGTAAGCGGCAGTGATCTTGGCCGGGCCAAATTTATAGCCGCCACCGATCGACCACAGGTCAGCCTTGGCTGCCGTTGCCGTTGCTTGCACGGCTTTTTCGTAGCCGGCGTGCAGGCTGATCGGGCCATTGTCGTAGGTTGCCAGGCCAATCACGCCAGCGTCAGCGCTGTTGACTTCGCTCAGCACGTATTGCAGGCTGCCCACGAAACCTTCAAAGCTAGGGCTGTTGTAGGTCAAGGCGTTGTTGACGCGCGACGTGCCGACGCCCGAGCGCAGCAGGGTTTCATTGTTCTTGCCGACCACGCCGTAGGTGTTGAACGGATCGACGCGGGCGATGGTGCCATCGACCAGGTTCTTGGTGCGGCCCAGGATGGCGGTACCGAAAGCACCTTTCAAGCCCACGTAGGCTTGACGGTCGAACAACACGCCTTTTTGCGCGCCCGTATCGGCCAGGAATTCACTTTCCAGGTTGAAAATCGCGGACAGGCCGCCACCCAGGTCTTCCGTACCCTTGAAACCGAGGCGCGACGCATTGTTTTCGCGCTGTACCGTCGGCTGGCCCGTGGTCTTGGCAATACCGAGGTCAACCAGACCATACACGGTGACGTTCGATTGCGCTTGCGCCGTGGCTGCTGCGAAGGTGCCGATGATCAATGCTGCCAGAGTAATTTTTTTCACTTGAGTTTCTCTACATTAGGTTGGACAAGATGTGCTGCTGCTGAGCTGCTGAACCGAATCATGCCAACCAAATACTTCAACAATATGACATCGACAAGATGTTGTTTTTTAGCACAACACCTTGTCATATAAAAACAACAGACGAAAAAAAACCGCCCGCGGGCGGTTTTGCTGGCAGCGGTCGCCTTACTTCAGGCGGCAGCTCAGCAGCCAGTAATATTCCAGGCGCTTCATGCGGATTTCACGGGCCGAATGGGCAAACTTCTTGCGCAGGTGGCTATCCGATGGGAAATTCTTGAGCACTTCGTAACGCTCGCCCGCCTCCGTCGTGCGGAACTGGTGCGTGTTGCCTTCCAGATCGGTGCGCGCGATCACGGTGCTGCTGCCGTCGACATAGGAATTGTCGATCAGCACCAGCAGGATGTCCTTGCCCAGCTTGGCGCGCAATTGCTTCAGATACTTGTCCTGGTCTTCGCGCTTCACGTGCGACCACCAGAAACCGGCGAACACGGCCGTAAACTTGCCCAGCAGATCATCGGGCAGGTTGAACGCGTCGAGCTTGGCGAAGGTGACGTTGTCGGGCAAGCCGCGCTGTTGTGCCAGCGCCAGCATTTCATCGTTGATATCGGTGGCCAGCACGGACTCGGCCGTCTCGGCGACCACTTCCGTCCAGTAACCGGTGCCGCAGGCCAGCTCCAGCACGGTGTGGCCTTCCAGCGCGTCGGCGACCTTGTCGCGCAATACTTCCAGGTCTTCCTGGCGTTCGGGCTTGTCATAGACGCGCTCGTACTGCTGCGCGATGGTGGCGTAATATTTGGCAAGCTGATCGGTAATCATGTGTTTCTTCTCTTCTTAAATATGCTGGGCCGGACACCTCGCCCGGCCGTGTTCCTGCGTTGTTATAGTTCGTAGTGCTCTTTTTCACCGCTCATCGCCTGCTCAATGAGCTTGCGGTTCAGGGTCGGTGTCAGCAACTCGATAAAGGTATAAATATAGCTGCGCAAATAGGCGCCCTGCTTGACGGCCACGCGCGACACATTCATGCCGAACAGGTGCCCGACAGGAATGGCGCGCAAGCCTTTGTCGCGCTCGGCATCGAAGGCCATACCCGCTATGATACCAATCCCCATGCCCAACTCCACATAAGTCTTGATCACGTCCGCATCGATGGCCTCCAGCAGGATGTCCGGTTTCAGCCCGCGCAGCACGAAAGCGTGGTCGATTTTATTGCGTCCGGCAAACGCGCTGTCATAGGTAATCAGGGGGAAAGCGGCAATTTCTTCCAGCGTCACGGACTTCGATTTCAGCAGCGGATGCTCGGCCGGCACCACCACCACGTGTTCCCATTGATAGCATGGCAAGGTGATCAAGCCATCGATGGCGGCGATCGATTCCGTGGCGATGGCCAGGTCGGCCTGGTCGCGCTGCACCATTTCGGCGATCTGGCGCGGGTTGCCTTGCAATAAAGACAAGCGCACTTTCGGGAACTTCAGCATGAAGGCCTGCACCACCTTGGGCAACGTGTAGCGCGCCTGCGTGTGCGTGGTGGCAATGGTAAAGCTGCCGCTGTCCTGCGCCGCGAATTCCTTGCCGATGCGCTTCATGCTGTCGATTTCCTGCATGATCAGCTCGACCGACTCCAGCACCAGGCGGCCCGGCTCCGTCAAGCCGCGGATGCGTTTGCCGTGGCGGGTGAAAATATCCACGCCCAGCTCTTCTTCCAGCTCGATGATGGCTTTCGACACGCCCGGTTGCGACGTGAACAAGGCCTTGGCCGCATCCGTCAGGTTGTAATTCTGCCGGACCGCTTCGCGCACGAAGCGCAATTGATGGAGATTCATTGCTGGTTTGCCCTAGATTGCCGTGATATTTGCCGAAGTGCCGCCCCACCCATGATTTTGCGTTCATGCATATACGCATATCGCATATAAGCAAATGCGTACTAAGTAGTTTGGATTAAACGCTAAGTTTATTACTATTGCGGGTACTTTGGGGGTGCAAGCATGACTTTGTCTTATATAGTCTCAGGATTTGCCGTAGGATTACTCGTAGGAATGACCGGCGTGGGCGGTGGTTCGCTGATGACGCCGCTGTTAACCCTGCTGTTTGGCGTGCCGCCATCCGTGGCCGTGGGCACCGACCTCGCCTTCGCCTCGATCACCAAGAGCGCCGGCACCCTGACGCACCGCCTGCGCGGCACCATCCGCTGGGATATCGTCAAGCGCCTGTGCATGGGCGCCCTGCCCGCCGCCGTCATTGCCACGCTGGCACTGAAATCGTTCGGCACCCTGTCGCCGGAAATCGGCCAGATCATCCGTTATTCCATCGCCGGCTCCGTGCTGCTGACGGTCGTGGCGCTGATTTTCAAGGGCCGCATGCTAGCCTGGATCAATGCCCATCCCGAGAAACAATTGCAAGGCAACAAGCTTGCCGCTGCCACCATCATTGCCGGCGCCGTGCTGGGCGTGCTGGTGACGGTATCGTCGATCGGCGCCGGCGCCATCGGCGCGACCCTGCTGGTGATGCTGTATCCCCGCATGACGTCGGCTGAAGTGGCGGGCACCGATATCGCCTACGCCGTGCCGCTGACGGCCATCGCCGCCCTGGGCCACTGGTGGCTCGGTTCCATCCACTGGGAATTGCTGGCCTCGCTGCTTGTCGGCTCGCTGCCCGGCATCACCCTGGGGTCCTGGGTGGCCCGCTCGGTGCCGGAAAAGTTTTTAAGAGTCCTGCTGGCGATGACCTTGACCGGCGTGGCAGTGAAGCTAATCTATTAATAGCAGCAGTATCAAGAACATAATCCCAGGCAATCTTCCAGCACCCCGGCTTTTTTAGGAATTGATATGTACCATTACGATCAGTACGACCACCTCATCATCAAAGAACGCATCGCCCAGTACCGAGACCAGGTTGCGCGCCGTATCGCCAATGAACTGACGGAAGAGGAATTCATTCCGCTGCGCCTGCAAAACGGCCTGTACATGCAGCGCCATGCCTACATGCTGCGCATCGCCGTGCCCTACGGCCTGCTGTCGTCGAAGCAGATGCGCATGTTCGCGCACATCGCGCGCAAGTACGACCGCGGCTATGGCCACTTCACGACGCGCCAGAACATCCAGTTCAACTGGATCGAACTGGAACAGACACCCGATATCCTCACCGACCTGGCGTCCGTGGAAATGCACGCGATCCAGACCTCGGGCAACTGTATCCGTAATACAACATCGGACCCGTACGCCGGTGTCGCCGCCGATGAAATCATCGATCCGCGCCCGTACGCGGAAGTGCTGCGCCAGTGGAGCACCTTCCACCCCGAGTTCATCGCCCTGCCGCGCAAATTCAAGGTCGCCATCAATGGCGCCGAGGAAGACCGCGCCGCCATCGCCGTGCATGACATCGGCTTGACGGCCGTGCGCAATGCGGCCGGCGAAGTGGGCTTCAAGGTGATGGCGGGCGGCGGCATGGGCCGCACGCCGATCCTGGGCAGCGTCGTGCGCGACTTTTTACCGTGGCAGCACTTGCTGACCTACATCCAGGCCATCATGCGCGTGTACAACCTGCACGGCCGCCGCGACAACAAATACAAGGCGCGCATCAAGATCTTGCTGAAAGCCATCGGCGTGGAAGAATTCACGCGCCAGGTGGAAGCGGAATGGGTCGACCTGAAAGACGGTCCGGAAACCCTGACGACCGAGGAAATGCAGCGCGTGGCCGATTTCTTCAATCCGCCCGCCTATGCCACCCTGCCGGAATTCGATTACCAGGCCGAGCACGCGGACAACAAGGCGTATGTGAACTGGCTGGCGCGCAACGTCAAGCCGCACCAGCGCCCCGGCTACGTGGCCGTGGTGCTGTCCTTGAAGAAAACGGGCGTGCCACCGGGCGACGCGACGGCCGAGCAGATCGACTTCGTGGCCGACCTGGCCGACCGCTACAGCTTTGGCGAATTGCGCGTGACGCATGAACAGAACCTGGTGCTGGCCGACGTGGAACAGTCGAAACTGTTCAAACTGTGGCAGGAAGCCAAGGCGCACGGCCTGGCCACGCCCAACATCGGCTTGCTGACGGACATGATCTGCTGCCCTGGCGGCGACTTCTGCTCGCTGGCCAACGCCAAGTCGCTGCCGATCGCCGCCGCCATCGCGGAACGCTTCGACAGCATCGACTTCCAGCACGACATCGGCGAGATCGAACTGAACATTTCCGGCTGCATCAATGCCTGCGGCCACCATCACGTGGGCAGCATCGGCATCCTCGGCGTCGACAAGGATGGCAGCGAATGGTATCAAGTGTCGATCGGCGGCGCGCAAGGCAACAACGCCGCCATCGGCAAGATCATCGGACCATCGTTCTCTTCCCTGCAAATGCCTGAAGTCATCGGCCGCCTGCTGCACGTCTACGTGCGCGACCGCCATGAAGGCGAGCGCTTCGTCGATACGGCCCAGCGCCTGGGCCTGGCGCCATTCAAGGAACATGTATATGCAACGCCGATCACGGTCGGCAACCTGGTGGGAGAAGACGAATATGTTTGAAGTACGCGAAGAAATCATCAAGAACGCCGCCGTGGTGCCGAATGACTGGGGCCTGCTGCGCCTGGATGAAAACGAGACGCCGGACACGGTGGTCGTGCCTGAAGGCAAGGTGATCGTGCCCTTGCTCGTTTGGCAAGCCCAGCGCGCCACCCTGGCCGCGCGCCTGCCCGGCATCGGCGTGTGGCTGGCCAGCGACGAGCGCCCGGAAGAACTGGCCGCCGACGTGGCGCAATTGCCCGTCATCGGCGTGGATTTCCCGAAATTCACGGATGGCCGCGGCTATTCCATCGCCTTCAACCTGCGCGCCCGTCTGGGTTTCCGTGGTGAATTGCGCGCCATCGGCGACGTGCTGCGCGACCAGCTGTTTTCCATGCACCGCGTCGGCTTCGATGCGTATGCGACGCGCCCCGACCGCAGCATCCATGACGCCCTGAAGGGCTTGTCGGTGTTCTCGGAAACCTACCAGGCGTCCTGGGATCAAAAGTCGCCGCTGTTCCGCCGCCACCACCGCGAAGGCCAGAATCCTGACCTCGACAACGCGGCCGGCATCTGAGAAAGCTGGCCATGAGCGACCTCTCTACTTTAATTGACGCCACCCAGCAAACGCTGACACGCATCGCCGCCGAGTTTTCGCCGGCCGTGTTCGCCTCTAGCCTGGCAGCCGAAGACATGGTGCTGACCGACATGATTCTCAAGGCAAAGCTGCCCATCGGCATCTTTTCCCTGGAAACAGGCCGCTTGCACCAGGAAACCCTGGCCGTGCTCGACAAGGTGAAGACCCGCTACGACCACGACATCGTCCTGTACCGCCCGCAGCCGGAAGCCGTGGCGGCCTACGTGGAACAGAACGGCCTCAACGCGTTCTACAACAGCGTCGAGATGCGCCGCGAATGCTGCCGCATCCGCAAGGTCGAGCCGCTGGGCCGCGCCCTGGCCGGCAACAAGGCCTGGGTCACGGGCCAGCGCCGCGCCCAGTCCACCACGCGCGCCGAGCTGCACGTGCAGGAAGACGATGCGGCGCACGCCATGACGAAGTTCAACCCGCTGGCGGACTGGTCGGAAGAAGACGTCTGGGCCTACATCCGCGCCAACGACGTGCCGTACAACGCGCTGCACGACCAGGGCTACCCGTCCATCGGCTGCGAACCGTGCACGCGGGCAGTCCAGCCCGGTGAAGATGTGCGGGCCGGGCGCTGGTGGTGGGAAAACCCGGATTCCAAGGAATGCGGCCTGCACATGGTGGACGGCAAGTTGATCCGCATCAAATCCGTGGCAGCCTGAACCGACATAACAGACGCAGCAGAACAAGAAAGCATCCAATATGAGCAATATTTTGAACCAGCGCCACCTCGACAGCCTTGAGTCGGAAGCCATCCACATCATGCGCGAAGTGGCGGCCGAGTCCGCTAACCCCGCCCTGCTGTTCTCGGGCGGCAAGGATTCCGTCGTCCTGCTGCGCCTGGCCGAGAAAGCCTTCCGCCCAGGCAAGTTTCCTTTCCCCCTCGTGCACATCGACACGGGCCACAACTTCCCGGAAGTCATCACCTTCCGCGATAAAAAGGTGGCCCAACTGGGCGAGCGCCTGATCGTCGGCTCCGTGGAAGACTCCATCAAGCGCGGCACGGTACGCCTGCGCAACCCGGCCACGGATTCGCGCAACGCGGCGCAAGCCGTGACCTTGCTGGAAACCATCGCCGAACACGGCTTTGACGCCTGCATCGGCGGCGCCCGCCGCGATGAAGAGAAGGCCCGCGCCAAGGAACGCATCTTTTCCTTCCGCGACGAATTCGGCGCCTGGGACCCGAAAGCCCAGCGTCCTGAACTGTGGGACCTGTATAACACGCGCGTGCATCCGGGCGAAAACATGCGCGTCTTCCCCATCTCGAACTGGACGGAGCTGGACGTGTGGCAATACATCGCCCGCGAGCAGCTGGAATTGCCGCCGATCTACTTCGCGCACGAGCGCCAGGTGATCCCGCGCAATGGCTTGCTGGTGCCGCTGACGGACCTGACGCCGCCGCGCGAAGGCGAAACTGTGGAAACGCAAGTCGTGCGCTTCCGCACCGTGGGCGACATTTCGTGCACCTGCCCTGTCTCGTCCGATGCCGCCACGGTGGACGCCATCATCGCCGAAACGGCAATCACGCAAATCACGGAACGCGGCGCCACCCGCATGGATGACCAGACTTCCGAAGCCTCGATGGAAAAACGCAAGAAAGCAGGGTATTTCTAATGAACGCAGCAATCCAGAACACCACTCTCAGCAACAGCGTCGAACGCGGCATGTTGCGTTTCATCACGGCCGGCTCCGTCGATGACGGCAAGAGCACCCTGATCGGCCGTTTGCTGTTCGACAGCAAGGGCATCTTCGCCGACCAGCTCGACGCCATGTCGCGCTCCAAGCACAAGCGCACGGTGGGCGACACGGTCGACCTGTCCCTGCTGACGGACGGCCTGGAAGCGGAACGCGAGCAAGGCATCACCATCGACGTGGCCTACCGCTACTTTGCCACGCCGAAGCGCAAGTTCATCATCGCCGACACGCCGGGCCACGAGCAATACACGCGCAACATGGTGACGGGCGCCTCGACGGCCGATGCCGTCATCATCCTGATCGACGTGTCGAAAGTCAAACTGGGCGACGACGGCAGCGTGGAACTGTTGATCCAGACCAAACGCCACTCGACCATCGCCCACCTGCTGCAGATCGAGCACGTGGTCGTCGCCGTCAACAAGATGGACCTGGTCGACTACGATGAAACGGTGTACAACCGCATCGTCGCCGCCTACCGCGAATTCGCGCAGTCGCTGGGCCTGAAGGACATCACGCCGATTCCATTGTCCGCCTTGACGGGCGACAATGTTGTCGAGCGCGGCGACAAGCTGGGCTGGTACACGGGCCCGACCCTGATCGAGCTGCTCGAATCCCTGTCCGTCTACGACGAATCGCACGACGCGCCCTTCCGTTTCCCCGTGCAGCTGGTGGCGCGCCACAACGGCCATGAAGCCAACGATTTCCGCGGCTACATGGGCCGCATCGAGGCGGGCAAGGTCAGCGTGGGCGACACCCTGGTGGTGCAGCCATCGGGCCAGACGGCGACAGTAAAGGATATCGTCACCCTGGATGGCTCGCTGCAGAGCGCCGTGGTGGGCCAGTCGGTCACCCTGCTGCTCAATGAATACCTGGACATTTCGCGCGGCGACTTGCTGGCGAGCAGCGAGCGCCCCGCCACCCTGCTGAAACAGGTCACGGCCGATGTCTGCTGGCTGTCGGAAGACGCGCTCGACCTGCGCCGCAAATACTGGATCAAGCACGGCACGCGCCAGACGGCGGCCAAGGTCACGGCGGTCGATTCCATCCTCGACATCAACACGCAGCAGCGCCATCCGGCCGACGGTTTGAAGCTCAACGACATCGCCCGCATCAGCCTGAACGTGCAGCAGGCGCTGGCGGCCGACGCGTATGCCGATATCCGCGCCACGGGCGCGTTTATCCTGATCGATGAAGTCACCCACCAAACGGTCGCGGCCGGCATGATCCGCGTCGGCTAAGGAAGGCAAGCACCATGAACAACTCCCCATCTCTGCCAGGCAAGGTCTACCTGGTCGGCGCCGGCCCCGGCGCGCAAGACTTGATGACCTTGCGCGGCGCGCGCCTGCTGGCACAGGCGGACGTCGTGCTGCACGATGCGCTGGTCACCGAAGAGATGCTGGAGCTGTGCCCGCAGGCGCAAAAGATCCTGGTCGGCAAGCGCTGCGGCCAGCTGTCCACGGCGCAAGCCTTCATCAACAAGCAGCTGCTCGACCATGCGCGCAAGCACGCTGTCGTCGTGCGCCTGAAGGGGGGCGACCCCATGCTGTTCGGCCGCGCCGACGAGGAATTGCGCGCGCTGGAAGAAGCCGGCATCGCGGTGGAAGTGGTGCCCGGCATTACCACGGCGCTGGCGGCGGCGGCGGCCACGCAGCAGCCGCTGACCAAGCGGGGCGTGTCGCGCAGCGTCGCCTTCTTTACTTCCAGCACGGCGCCGGGCGAACCGGACCAGACGCGCATTCCCGACTGCGATACCCTGGTGCAATACATGGGGGGCCGCGAAGCCACCGTGACGGCGCAGCGCCTGCTGGCCCAGGGCCGCCCCGCCGACACCCCGGTGGTGGTCATTGAAAACTGCAGCCGCCCCGACCAGCGCATCGTGCGCCTGCCGCTGAGCGCGCTGGCCCACGGCCTGGGCGACGCCCATGGTCCCGTGCTGGTGATGCTGGGCGAGGCCATGGCGGCGCGCGCGCAGCAAGCCGTCGAGCCGCCGGCACTGCTTCCGGCACGCCGCCATGCCTGAATAAACACAGCGTATTTTACCGACTTTAAAGTCAGTAACTGACGTCTTGCGAAAAAACATGATACGATGCTCACGCATCTTTTCTCGAGAAGTTATTGCGTGATAGCAATGAAATTCACGCTTCGCCCCGCCATAGCGCTTGCTGTGCGGCTTCCCAGTTAACGGGGGCCGCGCGCCAACCTCCCCGAAAAAAGCTGCGCCCGCAGGCTGCAATACCGCCGCCGCGCAACTTTAGCCTTACGACCATACATGAATTTCACCTCCGTGCGCGAAGCCCTGACTTCGCTCAGCCGCAGCAATGCCGGCGTCGCCAGCGCAGTGCTCTTGAGCATGCTAGCCTCCATCGCCCTGTGGACGGTGTTCCCCGATATCGACGATGAGAACCACTTGCTGGAATGGCTGCAGGCGCTATTCCTGGCCCTGGCCTGCAGCGTGCACGGCGTGCGCGCCTGGCAAGAGCCTGACCGCCAATCCTTGCGTTTCCTCATGCATGCCGGCTTGTCGGCCCTGCTGTTCGGTTTCCTGCTGCGCGAACTCGATATCGACCAGTTTGGCACGGCGCCCGCCTGGGCGCAGGCGGAAAAAGCCTTGCGCGTGCTGGAACTGCTGATCCTGATACGTTTGCTGATCTTCTTCGCGCCCCGGGCGCGCAAGGTATTTGCCCATGCCGGCCTGATATTCAGCATGCGCATCACCATCCTCACCGCCATCGGCGGCCTGCTGATGGTGGCGGGCTGGCCGTTCGACAAGAAAGTCTTCCATGGCATGCCGGACGCCTACGCCCTGCTGGGCGAAGAAGTGCTGGAACTGGGCGCCTATCTGCTGCTGTTTCTCGCCTCGCTGTCCGACAGCTCGGCCGCCGCGCGTATCAGCCTGGCCCCCAAGGGCAAGCGCTAAACCGCTTCGAATGACGATGGCAGCGGCAGCAGCCGCTGCAGGGCAGCCGCCACGCGCAACAGGCGCGGATCGTCGTCCTCGGCCTCGTCGCAGGTATCGTTGATGCAGAAAAATGGCAGGCTGCCGAAACGCGCCGCCAGCTCCGCGAGCTGCTGCGGTGCCTGCGCGTCGCCGCTGGCGATGTGCAGCGGGTCGAGCACCTTGTCGCGCGCCACTCCCTGATGCACCATCCAGCGCGGCACCAGGTCGGGCAGCAGGGCCGGCACCCGCCACGAACGGAACACCGTCGCGCGCGCGCTGGCAAACATGGCCGGCGCCAGCGCTTCGAGCGCATGCAGCGCGCTTTTCAGCATGGGCCGCGGCGCATGCGCATACAGGTGCGGCGCATGCCGGTAACCGGCGTACTGCGCCGACAGCCATTGACTCGACAAGGCGGCGCAATTGACGGGCGCCGCCACGTCGGCGCGCAAGCCATCGGGCATCTCTTGCCATGCGCTCTCCGTGAAGACGCTCAGGCGGCCATCCTCCCCTTCCCCGAACCAGAAAGCCGGCTCGAACGGCGCGCCCAGAAACACATCGTCATTCAGGTAGAGAAAGCGCTCGGACAGGCCGGGAATATGGTGCAGATACGATTCGATATGGCCCGAGTCGAACACGGGCAGCGCGGCGCCGGGCATCAGGCTGGCGTGGTCGATCACCGTCAGCCGCCTTGAGGCGCGCAGCCATGCCGGCACTTGCCTGTCCGTCAGCAGATAAATATGGCCGTGGCCTGGAAAGAAGCGCTCGAGCGCGCGCAGGTTGTAGCGCAATTCGCCATTGTCGCGGTAGCGCCCCGCCACGTTGCCGTGCAGGGCCAGCTGGCCCGGATGCGCCTGCGCCCAGGCGGCATACGCTTGCCGCCGGCGCGCGCGCCAGGCGGGGTCGGCGCCGTCGACCCACAGGTAGACGATGTCGATGCCCGCCGCAGGCGTCGCGCTGGCGCCGCCGTTCAAGACGCGGCGCTGGAGCCTGGCGCCGCCACGCAGTAGTCGGCGATGGCGGCCAATACGGCGGCATTCTCGCCGACCGCTTCGACCACCTTCAGGCGCAGTTGCGGATGGCGCTGGCGCAGTTCTTCCACCAGCAAGGGCAAGTCGCGCAGCACATGCCCGCCCTGCCCCAGGAACACGGGCACCACGGTGACGTCCAGGATGGCGCCGGCGGGCAGCGCGTCGAGCAGGGTTTGCACCAGCTCGGGCAGGCGCGGCGTCATCAGCTCCAGGAAGGCCAGGTGCACGCTGGTGCCGGGCAGGCGCGCCTGCGTCAGGTCGCGCAGGCGCTCGAATGGCGCCGCCCAGGCCGCGGCGCGCGCGCCGTGGGCGAACAGGACCAGCGCCTGGCTTGCGGGCGGCTGCATCAGTGCCGCTCCACCCACCACAGGGCGCCCAGCGCCAGCAGCAGATACAGGGTACTTGGCGCCACCGCCGTCAGGAACGCGGGCCAGGTACTGAGCAGGCCAAGGTGCGAGAACAGGGTGTTGACCAGCATGAAGCTGACGCCGATCATGATGCCGATGAAGATTTTCAGGCTGATGCCGCCGCTGCGCGTATGCATGTAGGCGAATGGCAGCGCCAGCGCCATCAGCACGAAAATGGCCAGCGGGTCGATCAGCTTTTTCCAGAAGGCGATGCGGAAACGCTCGGTTTCCTGCTTGTTCTCGGCCAGGTGGCGCGTGTACACGGCCAGTTCGCTGGCCGACATGCGCTCGGGATCGGACGCCGACACCGTCAGGATCTTCGGCGTCACCTCGGACACCATGTCCTTGCTGGCGCTTTGCACCGTGTGCACCATGCTCGTTTCCTGGCCGTAATAATTTTCCAGCTTCGGCTCGAAGCCCGGCGTGGCGATGGCGCTGTTCGAGAACGCCGTTTCCGTGACGTCGGTCAGGCGCCAGATGTTATTGCCTTGGTAAGTCGCGCTCTTGGCCACGGTCATGGTGCGCAGGCGCATGTCGGTGTCGAACTCGTACAGCTTGACGTTCTTCAGCCGGCCATCGGGCTGCGCTTCGCCGACATTGAAGAAACGCGAGCCGGTGACCTTGCCCGTCAGCCCATCGCTCTTGACCATGTCCTTGGTCCACAGGCCCGAGCGGAATTCGCTCGACACGGCCGCGCCGCGCGAGGTCAGCTTGAGGCGCTCGGCCAGGGTCTCGGTGCGCGGCGTGATCAACTCGCCGAAGATGAAAGTGATGACGACAAAGACGATGCCGATGCGGAACAGGAAGCCGGCCGCCATCGCCGTCGACATGCTCGAGGCGCGCATGATGGTAAATTCCGAGCTGGCGGCAAATTGCGCCATCGTGTAAATGGTGCCGATCAGCGCGGCGATGGGCATGACCTCGTACACGTGGCCCGGCACCAGCACCAGCACATACAGGAAGGCGTACTGGATGCTGTAGCCGTTCTTGCCCACCTTGGGCAGCTCGCCCGTCAGGTCGATGAAGGCCTGCAAGGCCAGGAAGGCCAGCAGGACAAAGAACACCGCCTGGAAAATCGAGACGGCGAAATAGCGCTGTAAAATCTTCATTTCGATGCCGCTTTACTTGTTTTGCCGGCGCAGCGCGCACGCTTGAAGGATGCCAGCAGGACCAGCGGATGATAGCGGTGATTCACATTCAGGCGCCAGGCAAACAGGCCCACGACGGCCAGCGCCGCCAGCAGGTGCAGCGGCCACCAGGCCACGCCAAACGTCAAACGTCCCTGCTTCACGCTCGCCTCGACGACCTTGATCAGGTTACTGTACGTGAAGAAGATCAGCAGGGCCACGATCAGGTTGGCCGAACTGCCGGCGCGCGGATTGACAAAGCCCAGCGGAATGGCCAGCAAGATGAGCATCAGGCCGATCAGCGGCGCACTCACGCGCCACAGCAATTCGGCCATGGTGTACGGATTCGGATTGGCGATCAGCGCCACGGTGCTCATGGCGCGCACGCCCAGCTCCGCGCCCAGCTCCTGCTGCTTGCTCTCGATGCGCATGATGTACTGTTCGAATTCCATGGTCTGGAAGTCGGCCTGCGTGGGTATGCCCTGGTAGCGGCGGCCGCTCTTGAGCACCAGGAAGCGCCCGCCCTGGGCGTCGGTATTGATCACGCCTTCCTTGGCGACGACGACGACGGCGCTGCCTTTTTCATCGACAGTGTTGACGAAAACGTTCTGCACCACGTTCTTCTCGCCGCTGACGCCTTCGACGAAGAAGATGCGGTTGCTGCCGGCCGATTCGCGGAACTGGCCCGGCGTGACCTTTTGCAGGTCTTCGCGCTTTTCAAAGCGCGCCACGTATTCATCGCTTTTCATTTGCGCCCACGGCGTGGCGTACAGGCTGAGGATGCCGGTGGCCAGCACCAGCGGCAGGCCGAAGCTCAGGACCGGCCAGATCCAGCGCGACAGGCTCAGGCCGGAGGCGAACCACACCACCATCTCCGACTCCTTGTAGCTGCGCGTGACGACCATCAGCACCGAAATGAACCCGGTGAGGATGATGATGGTGGGCAGCTGCATCAGGGCGGAAAAAACCATCAATGACATGACGTCGGACGACGCGATCTTGCCGCCCGCCGCCTTGCCGAGAATACCGATCAGCATCCAGGTGAGCAGGATGCTGAACAAAACAGTGAAGGTGGCCCCGGCGGCACTAGCCAATTCACGTCGAAGGGCGCGTTGAAAGATCATTCGGAGTTTATAATTCGGGTCAGTTAGTTGAGTAACACGTTACTAGTAAATGAAAACGGAGAACCAAATGGACTTTAGCATAAAAGCATTCGATACCAAGAGCACCCTCGGCACGGCCAAAAGCGGATGCATCGCGGTTGCGGTATTCGAAAACAAAAAACTGTCGCCAGCGGCAAAATCGCTGGACAGCAAAGGTGCGATTTCCGCTGCGCTGAAGTCCGGCGACATCAGCGGCAAGCCAGGCAGCACGTTGCTGCTGCGCGCCGTCGATGGCGTCGTCGCCGAGCGCGTTCTGCTGGTCGGCATGGGCAGCGATGAAACTGTCAGCGAAAAAAGCTTCGCCACCGGTGTACAAGCGGCGCTGAAGGCTTTCGGCTCCCTGGGCGCTGCGGACGCCATTATCGCATTACCGCTGACGGAAGTGAAAGAGCGCGACGTAAATTGGGCAATCCGTTGCGTGGTGCAAGCCGCCCACGAGAGCGAATACCGCTGCGACTCGCAAAAAAGCAAAAAAGATCCAGCACCTGCAGGCGTGCGCAAGATCGTCCTGTCCGCACCGGCGACAGCCGCCACGCGCGGCGCGCTGGCGCAAGCCATCGCCATTGCCAACGGTTCCGACCTGACGCGCAATCTGGGCGACCTGCCGGCGAACATCGCCAACCCGACCTATTTGGCCACCACGGCCAAGCAGCTGGCCAAGGACTACAAGTTTGAAGTCGAAGTGCTGGACCGCAAACAGCTCGAAGCGCTGAAAATGGGCAGCTTCCTGTCCGTCACCAATGGCAGCGAACAGCCACCGAAATTCATCGTCCTGAAGCACATGGGCGGCAAGGCCAAGGACGCGCCGGTCGTCCTGGTCGGCAAAGGCATCACCTTCGACACGGGCGGCATCTCGATCAAGGCCGGTCCTGGCATGGACGAGATGAAATACGACATGTGCGGCGCCGCTTCGGTGCTGGGCACCTTCCGCGCCATCGGCGAAATGAACCTGAAGCTGAACGTCATCGGCATCATCGCCGCCTGCGAAAACATGCCATCGGGCCGCGCCACCAAGCCGGGCGACATCGTCACCTCGATGAATGGCCTGACCATCGAAGTACTCAACACCGACGCCGAAGGCCGCCTGGTGTTGTGCGATGCGCTGACCTACGCCGAACGCTTCAAGCCGGCAGCCGTGGTCGATATCGCCACCCTGACGGGCGCTTGCGTCGTCGCGCTGGGCCACCACAACAGCGGCCTGTTCACGCGCAGCGATGCGGCACATGACCAGCTGGCCAACGAGTTGCTGGCAGCCGGCCAGCAAGCCAGCGACACGGCATGGCGCATGCCGATCCAGGAAGCGTACAACGAGCAGCTGAAGTCGAACTTCGCCGACCTGGCCAACATCGGCACGCCAGGCGGCGGTTCCGTGACGGCAGCGGCGTTCCTGGAAAACTTCACCAAGAAGTACACCTGGGCGCATCTGGACATCGCCGGCACGGCATGGAAATCGGGCGGCTCCAAAGGCGCCACCGGTCGTCCGGTGCCTTTGCTGACCACGTTCCTGATCAACCGCGTGTAAGAGAACGCCAGACCAAACCTACTGCGCGGGGCTATTGGCGGCCGGCGATGCTCGCTGTACATCAAGTACAGCTGCGCTTCGGCCACCACTGATTCCCGCTCGCAACGGTTGGGCCAGGCGTCGTGACGCCGCAAAAAAACCGCCAGGCCTCAATGAGGATGGCGGTTTTTTTGCATTCCTGCGTACTGCTTAATAGACGACCGGGTCGGGAATCGGCAGCGGCGCCACTTTCGGCTGCACCACGCTTTGCGGCGTCGCCTCGCCGGGAGCGGCCGGTGCCGGCGCGGCGGGACGCGGTGGCTCGACGAAGGTTGGTTCCACC
>CAUSDR010000052.1:0-20286 GCA_963530105.1 uncultured Janthinobacterium sp.
ATATGGTCGACCAGGGCATTGCCCGTGATATACGCATTGGAGGAATCGAGGGTCACGTTGCCGCCCTCGACATTGCCCTTGACGCCATTGCCGGAGGCAATCGTCAGTGTATTGGAAGCCTTGACGTCGCCCGTGACGAGCAGGCCGGACGCCTTCAGGTCGATGGTGGGCGAGGTCAGGTTGCCCTTGACCTGGCTGCCCGAGCCGACGACGAGCGAGGTGCTGGCCGTGATATCGCCCTGCACCTGGCTATTCGACGCATCGATGCTGACGACGGGCGCCTTGGTCGTGCCCTTCAAGGTGCTGCCCGAACCGAGACTGAAGGAATTGGTGGCGGTCACGTCGCCCGTGATCGTCACGCTGGAACTGGTGGTAATCGTGCTGCCGGAGACGGGGCCGGAAATACTGGAACTGGAACCGATGCTGACGCTGCCGCTGGCTTTGACCACGCCCGCAATCGTCACGTTGGAATTGGCGGTGATGGTGGCGCCGCTGATGGTGCCATTCAAGTTCGATCCGGACGCAATGTCGATGCCGCCCGTGGCCGTGATATTGCCCGTTACCTTGACGGCCGTGCCGCCCAGGCTGACGGACGCGGCCGAGATATCGGCCACGATGACATTATTGCTCTGGCCACCCACCTTGAAGCTGCCGCCCCTGGCCGTCAGGCTGCCGCCGGTAATGCGCAGGTTCGGCGTATTGGTGTTGCTGAAGTCGATATTCTTGTTGGCGGTCAAGGCCGCCGTGCCGCTCATGCTCAGGCCCTGGTTGTAGCCGATCGTCACGTCGCTGTTGACCGTCACGGCATAGCCGCTGGCGATGACGACGGCGTCCGTATCGGCCATCTGCAGGCTGGCGCAGGTGTACTGCGTATTGACGCGGGTGCAGTTCGTCACCGTGCCGCCATTGAAGTTGAGCGTGGCGGCATGGGAAAACGCGGGGCCCAGCAAGCATGTCAGGGCCAAAAAAAGGTGGGGTAGGCGCACGATATCCAGGAATCCGATGAGTGAAAGGCCAGCGGCTGGGTGGAAGTTTCCATGCTAATCTACGCCATCGCTGTTGTTGCATTATGGCAGTATTTTTCACCCTCGCGCATATCGCATGATCAAGCAAACTCCCAAAGAATTCCCCCTGCGCACCGTCGACATCATCGTCTATCCGGGCTTCAAGGCGCTCGAAGCCATCGGCGCCATGAAAGTATTTGACTATGCGAATACCCACTTGCGCCTGCGCAATCTGCCCGGCGGCTATGACGTGCGCATCGCCTCGACGGCCATCGGCCCCGTCGCATCGGACACCCTGATGTCGTTGCAGGCGAGCAAGGCGCTCGATGCCCACCGCCTGCCCGACCTGGCCGTGATCGTCGGCTGCCACCACGTCGAGCAGGTGCTGCAGGAGATCCCCGCCCTCGCCGCCTGGGTGGCCGAGGCGGCGCCGCGCATCGACACGCTGGCGGCCCTGTGCACGGGCTGCTTCTTCCTGGCCGAGGCAGGCGTGCTCGACGGCAAGAGCGCCGCCACGCACTGGAGCGCCGTGGACAGCCTGCGCCAGCGCTACCCATTGATACAGGTCAATGCCGATGCGATTTTCGTGCGGGAAGGAAAATTCTGGACGTCGGCGGGCGTGACGGCCGGCATCGACCTGGCGCTGGCCCTGGTGGAAGATGATTTCAGCCGCGATATCGCGCTGGAAGTGGCGCGCGACCTGGTGGTGTATTTGAAGCGGCCGGGCGGGCAGTCGCAGTTTTCCGTGCACCTGTCGAGCCAGATGACGACGCACCCGACCATCCGCCAGTTGCAGGGCTGGATCATGGAACATCTTGCCGAAGAACTCACCGTGCCCCTGCTGGCGGCCAGGCTGGCCATGAGCGAGCGCAATTTTACGCGCGTGTTCCAGCGCGAAACGGGCACCAGCCCCACGGAATTCATCGAAACGGCGCGCTTCGAAGTGGCGCGCCGCCTGCTGGAAGACAATGTTTCGTCATTGAAACAAGTTGCCGTGCAAGCGGGCCTGCACAGCGAGGAAAGACTGCGCCGCCTGTTTCACAAGAAACTCGCCATCACGCCGCGCGACTACCGCGAGCGCTTTTCCAGCACGGCGCGCTAGGCGGCCTCAGCGCGACTTGCCGGTGCGCACGTGGCGCGTGGCCAGCTGCTGGCGGTGCCAGGCCAGCGGCGTAAACATCAGCGCGCACAGCAGATAAGTGGCCAGCAGCGCCAGCCAGATGCCGGGCGCGGCCAGGATGGCGGCATCGCGCCACCACAGGGCGGTCAGGGAACACAGGGCCGCCGCCAGGAAGACGGGCAGCATGCGGCGCAAGGTGGCGAGATAGGCAGTGGCAAACATGAATGGCTCCCAAAGCAAGGCGGATGCCTTCACACTAGCAGGGCTGCAAACCGAAGTACAGCCCGCCGCCCCGCCCGGCCCGCCAAGTGTTGCGCAATGAGTACATTCCTTGCCGCCTGGCGCCTGTCCCGGCAGGCAGTCTCTTCCGCTTGCAGCGCGTCAGGAGCGCGGACAACGCCGTCCCCGCCTCAGAGGAGCGCCAGCAGGAGAGGCATGCATCTGCTGGGACAGGCTCTTAATACAGCACGACGGAACGGATCGATTCGCCGCTCTTCATCAAGTCAAAGCCTTCGTTGATGCGCTCCAGCGGCAAGCGGTGCGTGATCAGGTCGTCAATGTTGAGCTTGCCTTCCATGTACCAGTCGACGATCTTTGGCACGTCCGTGCGCCCGCGCGCGCCGCCGAAGGCCGACCCGCGCCATTCGCGCCCCGTCACCAGTTGGAATGGCCGCGTGGAAATTTCCTGCCCTGCCGCCGCCACGCCGATGATGAAGGACTTGCCCCAGCCTTTGTGCGTGCACTCGAGCGCCTGGCGCATCAGGGTGGTGTTGCCGACGCACTCGAAGGAATAGTCGGCGCCGCCGTCCGTCAGCTGCACGATGGCGTCGACGACGTTTTCCACCTCGTTCGGATTGATAAAGTGCGTCATGCCGAACTTGCGCGCGATGGCCTGGCGCGCCGGGTTGATGTCGATGCCGATGATTTTATCCGCGCCGACCATCTTCGCCGCCTGGATCACGTTCAGGCCGATGCCGCCCAGGCCGAACACGGCCACGTTGGAGCCCGCTTCCACCTTGGCCGAGAACAGCACGGCGCCCACGCCCGTCGTCACGCCGCAGCCGATGTAGCACACCTTGTCGAACGGCGCGTCGGAGCGGATCTTCGCCAGGGCGATTTCCGGCACGACGATATAGTTCGAGAACGTGGAAGTGCCCATGTAGTGGAACAGCGGCTGGCCGTTCAGCGAAAAGCGGCTGGTGGCGTCCGGCATCAGGCCGCGCCCCTGCGTGGAGCGGATGGCCTGGCACAGATTCGTCTTTTGCGACAGGCAGAACTTGCACTGGCGGCATTCCGGCGTGTACAGGGGGATGACGTGGTCATCCTTTTTCAAGGTCGTCACGCCGGGGCCGACGTCGACGACGACGCCGGCGCCTTCATGGCCGAGGATGGCGGGGAAAATGCCTTCCGGGTCGGCGCCGGACAGGGTGTAGTAATCGGTATGGCAGATGCCCGTGGCTTTCAGCTCGACCAGGACTTCGCCGGCGCGCGGGCCGGCCAGGTCGACTTCTTCGATCGTCAGCGGGGCGCCCGCTTTCCAGGCAATCGCGGCTTTGGTTTTCATGTGGTTTCTTCCTGCTCGGTTTCAGATGCGCCATTATCGGGCGCCTGCGGGCCTGGCGGCGCAAGCGGCGGCGCCCTTGTCTGAAAACGCGGCGCATTTGTCCGATGCCGCCGCAGCGTGCAGCAGCGCACGGAAGCGCCGCAGTGCCGGGGCGTATGCTGCGCCAGTGCGATGTCTGCTTGCGCCAGCTCAATCTTGCCGGCACCAGGACGCGCATTCTTGGCATACGACATTGCTCTTGATTCGCCCCGCCATTCCGCCATTACGTCCTTCCCGCAGGAGACTGACATGCGCAATCGACTTCGCCCCCTCTCCCATGCCTGGATGGCCTTGCTGCTGGCCTGCTGCCTGGGCCTGCTTGCCGCCTGTGGCGGCGGTGGCCACTCCCACCCGCCGCCGGGCGCCGCCACCGGCAGCCTGACGGTCACCATCGGCGGCTTGCCGGCCGGCGTGGCCGCCGCCGTCACGGTGACCGGCCCCGCGTCGTACAGCAAGGCGCTGACGGCATCCGGCACGCTCGATGGCCTGGCGCCTGGCGCGTACAGCGTCAGCGCGGCCAGCATCGCGCAGGGCACGGGCAGCCTGGCGCCCACGCCCGTGACGCAGCAGGTGCAAGTGAGCGCCGGCGCCACGGCCAGCGCGGCGGTCGCCTACGCGGCCAGCGCGCCGCTGGCGCTGGCCCTGCAGGAAGTGGCATCGGGCCTGAGCGCCCCCATCTACCTCACGGCGCCAGCGGGCGACAGCCGCCTGTTCATCCTTGAACGGGCCGGGCGCATCCGTGTCGTGCAGAACGGCAGCTTGCTGGCCACGCCCTTCCTCGACATCGGCAGCCTGACCACCACGACTGGCGAGCGGGGCCTGCTGTCGATGGCCTTCCACCCGCAATACGCCAGCAACGGCTATTTCTTTATTTATTACACCAACCTGGCGGGCGACATCGTCATCGAGCGTCGGCAAGTATCGGCCGGCAACGCCAACGTGGCCGACGCGCTGTCCGCGCTGACCATCCTGACGATCGCGCACCCCACGTTCAGCAACCATTATGGCGGCCTGCTCAGCTTTGGCCCGGACGGCTACCTGTATGCGGGCACGGGCGATGGCGGCAGCGCGGGCGATCCGCCCGGCAATGCGCAAAACACCAATGTGTTGCTGGGAAAATTGCTGCGCCTGGACGTCAACGCCAGCACGGTGGCCCAGCCGTACGCCATTCCGGCGGGCAACCCATTTGCCGGCACGGCGGGCGCCCGCGCCGAGATCTGGGCGTATGGCTTGCGCAACCCGTGGCGCTACGCCTTCGACATGCCGACCCAGCTGCTGTACATCGCCGACGTGGGCCAGGCCAGCCGGGAAGAAATCAACGTGCGCCCCGCAAGCCAGGCAGGCAACAATTACGGCTGGAACATCATGGAAGGCACGCAGTGCTACAACAGCGCCAGCTGCAACCAGGCGGGGCTGGTACTGCCCGCCATCGAATACGGCCACGACAGCGCAGGCGGCTGTTCCATCACGGGCGGCCATGTGTACCGCGGCACGGCCTTGCCGGAACTGGCCGGGCACTACCTGTACTCCGACTACTGCAGCGGCTGGCTGAAAAGCTTCAGCTACGGCAATGGCGCCGCCTCCGCCGTCACGGACTGGGGCATCACGAACGTGGGCAATATTCTGTCCTTCGGCCAGGATGCGCAAAACGAACTGTACATGCTGAGCGGCACGGGCAAGGTGTACCGGATCGTGCGCAAGTGAGGGTGGCAGTGGGAGCAATGGCGCGCGCGCAGGCAGGCCTGGCTGCGCACGCCTGAGGGCGCATTTTTCGACGCGGCGCGGGGAACCGGCTAGAATTGGTTTTTTCCGCCGCGCCCTGCGCCCCAGCTCAAGAGAACACCATGGCCCGTTTGAAACTCGAATTTCCTGAAGACCAGTACTGCTATTCCTCGCAACTGACGGTACGCACGACGGACATCAATGCCGGCAACCACCTCGGCAACGACTCCATGATTTCCATGATTTCCGAGGCGCGCGCGCGCTTCCTGTTCGAGTTCGGCGTGCGCGACATCGAAGCGGACGGCACCGGCATCATCGTCACCGACCTGGCCACCACCTACCGCGCCGAAGCGCATGCGCGCGACCAGCTGCTGTTCGAAGTGGGCGTCATGGATTTCAATAAATATGGCGGCGACATCACTTTCCGCATCACGCGTCCGCGCGACAATACCCTGATCGCCATGGCCAAGTCCGGCTTTGTGTTTTTTAACTACAAGCGCAGCCAAGTCGTGCCCATGCCGGAAGATTTCGGCAGCAAGTTTCCGCAGGTGAACTGGATCGATTAAGCGGCCGCCATGCCGCCATGCTGTATGCTTGCCAGGAAGATAATTAATTCTGGAGCGGCATGCGATCACCGATAAGCGCTGGACTATGCCTCGGCCTGGCGCTGCTGGGCCTGCCGGCGCCCGCCCTGGCGGCCCCGCCGCAAACCGTCATCCTGTACGGCGATGACGACTATGCGCCCTACAGCTATGTGGAAAAGGGCGTCTTCAAGGGCATGTACATCGATATCCTGCGCGCGGCGGCCAGCAGGATGCCCGGCTACCGGCTCGAACTGCAGCCACGGCCGTGGAAACGGGGACTCGATGCGCTGGAAACAGGCCGCGTATTCGGCCTGTTTCCGCCCGGACGCAAGACGGAACGGCCGTACGTGCAGCCCTATTCCGCCATGCTGTACCGCGAATCGGTGGTGCTGTTCTGCCATGACGCCGTCATGCACACGGCGCGCCCGCATTTTCCCGACGATTACGCCGGCCTGACCATCGGCGTCAACACGGGTTTCCTGCTGTCGGAAAAATTGATGGCGCCGGCCCGCCAGGGCTTACTGCGCCTGGAAGCGGCCAAGGGCAATGAAGCCAACCTGCGCAAGCTGGCCTTGCGGCGCATCGATTGCTACGCCAGCGACCGCGGCGCGGCGCGCCACACGGCGCGCCAGTTGCGCGGCGAGCTGGCGCGCTACGGTTTTGCCTTGCACGAAGTGCTGGAACTGTCGTCCGAAGCCACGTATATCGCCTACAGCGCGCGCAGCACCCCGGCCTACAAGGCGGACTTCATCGAGCAGATGAATGCCGCCTTGCTGGCCTTGCGGCACAATGGCCAACTGGCGCGCATCGAACAGGCGTATTTGCGCTGACGTGCGGGGATTACCTGCGCTGCACTTCGCGCGGCTGCAAGGTCGTGACGGGGTTGCTGCGCCCCCTGGGCTTGATATCAAAGGTATTCCGGAACCAGTCGTCGATCATCTGCTTTTCATAGCGCAGGGAGTCGCTGCTGGAATAGCGGTTGATACGCTGCATGTACGACATATCGGACAGGTAGGCGTTGCCGCTGGCGATGACCTTGCCATTCTGCTCCAGCGAATAGCGCAGGCGCATGCGCGGCCAATCGGCGCGGCCGCTCATCACGCGCACGTCGAAGGCGCCGCGGCGCGCCGGATCTTCGCGGCCCGCCAGGTCGACGTCCGTTACCTCGATCTTGAGTTCCTGGCCCGGGCGCAAGCTCTTGCCCAGCCACGTGAAGTGATCGGCCAGTCCCGCCAGCACCTGCTCGCGGTCACGCGGGCTGAAAGGCACGTCGGTGTAATTATCCGGCTTGTCGAACTGCACCTGCACGCCGGCCCAGGCGCCACTGCTGAGGACCAGCGCCAATCCGGCGATGCCGATTTTTGTCGCATTGGAAATACGCATATCCATCCCTTTCAGAAAGCCTCACCTGGAGGCAATGCCGCCATGCCCGTCATCGCAGCGTACGCCTTGAATATAGACTGAAGTGAAAATTTCTGTAGCGCAATAGACAGCATGCGGCCAGGGCAGGCCGTCCGGCGCAGCGCCGCCCTGGCCGGCCAGGGTCAGCGCCGGGAATGCGTCAATTTCGTGCCGAAGGTATTCGTGAACCAGTCATCGATCATGGCCTTCTCGTAGCGCAGCTTGTCGCCGTCGCCGTAGCGATTGATGCGCGTCAGATAAGACATGTCGGACAGGGCGGCATCGGCGCTACCGATGACCTTGCCATCCTGCTCCAGCACATAATGCAGGCGCATGCGCGGCCAGTCGGCACCGCCCGTCATCACGCGGAAATCATGGCCGAAACGCCTGCCCGGATCTTCGCGCCCGGCCAGGTCCACATCGGTCACCTCGATCTTCAGGGACTGGCCCGGTTTCAGCGATGCGCCCAGCGTATCGAAGTGGGCGCTCAGCTGCTTTAACACGTCCTCGCGGTCGCGCTGATCGAAAGGCAGGTCCGTGAATTGCTCTGGATTATTGAAGTGCACTTGCGTGCCGGCCCAGGCGGCGCTGCTGGCCAGCAAGGCCAGGCCGGCGATCAAGGCACGCGTCGTATTCTTTTTCATATTGAGCCCTTTCAGGAAATAAGCGTGGCGCATGGGCCACTTCTTTTAGCACTGACTATACGCCCATGCGTCACATTCAAAAGCGAAATTCATACCTTGTTACCTTTTGCCACCGCGCCAGCGAATGGTGCCGGGGACGGTTTTTTTGCGGATTCATTAGTAATATTGACTAAAACAAAGTATTGTCTTGAAAATATAGTTGCCTAAGCGATAAAGTATACATGGTGATGCGGCGGCCTGATTTAAAGTGCTATTTTGCCATGTGTGTTGCATGAGCTGCGTCAATTATTCTTGCTTATTGTTAATACTTAGCTGTCAGTCTACAATCGACAAACTGCGCCGGAAAAACGCGCAACGCCGTTAGTGGCGCACGGGAATTCCTGGCGCGGGCGTCTTAGCATCGCGTCAGTTATGCCTTTTAGCGGAACTCGCCCTTATGTCATTTTTGTCTTCAGCATCGCCCAAGTTACCTCCCTGGAAAGTCCTGCTTGTCGACGATGAACCCGACATCCATGACATCACCAAACTGACACTGAGCCGTTTCCGCCTGGAGGGCCGCGCCCTGAGCTTCGTGCATGCCTACAGCGGCGCCGAAGCCAAGCAGGTGCTGGCGCGCGAAACGGGCATCGCCCTCGTCTTCCTCGACGTCGTGATGGAGCGCGAAGACAGCGGCCTGGAAGTGGCGCGCTGGATGCGCGAAGACCTGGGCAACCAGTTTACGCGCATCGTGCTGCGCACGGGCCAGCCGGGCCAGGCGCCGGAAGAGCGCGTGATCGTCAACTACGACATCAACGACTACAAGGAAAAGACGGAACTCGACCGCACCAAGCTGTTTACCACCACCTTTGCCGCCCTGCGCGCCTACCGCGACATCATGAAGGTGGAAGAGGCGCGCCTGGCCCAGCTGCATTACCGCGAAGGCCTGGAGCGCGTCATCGCCGCCTCCGCGCACATCTTCAAGCAGCGCAACCTGCGCGACTTCGCCAGCGGTCTGCTGCAGCAGGTGGTCGCCTTGCTGCGCCTGGAAACGAGCATGCTGCTGCGCCTGCGCGGCGCCAGCGCCATTTCAGGTGAGCAAGACTATGAAATCCTCGCGCAGATCGGCGACACGGACGACGGCATCCTCAGCCCTGCCCTGCTGTCGCAGCTGGACCATGCGAAAAGCAACAAGATCTCACACCTGCACGGCGACACCTATGTCGGCTACTTTCCCAACAGCAGCGGCAAGGCTTCCCTGCTGGTCTTGAAAGGCGTGGAAGAAATTTCCGACCTCGACGCGCAATTGCTGGAAGTCTTCTGCTCCGGCGTGGCCATCGCCTTCGACAACATCCTGCTGACGCAGGAAATCACCGATACCCAGGCCGAGCTGATCCTGCGCCTGGGCGACGTGGTCGAATCGCGCTCGCACGAAGGCGGCAACCACGTGCGCCGCATGGCCGAAGTGTGCCAGCTGCTGGCGCAGGCGTCCGGCATGTCCGAGGAAGAAACCATGGTGCTGCGCCACGCGGCGCCCATGCACGACATCGGCAAGATTTCCACGCCCGACGCCGTGCTGCTGAAACCGGGCAAGCTCGACGCGGCCGAATGGGAAATCATGAAGCAGCATCCGACGGTGGGCATGTCCATCCTCGACGGCTCGCAGCGTCCGCTCCTGAAGGCGGCGGCCGTGATCGCCCACCAGCACCATGAAAAATACGACGGCAGCGGCTACCCGCAGGGTCTGGTCGGCGAAAACATCCACAAATACGCGCGCATCGCCGCCGTCGCCGACGTCTTCGACGCCCTCATGCACAAGCGCTGCTACAAGGATGCCTGGCCCCTGGAACGCGTGGTGGGCTACCTGCGCGAAGTGAGCGGCAGCCATCTGGACCCGCAGTATGTGGAATTGCTGATTGCAAACCTGGACGAGGCGCTTGCGCTGAATCAACGTTTCCCCGATTAGCAAGCGTACGTCGGATTACGCGGTTACGCCGCTAATCCGACCTACGTGGCTTCGGCCTAAGCCCCAAACACTGATCCGACCTACGCGGCTACCAGCAAAACACGCTTCGGCCCCGGCCCCCAACCCGGGCATTGCGGGCCAAGCGGGCCTGAAAAATGTCGAGGGCAAGGCGCAGCGACGCAGACAGTACGCCAGTACGGCAAGGAGCTGCAACGCCGCCATCGGCATTTTCTCAGGCCCGCGTCTCCGGCCCGCCGTTCTCAAGTTTTCAAGCGCTCTTCGGCTCCAATGGGAAACGGATCTTGTAGTGCAACCCCATCCCCGGCGCACTGACCACCTTCACCGTGCCGCCCAGCGGCCCCGTCACCAGGTTGTACAGGATATGCGCGCCCAGGCCGCTGCCGCCGGAGCCGCGCTTGGTGGTGAAGAAGGGGTCGAACAGCTGGCCCAGGGTGGCGCTGTCCATGCCCATGCCATCGTCGCTGTAATCGAGTTCCAGCATTTCGCCGGCCGTCCTGGCGGAAATCTTGATCCTGCCCGGCTCGCCTTCGGCAAAGCCATGCACCAGTGAATTGACCACCATGTTGGTAACGATCTGCGAGACGGCGCCCGGGTAGCTGCGCAGCTGCACCTCGGGCGCGCAGTCGATCTCCACCTTGATGGGCTTGCCCTTCAGCTTGGGCTGCAGCGACAGCAGGACTTCATCGAGATACTTGCGCAAATTAAAGCTGCGCAACTCGTCCGAGGACTGGTCCACGGCCACCTGCTTGAAGCTGCGCACCAGCGCCGCCGCGCGCTGCGTATTCGTCGTCATGATGCGCAGGGTCTGGTCGATGATGTCGAAAAACTGCTGCAAGCCGTCTTCATCGAGCTGGCCGGCCGCCAGGTCTTCGCGCGTCAGCTTCAATTCCTGCACCAGGTGGCTGGTGGCCGTCACGCAAATGCCCAGCGGCGTGTTGATTTCATGCGCCACGCCCGCCACCAGGCGCCCCAGCGACGCCAGTTTTTCCTGGCGCACCAGTTCCGACTGCGCTTCCTGCAGCGCGCTCAGGGCGCTGTTCAGGGCCGCGTTCTGCTCTTCCAGCGTTTCCTTGGCGCGGCGCATGGCGCTGTCGGCCTGGATGCGCGCCATCGCCACGGCCACGTGGCTGGCCATGAAGGCCAGCACGTCCAGTTCCGCCTGGCCATACACGACGGACTCGTCATAGCTTTGCACGATGATCACGCCATATTTTCGCTCGCCCAGCAGCATGGGCGCGCCCATCCAGCTGGCGATGCCGGTGTTGCCCAGCGGCTCTTCCATCTCGCCGCTGGCCACCAGCGCCGCATAGCTGTCCGCATCGAGCAGGCACGCTTTCCGGCGCGCCAGCACATACGAACTCATGCCGATGCCATAGTGGAAGCGCTTCACGGGCGCCTGCGCATCCTTTTCATCGACAAAGTAGGGGATCGTGATGTCCTTGTTGTCGCGGTGGTACAGGGCGATGAGGAAATTCTTCGCCGTCACCAGTTCGCTGATGATGGCGTGCAGGCGCGCGTACAGCGTGGTGGCGTCGGACGCCTGCGCCGACAGGTTGGCGATTTCATACAGCGCATGCTGCAGGTTTTCCGCGCGGCGCCGCTCGGCCACCTCGTGCGCCAGCAAGGCCGTGCGCTCCTGCACCGCCTTTTCCAGGCGGTCCATGCTTTGCATGCCCTGCAGCGCGCTCGACACGTGCGTGGCGATCAGCGCGAACAGGGCCTGGTCTTCCAGGCTGAAGCGGTGCTCCGCATCGTAGCTCTGGATGACGATGGCGCCCAGCACCTGCTGCTGCGGGTCCAGCAGCGGGCAGCCGATCCAGTGCTCGGCCGCCGTGCCGCCGCCCCAGGCGCCGCCGCCGATGGCGCGCATGGCGTCGTCATCGGCCGTCATCACCAGCTGCTTGCGGTTGACGATGACCCAGGCCGTGGGCGACTGCGCGGCGCTGGCCAGGCGCACGCCCACTTCCGCGTCGGGCGCCGCGTCGAATTCGTCGACAAAATACGGAAAGCGCACCAGGCCGTCATCGCGGTCGCTCAAGGCCACATAAAAATTGGCCGCATACATGATGCGTCCCAGCGCCGCATGCACGGCTTGCAGAAAGGCACTGATATCGCTGCAGGTGCTGGCGCGCTGGCCGATTTCCAGCAACACGGTCTGGACGGCTTCCAGACGGCTGAGACGGCTTTCCATGGATAGACAAATGCCTTCTGTAAATATGTTCTGAAAATCAATATTATCAGTTCAGTCCCGCCTTGGCACGGCATAAAACGCAGATTCTTGCCTTGAGGTACGGCAACACGCGCGACGCAAGCATTTGCCACGCTGGCGATACAGTGGCAGACTAGGCCCTCCCCACAGACCAGACCGTCCTCATGACCGCCACGTTTCGCGCTTCCCTTCGCCCCTACACCCTTGCCGCCCTGCTCGCGTTTGCCGCGCTGGGCATGCCGCCGCTGTGCGCCGCGCCGGCCAAGACGCCGGCGGCGGAGACAGCCGATGGCGGCCGCTACTTCGGCCCCCTGGTCGATGGCAAGATGCATGGCCAGGGCCGGCTCGAATACGCCAGCGGCGCGTTTTATGCGGGCGGTTTCGCGCGCGGCGTGTTTTCCGGCCAGGGCACGCTGCGCCAGGCCTCGGGGGTGGAATACGTGGGCGCCTTCCGCCAGGGCGCCTTCGACGGCCAGGGCCGCTACATTTCGCCCAAGGGCGAGCTGTATGAAGGCAATTTCGTCAAGGGCAGCTTCGAGGGCCAGGGCCGCTTCCAGGGCGCCGATGGCGCCACCTTCGAAGGCCATTTCCAGCACTGGCGCCCGCACGGCGCCGGCAAGCTGACCGATACGGACGGCACCGTCTTCGAAGGCGAATTCGTCCAGGGGCAAGTGCTGGGCAAGGCGAAAGTCAGCACCAGCGACGGCATCCATTACGAAGGCGAACTGAAAGACTGGAAGTTCGAGGGAACAGGCGTGCTGCGCACGGCCGACGGCGATGAATACCGGGGCGGCTTCAAGAATGGCCAGTTCGACGGCAAGGGCGTGCTGCGCTATGCCGTGGCGCAGGCGGACGGTCGGAAAGAGGACAGCGGCAACTGGACGGAAGGCCAGCTGGACGACCCCGCTGCCGACAAGCTCACGCGCGACAATATCGAGCTGGCCCTGTACAACCAGCGTGCCTTGCTGGACCAGGCGCTGGCGCGCATCGCGCCGCGCGATGCGGCCAAGAAAATCAATCTGTACCTGCTGGGCGTGGCCGGCGACGGCGCGCAGGAAGTGTTTCACCGCGAAACGGCCTTCGTGCAGCGCCAGTTCGACCGCGACTATGGCACCGCGAGCCGCTCCTTGATGCTCGTCAACAGCCGCAACACGGTGGCGCAGCAGCCGATGGCGACCTTGACCAGCATCCGCGCCAGCCTCGACGCCATGGGCGCGAAGATGGACAAGCAGAACGACATCCTGTTCCTGTTCCTCACCAGCCACGGTTCGCCCGAGCATGAACTGGCGCTGGCGCAAAACGGCATGGACTTGCACAGCCTGCCCGCGCAGGAACTGGCGGGCATGCTCAAGCACAGCGGCATCCGCTGGAAAGTCATCGTCGTCTCGGCCTGCTATGCGGGCGGTTTTATTGCCCCATTAAAAGATGACAACACCCTCATCATCACGGCCGCGCGCAGCGACCGCACCTCGTTCGGCTGCGACGACCAGAACGATTTCACCTATTTCAGCGAAGCGTATTTCAAGGAAGCGCTGCCAAGGAGCGCCGGCTTTGCCGATGCCTTCGAGCAAGCCAAGATGCTGGTCCGGGCGCGCGAAGCGGCCGACTTCCGCGAGGGCGGCATGGAGGAGGAAGAGCATTCCGAGCCGCAACTGTTCCAGGGCAAGGCCATCGCCGCGCAACTGGCGGCTTGGCGCGCCCAGCCGCGCTAAACGCGGCGCGGCCATCCTACTTTCTGTACAATAGCCGTCACCATGCGCCGATTCTTCCTCATTTTGCTGCTGTTCGTCCTGCCGCTCCAGATGTCCTGGGCCGCGGCCAGCGCGTATTGCCTGCACGAAGAAGGCAAGGCGGCGCAGCACCTGGGCCACCACAGCCACCAGCACAAGGCGGATGCGGACAAGAAACCCGTGGCCGACAAAAAAGTGGCGGACCAGCAGAAAAAAGGCCAGCCGCACAGCGATTGCAACGTCTGCCATGGCATCGGCCACGCGTGGCTGCCGGCCGGCTCCAGCCTGCCCATCGGCGACATGGCTGCCGTGAACGCGGACACCTCCCCCTTCTTTTACGCTTCGCACATCCCGGACGCACCCAAGCGCCCCGACTGGTCGTCGGCCATCTAGGCCGACGGGACGTCCCATTCCTCTTGCCGCAACGCGCGCCCTGACATAGCTCGGGCGCAGGCTTGCGCGTCCCGTCGAATTCTTTTCCGTATTTTGGAGAATTCGATGTACCGATCCATCTCGTTATTCCTGTTATCCGCCGGCCTGCTGGCCGGCAACCTTGTCTACGCGCAATCTAGCGTGGAAGCCGCCGCGCCCCTGACCCTGCCCGCCGCCTTGACCCTGGCCGAGGGCGGCAACGCCACCCTGTCGGCCGCCCGCCATGAACTGGCGGCGCAGGGCGGCGCCCTGCAGCAGGCGCGCGCCCTGCCCAATCCGGAATTGCAAACCGTGCTGGAAGACACGCGCCGCGCCACGCGTAGCACCACCGTGCAGCTCAACCAATTGATCGAGCTGGGCGGCAAGCGCACCGCCCGCACGGCCGCCGCACGGCGCGGCGAAGACGTGGCGCAGGCGGGCCTGGCCCAGCAGCAGGCGGACACGCGTGCCGCCGTGACTTCCGCCTTTGTCGACGTGCTGGCGGCGCAGGAAGGCTTGCGCCTGGCCGACAGCGCGCAGGCGCTGGCCGCGCGCGCCAGCGACATCACGGCGCGCCGCGTCACGGCCGGCAAGGCGTCCCCGGTCGAGGAAACCCGCGCCAGGGTCGCCGAAGCGAGCGTGCGCCTGGAACTGAACCTGGCGCGCAGCGCCCTGGCCAGCGCCCGCCAGCGCCTGGCGGCCCTGTGGGGCAATGCCACGCCCCGTTTCACCCTCGCCGAGGGGCGCCTGGAAACCTTGCCTGACTTGCCACCAGGCAGCGAACTGGCGGCGCGCCTGGCCCAGGCCCCGGCCGTGCGCCAGGCGAGCAGCGCGCTGGCCCAGCGGCAAGCCCTGCTGGACGTGGAACAGCGGCGTTCCACGCCGGACGTGACGGTCAGCGTGGGCATCAAGCGCTCGGAAGAGCTGGGCCGCAACCAGGCCATTCTCGGCCTTGCCCTGCCGCTGCCCCTGTTCGACCGCAACGCGGGCAACAAGCTCGACGCCCTGCGCCGCAGCGACAAGGCCAGCGACGAGCTGGCCGCCGCCCGCATCGCCGTGCAGACCAATGTGGCCGCCGCCAGCGAACGCCTGGCCACGGCCCGGCTCGACGTGGAAAGCTTGCGCCGCGACATCTTGCCTGGCGCCCAGAGCGCCTATGACGCGGCCAGCAAGGGCTTCGAGTTTGGCAAGTTCGCCTTCCTCGACGTGCTCGATGCCCAGCGCACCTTGCTGCAAGCCAAGAACCAGTACCTGCGCGCGCTGACCGAAGCGCACCAGGCCGCCGCCGAGATCGAGCGCCTGCTGGGCGCCCCCGCTTCCCTGTAAGGAATACCGACATGCACATCACACTCAACAAGAAACAAGCGATCGCCATCGGCGCCATCGCCGCCGCCGGCATCGTGCTGGCCGGCCTGATCCTCGGTACGGGCACATCCGCCAGCGCCCCGCCCCCTGCCGCCGCCCAGGCGGAAACCCATGCCGAAAAGAAAGACGAACACGGCCACGCGGAAGTGGAAGGCAGGCTGGAGCTGACTGCCGCGCAAAGCCGCGCGGCCGGCGTCGTCATCGCCACGGCCGCGCCGGGCCGCATCCAGACCACCGTCGCCCTGCCTGGCGAAATCCGTTTCAACGAAGACCGCACGGCGCACGTGGTGCCGCGCCTGGCCGGCGTGGTGGAAGCCGTGCAGGCGGACCTGGGCCAGCTGGTGAAAAAGGGCCAGGTGCTGGCCGTCATCGCCAGCACGGATTTGTCGGAACAGCGCAGCGAACTGCTGTCGGCGCAGCGGCGCCTGGCGCTGGCCCGCTCCACCTATGAACGCGAGGAAAAGCTGTGGCGCGAGAAAATCTCGGCCGAGCAGGATTATTTGCAGGCCCAGCAAGCGTGGCGCGAAGCGGAAATCGCCGTGCAGAACGCGCAGCAAAAGCTCAGCGCGCTGGGCGCCAGCAGCGCCGGCAAGGGTCCCTTGAACCGCTACGACATCCGCGCGCCGTTCGACGGCATGGTGCTGGAAAAACACATCGCGCTGGGCGAAGCCGTGAAGGAAGACGCGAATATCTTCGTCATTTCCGACCTCTCGACCGTGTGGGCGGAAATCGCCGTGCCGGCGAAAGACCTGGCCACCGTGCGCGTCGGCGGCAAGGCGGAAGTGAAGGCCAGCGCCTTCGACGCCAGCGCACAAGGCACGATTACCTACGTGGGCGCCTTGCTGGGCGAACAGACGCGCACGGCCAAGGCGCGCATCAGCCTGGCCAATCCCGACATGGCCTGGCGTCCGGGCCTGTTCGTCAGCGTGGAAGTGGTATCCGGCGAAGCGGACGCGCCCGTCACGGTGCAGACGCAAGCGATCCAGACGGTGGAAGACAAGCCCGTCGTCTTCGTGCAGGTGAAAGATGGCTTCCAGGCCACGCCGGTGCGCCTCGGGCGCAGCGATGGCAGCTTGACGGAGATCAAACAGGGCTTGCCCGCCGGCACGCCCTACGCGGCGCAAGGCAGCTTTGTCCTGAAATCCGAGCTGGGCAAGGATGCCGCCGGCCACGAACACTGATCACGTGAAACAAAGGACACCATCATGTTTGAACGCTTGATCCGCTTTGCCATCGACCAGCGCTGGCTGGTGATGCTGGCCGTGGCCGCCATGGCTGGCCTGGGCATCTACAGCTACCAGAAGCTGCCCATCGACGCCGTGCCCGATATCACCAATGTGCAGGTGCAAATCAATACCCAGTCCGCCGGCTATTCGCCGCTGGAAACCGAGCAGCGCGTCACCTTCCCCATCGAGACGGCCATGGCCGGCTTGCCGAACCTGGAACAGACGCGTTCGCTATCGCGCTACGGCCTGTCGCAAGTGACGGTGATCTTCAAGGATGGCACGGACATTTATTTTGCGCGCCAGATGATCAACGAGCGCTTGCAGGAAGCGAAGGAAAGCTTGCCAGCCGGCATCACGCCCAAGATGGGCCCCGTTTCCACGGGCCTCGGCGAAATCTACCTGTGGACGGTGGAAACACAAGACGGCGCGTTAAAGCCCGACGGCACGCCGTACACGCCGACGGACTTGCGCGAAATCCAGGACTGGATCATCAAGCCGCAGTTGCGCAATGTCACGGGCGTAACGGAAATCAATGCCATCGGCGGCTATGCCAAGCAATACCAGGTGGCGCCATATCCCGCCAAGCTGGCCGCCTACGGCATCAGCCTGCAAGACGTGGTGACGGCGCTCGAACGCAACAACGGCAACGTGGGCGCCGGCTACATCGAAAAGCAGGGCGAGCAGCTGCTGATCCGCGCGCCGGGCCAGGTGGCCTCGAAAGACGATATCGGCAACATCGTCGTCGCCAACGTGCAGGGCGTGGCCATCCGCATCCGCGACGTGGGCGACGTGCTGATCGGGCGCGAGCTGCGCACGGGCGCGGCCACGGAAAACGGCCGCGAAGTGGTGCTGGGCACCGTCTTCATGCTGATCGGCCAGAACAGCCGCGCCGTCTCGCAAGCCGTCGACAAGAAGATGGTGGAAATCAACCGCAGCCTGCCGAAAGGCGTGCATGCCGTCACCGTGTATGACCGCACGGTACTGGTCGACAAGGCCATCAATACGGTGAAGAAAAACCTGCTGGAAGGAGCGGTGCTGGTGATCGCCATCCTCTTCCTGTTTCTCGGCAATATCCGCGCGGCCGTCATCACGGCGATGGTGATTCCGCTGGCCATGCTGTTCACGTTTACGGGCATGGTGCAATACCATGTGAGCGCCAACCTGATGAGTCTGGGGGCGCTGGACTTCGGCATCATCATCGATGGCGCCGTCGTGATCGTGGAAAACTGCGTGCGCCGCCTGGCCCATGCGCAGCAGAAACTGGGACGGCCCCTGACCTTGCAGGAACGCTTTCATGAAGTGTTTGCGGCATCGCAAGAGGCGCGCCGGCCCTTGCTGTATGGTCAGCTGATCATCATGGTCGTGTACCTGCCCATCTTCGCCCTGACGGGCGTGGAAGGGCGCATGTTTACGCCGATGGCCCTGACGGTGGTGATCGCCCTGCTGGGCGCCATGCTGCTGTCGATCACCTTCATCCCCGCCGCCGTGGCGCTGTTTATCGGCGACAAGGTGGCGGAAAAGGAAAACGCCATCATGCGCGCCGCCAAGCGCTGGTATGCGCCCATGCTGGACAAGGTGATGCGCAACACGCCCGTCGTGCTGACATTCGCGGCGGTGGCCGTGCTGCTGTCGGGCTTGCTGGCCACGCGCATGGGCAGCGAATTCGTGCCCAGCCTGAACGAGGGCGACATCGCCATCCAGGCCCTGCGCATCCCCGGCACCAGCCTGACGCAATCGCTGGCCATGCAGCAGCAGCTGGAAAGCAAGCTGATGCAAAACCACAAGGAAATCGCCCGCGTGTTCGCCCGCACGGGCACGGCCGAGATCGCCTCCGATCCCATGCCGCCGAATATTTCCGATGGCTACATCATGCTCAAGCCGCGCGACGAATGGCCGCAGCCAGGGAAAGCGCGCGAGCAACTGCTGGCGGAAATCGAAGCGACTGCCACCAGCTTGCCCGGCAACAACTACGAGTTTTCGCAGCCCATCCAGCTGCGCTTCAATGAACTGATTTCCGGCGTGCGCAGCGACGTGGCCGTGAAACTGTTTGGCGACGACATGGCCGTGCTCGACAGCACGGCGGCGAAGATCGCTGGCGTGCTGGGCAAGATCCCGGGCGCGACGGAAGTGAAGGTGGAGCAGACGACGGGCTTGCCCATGCTGACGGTGCAGATCGACCGCGAGCAGACGGCCCGCTATGGCCTCAACATTGCTGACGTGCAAGCGGCGATCGCCACGGCCATCGGCGGGCAGGCGGCGGGCACCCTGTTCCAGGGCGACCGCCGCTTCGACATCGTCGTGCGCCTGCCCGACAGCCTGCGCAGCGACCTGGAGCAGCTCAAACGCCTGCCCATCGCCCTGCCCCAGGGCGCGGGCACGGAAGGGCGCGCGCGCTTCATCCCGCTGGGCGAAGTGGCCAGCCTGCAAGTGGCGCCGGGGCCGAACCAGATCAGCCGCGAAGATGGCAAGCGCCGCATCGTCGTCAGCGCCAACGTGCGCGGGCGCGATATCGGCTCCTTCGTGGCCGACGCCACGCAGCAGCTGCAGGCGCAGGTGGCCATTCCCGCCGGCTACTGGACCAGCTGGGGCGGCCAGTTCGAGCAGCTGCAATCGGCGACGAAACGCCTGGAACTGGTGGTGCCGGTGGCGCTGGCGCTCGTCTTCGTCTTGCTGTTTGCCATGTTCGGCAACGTGAAGGATGGCTTGCTGGTGTTCAGCGGCATTCCGTTCGCCTTGACGGGCGGCATCATCGCCCTGTGGCTGCGCGACATTCCCATGTCGATCTCGGCCGCAGTCGGTTTCATCGCCCTGTCCGGCGTGGCCGTGCTCAACGGCCTGGTGATGATCGCCTACATCCGCCAGCTGCGCGAACAGGGCATGCCGCTGCGGCAAGCCATCCACGAAGGCGCCATCACGCGCCTGCGGCCCGTCTTGATGACGGCGCTGGTGGCCTCGCTGGGTTTCGTGCCGATGGCCATCGCCACGGGCACGGGCGCCGAAGTGCAGCGCCCGCTGGCCACCGTGGTGATCGGCGGCATTTTGTCGTCGACGGCCCTGACCCTGCTGGTGCTGCCGCTCTTGTACCGGCTGGCGTACCGCAAGCAAGAGGCGCTGGAGGAGGAAGCGGGCCGGATGAGCGTGCCCGCAGGGCAGGCGTAATCCGGCACGGTATTGGCGCTGGAGCTGGCGTCGGATGACGGTCTACCCGCTCATCGCCGACGCAGGGCTGCATGGGCCTGATCGGGACCGGAACCGGAACCGGTCCCGGTCCCGTAGGTCGGATTAGCGCAGCGTAATCCGACAC
>CAUSDR010000053.1:0-20211 GCA_963530105.1 uncultured Janthinobacterium sp.
GGCATGCGCACCGTGCCGGCCGCCATGGACTCATCGGCGCGCAAGTCGCCCCACGCCGTACTTAATGCCGCATCGTTCGCATACTTGCGCTTCAGAAATGCGACAAACAGGGGCTGCAGTTCCGCCGGCCAGATGCCTCTTTCACGTGTCTGGGTAAGAAAGTTCAAGCTTCCTTCATTGAGCAGTATCATGCCAGCCATCGCCGGGTCATTTAACAGACTCAAGCCCGTATAAGGATTCTTGGGCACATACAGTTTATCGACGAGCAGGCGCCAATGGGCCTTTGCCTCGTCATTGAGGTGCACCTTGACCTTCAGGTCATGTTTTTCTATCCAGCGGTTAGGCTGGACATTCCCGATGGCGCCGTTCTCCGACGTCATGACATCGATCACCCAGTAAACACCTTGCTTCTTCAGCGCCGACAGGAAGTAATAGAAGCGGTCCAGCTGCACCGGATCAAAATCAAAGTCCACCGCGCGGTTTGTCATCAACATCGCTTCAACGTGGTGTATGCGCACCAGGTTATAGCCATGCACCTTGATCTGACGGGCGAACAAGTCGGCCATGGCCTTGTCCGGGAAGCTGCCGGTGGCGGGGCTCCATGCCAGGGAAACGCAGTTCAGCGTGGCGGGCACGCCAGGATTCTTGGTGAAGGCAAAGCGCCCCTTGGGGCCGCCCGTCATCACCGCGCCCTGCGAGCCGGCAGGCCCGGCAGGCAACCACTTGCTGAAATCGAGCGGGCTGCCATCGCGAATGATCAGACTGGTGTCTTCGACCGTCTTCCACTCCGCAGCAACGGCACTGGTCGACGCAAAGGCACTCAAACAAGCCAGCAAAAACCATTTTCCAATGCCACGGCGTACCTGACGCGATGTTCTATAGTCAACAAACATAATACCTCCTCTTGCAGAGAAATAATCAGCAGCGATTCGTCGCTGCAGGACTATACCGCCCCGAACTGCCATTCAATAATCGAAGATTATGAAACCCGGCCATACCAGCGCCGGTGGACATAAACTTGTTACCTAGGAAAAAATGATTTAAATATCATGCGAAACAACCGTCGCATGCTGATATTTAGTTTCCCCATTTTATCATTTTTGGTATGGCGCAAGTCCATTTAAAGACTGGCCAAAGATAACTTCGTGCGTTTCAGCAACAATCCGTGCAAAAAACCGGCTGAGGTAACGCGGCCCGCATTCCCGCCCATCGCCCGGCGACCACTTCCTCGCTCCGCCATGCGCGCCAGGACATGGCAGGTTGCTGTCCAGGCATCGCTCCCGTATGAGAGCACCAGGCAGCGGCGCGTCAGCACCGCAAGGGGTGCAAGCGGGGACCAGCTCAGCACGGATGCCATGCACGCGTGCATGACTGGCCCTTCCTGCATAACGGCGAAAACAGAAAATCCATCTGCCTGGCGCAATCACTTCTGCCTGTGAATTGAGATAAAAGCATGTGCAGGGCGCCGCCATTCTCCGTCACTGAACAAGAGAATATCCCGACTGAAAATATAAAAAAATACCCGCCCCAAAGATAAATACAGCACCAGGAAAATAAATAATATTTCAATATCAATAAGTTGATAGTAAGATATGCTTTTTTGATATACAATAATTATTCTTTTTGCCACTGTTTCATGTAATCCGGTACAGCTGTTTTAAATGCGTAATCGATTTTTTCTGTTGCGGTCAAAGCAGATGCTGGCAATACGATTCACTGGCCATTCAAAACAGAATATGCAAATGTCAGCCTGGGCGGAGCAGGCGGGGATGCGTTGCCTGAGTGCCACAAACTGCCACGCAGCTGGCCTCGCGGGTGGCCCGGCGCCAGCCAGAAAATTGCCAGTATGCAGGCAAACACGCCATATCGGCGCATGCAATGAAGCATATTTTTCAACTTCTTTTTCGAAAGTGACCATGCAATTTACGCCACAGACTGCCCTCCTCCCTCAAGGCAAAGTACTCAGCATTCATGGCCTGGCCAGTGCTGCGCCATTGCCCGCGCATGCTCATCCCATGGCAGTTCCTCCCGGCCTGACGTGGCTGCGGGACAGCCTGCCGGGCTTTAATCTGTACGCCCTGGGATTTTCCGCGCAGCCCACCATCTTCTTTGATCCCTCCGCCGCAGAAAGCCAGGGCCTGGGGACATGCAACAACCCGTTCACCACGCAGGCCCAGCTCCAGCTGGCGTGCACGGGTGACATGTCGGGCCAGGTGCTGGGCATCAAGCGCGGCACGACACTGCGCGTCACGGGGACCGATGGACTCGTGCTGGACTGCCATGGCTCGGCGGCCAGCCCTTTCATTATTTGTCCGTACGGTGAAGCCGAAGCATTGCCCGTCATCACTGCCGGCATCGTGCGCACGGACTGGACCCGGCATGGCGACAACGTCTACAAACTGGCGGACGTGACGCAAAATACCGATGTGTTCCAGGATGAAAAGCGCCTGTGGAAAAAGGCGTCACTGGCGGACGTCGCTGGTGACGGCATGGCCTATTACGATGCAGCATCAAACACCCTGTATGCCTGGACATATGACGGGGTGGACCCGAATACCGTCAGCATGGAAACGCAAGGTTCTGACTATGCGCTCAACATCCGCTATTCCAACGTTGGACAAACCGGCAACGTGCATGTGATCGGCATGGATTGCCGCATGGCGCGCAATATTTCTCTTCGGGCCTCGCGTCCCAAGGCATACGCCGCCATGACGGCAGTGTCGGGGCTGTGGTTCATTGGCTGCCGTGCAGGACAGGCGGGATACGACGCATCTGCCCTGACAATAGCGTCCGATGCCATGCTGCTGTATGGCGCTTCGGACACGGTCCGTGCCACCAATTCCATGATTGTCGCTTGCGAAGGCTACGATGCATTGAATAACGCTTTCGAGGTGGCCAATGTGGACGGCTTGATCGTGGAAGGCAATTATGGCCATGACGTCGGCGGCAACTCCATCGTCGAAGCCTGGTCATCGTGCTCCAACATGCTCGTGCGTAATAACTATGGCTTGCGCGCAGGCAATGCTGGGCGGCTCTTTACTGGCTATCATGCCGGCGGCATCTGGTCGACCGTCTTCAATGACGTTGCCGGTGGAACGAACAGGTCGCATGCCGCGTTCCAGAACAACCGTTATGAATTCAACATCATTGCCGAGGCGCGTGGCCAGCACATTCAAATCGATGGCGGGAACGGGCACAAGGTGTATCACAACACCATGTTCAATAGCGCCGAGACGCTGACGAACCGCCTGCTGAATCTGTTCGCCAACTGCCCTATCGCCGGCGATGTCGATGTGGACGTGTCCAACAATTTGTTGGTATGCGGCAATAGCGGCACGCGGATCATGATTGACCTGCTGCAGGGCAAGGTCGCCGCCACCGACATGGGCACCATGACAGTGACAGCCACGGTCAGCGGCAATAACAACCACTATCTGTCCTGGTCGGCGCCTACCGCCCAGCTGCGCGTACGCAATGCAGAGGGCGTCTCGCTGAATGGCCAATCCGGTCTCGCCGCCTACAAGGGGAAGGTGGCGCCATTTGATGCAGACGCAGCGGTGAGCTGGACGACCACGCCTGCCCTCGTCAGCCCAGCCTACCGCCCCCTGGGAGCAACGTTGGTGGGTGGAAAAACCGGACTGGCACAGCGGCGCTACAAGGATGGCTACGCCTATAACCCCGCAGCCGTTGCCGTGGGTGCGTTCGGTTCGTAAATGTTGCCCCGCAAGCCGCCCTGGTTCCAGGGACGGCTTGCCTCACCGTTCCCGGACTCAGGAGACAACAGGGGAACGCAGGCGCACCTGGATCGACTCGGTCGGCGAGCGGCGCGATGCAGACAAGCCGCGCAGCAAGCCCGCGGTACCGATACACCACGAGAACAGGGAATATGCGGCACGCGTTAGCGAGCGTTTTTTTACCGCCATCAGCAGCAGCGGCATTATCAGCACAAGTACAAATGCGCCTATCGTGGGCAGCAAGTCGACGGGCAGCCACCACACGCCAATCAGGGCAAGCAGCCACGCGATGACCGCCACGCTCAAATGCAGGTCGCGCAGTTCGCGCAGCACCAGCGGCAAATGGGATTTGCCCATGGCGCCGCGCAGGATTTCACCGGAGCCGCAGATATAGCCGGTTTTCCAGCGCCGCAGCAACAGTTTCACCGCTTCCGTCGTATGGCCATAGTGATCCACCGCGTTGACGGGGATGCGCTTCAAGCTCCAGCCCGCCGCGCGCAGGCGGATGCCAAGGTCAAATTCTTCATAGCTATGCAGGTTGCGGTCGGTCAGATAACCGAGCTTTTCCACCGCAGCGCGACGGTACAGGGCGCCGCCATCAAGGCGCCCCACTTCTCCTGGCTGCAAGTCCGGCGACGCGCGTGCGACCCGCATCCGGTATTCAAGGCTGTCGAGATTCTTTTCGCACACCATACCACCCACGCCGGCAAGCGTAGGGTCATCGGCGAAACAGGCCAGCGCCGCTTCCAGGAAACCTGCATGCATGACCATGTCGCCATCGAGGACATAAATAAACTCGCCCTGCGCATGCTGATAGCCGAGCTGCGCGCCGATCCCGCAGCAGCGTTCGTGCGGGTTGCTCAGGCTGGCGATGGTAATCGGATAGACCGAGGCAATCTCCACCGTGCGATCGGTTGATGCCGAATCGGCAAGAATCACCTCCCCGCCAACGTGGCTCACGGCCCGCAGGGCGCTTTCCACTGCCCGCGCTATATGCTTTTCTTCATTGAGCGCCTTGATAATGACACTTACAGCCATCCTGCTCATATCAACGCTTTCCCAGCAAGTTCAATACGGACTGCACGGGAATGGCCGCGCGGCGGCGCCACTCAGGAATCCGCTCGGCCAGCAGGTCACGGATATCCTGCTCCTGGCTTTCAAGGTGGCGCAGATACTGGCGCAAGCTGTCGAGCGACACGGCCGGGGTATCGAGCACGAGGCGGGTATCGCCGAACAAGTCGCGATTGATGCCTTTCGCCTTCACGCTGTAGGCAATCGAAATGGTCGGCACACCGGTGGAGAATGCCGCAATCGTGGCATGGGTGCGCGCGCCGATAAAGAAGCGGAAGCGCGAAATCAGATACTTCAGCTGCGTGGCATTCAGGTGCGAAGGCGCCAGGCGTATGCGTGGATGGTCCAGCGCGTATTCCTTCATCAGGCTCTGCATGTAGTGGTGGTCGCTATTGCGGCTGTTGCCGTCGAGTGGTCCGACATGCGGCAGCAGTACCACGGCGTAGCCGCGCTTTTCGACGAGTTCGCGCACGAAGGCCACTACTTCAGCATCAAGCGTTGTGCGCGCCTGCTCTCCGGCCAGGTAGCCGCGCACCAGGGGACTGACGTTAATGCCGATGACGCCCTCTGGCGCCTCAGGCAGGATGGCACTCACGTCGAAGACTTCCGGCACGAGGGTAAAGGCGGGATCGCTGGCTTCGATTACATTGTCCAGGCCGATGCCGCGCAGATAACGCGCCGTTTCCGTCTCGCGCACCGTGATGGCCGCGTAATCGGCCAGGTGCTTTTGCATGAACCGTTCCACGTGGGGCTTTCGGCTGAAGGGTCCCACCGAAGCACCCCACAACATGGCGGGTACCCCCAGGCGTTTTGCCGCATCGATATACGCGGCATGCTCATACAGCGACACCAGACCATAATCGAGCGAAATATTGTCTCCGCCCGTCATCAGCAACAGGGACGATTCCTTCAACTGCCGATGCGAGGCGGGATCGAGCTCGCTGCCCGGCCTGCCCATGCGCTCAATCACAGGCAACACCCGGTTCGCCCGGCTCCACCAGCGCAGCTTTTCGGATGCGGGCGCGGCAGAAACGAACTCGATACCATTGGCCGCGGCTTGCGGCCACTGTTTGCTGTCGAGATCGATGGCGATGGAGGGCGTGGCGAACTGCGCGCTATCCAGTTTTGCGCGTATCAGCCCCGATACGGAACGCACCAGCGCTTCGCAACCCCGGTTGCCAAAATTATTGTGCCCTGCAAAGTAAATCTTAGTCATGAAGCATCCTGTAATAGATTGATCGCGAAGTGTTCACGCCATGGCATGAGCCGATTCAACGTTTTTGTAAGTCCACCACGTCCTGCTCTGTCAAAACGCTTGCGCTTGCGCCACGCGGGCCCCCCTTGCGCGCTGCGCCAGCCAGCGTCCGCAGTCCATATGCCTGGGCTACATAGCCCAGCAGGCACATCATGGTGAAGGTCAGCGCGGGCGCCTCCAGCATGTCGCGGCCATAGGGCAGCATCAACAGCGCCATGCACAGACTCGCGCCACACGCTTCCAGCGTCGCTTTCGTTCTCGCCGACTGGAAGGTGTCCGCACTGCGCAGCGCCATCCAGACCGCGCCACCGAAAATCAGCACGTAAGCACAGAAGCCCACCAGGCCCACTTCCCACAGCAATTGCGTGGCGCTGGATCGGTCGATGCCAAACTTGTACTTTCTTGCAACTTCACCCACCGCCAGCGAACTCGAGCTACGGCTGGAGCCAGGCCCGTATCCGAGCAACCCCCTCAACGGATCCGGCTCGAAGCCTTCGCTCCACCAGAACATGATGGCGGCGCTGCGCCCCATCTCGCCCGTCTCGAAATTGATCAGCGTCGGGTCCAGAACATAGCCGAAATTCTGATCCAGAAGTTGCGTCAAATCATGTGCTTTATTTGATTTATTCGAATGTATCTCGTTATAGGCCACCAGGATGCACAGGGCTAACACCAGACCGCCCACCACCCCCAAGACTGCCTTCAAAGGCCTGGCCAGCAAATCTCGCCAGAACAGGATGGCGATGCCAATGGGTAAAAGCACAACGACCACTTTCACTTCGGCCAAACCGATACACAGCAATCCGGCAAGCCAGATCGCCGCCAGCATTTTTTTCCCGATCTGGCGATAGCGGTACAAGCTGATGGCAAGGATCATGCCCACCACCAATAAAAATGCCATGGAACCACTCAAACCACCAGCATTGGGATCGCCCCCCAGCGAGCCGACGATCGCATCCCACGCCACCCCGTGGCGTCCACCGAGGTTGCTACGCTTGGGCGCCACGATGAAGTACTGATACAGAACAAAGGGAATCTGCAGGAAGACGACGCCGAACAGCATGCCGATCATTCGTTCCATCGCGGAAAAGGGAATGGCAAACAAGGCAATCAGCAAAAAAACACTCCACAGCATGATTAAGTTCTTCCCACCCACCATTACCTGGAGCAACGGTGGCGTATTGAGCCCAATCGATAACAGCAATATGAAGAAGAAGAACAGCAGCGGCAGCAGCAGTGGAATTGGCACCCGCGATTTCGCAAACGGACTTTGCAGATACGCGGAAGGGATGCGCAGGAACAGCAAGGCGGCCAGGCCATATGGCAGCCAAAGTGCCTGGTTAATTTTCGCAAAATAGAGCAATTGCCCGATCACTAAAAATACCATCACACCCAGAAGGAAGATCAGGCGCGAGTTATCGAGCAAGAGAAGAAACGTTGCCGCCATGGCGCCGATCAGCAGGAATGTCGGTTTCCCGGGGCCCGCCAAGGCAACGAATGCGGATAGCAAGAAGGCCATCAGCATGCCACCCATTGCCATGAGGACATACTGGAATCGAATTTTTTTAAATGACTGCTTCATTAAGCCTGGCTCCAACTGCCTTGCGATTATAGAAATTTTGCGCCACCGGCGCCGTGCTTACAATGAAATCAATACCTGCTCCAGGCCGCGCCGCGGCGAGCGCGGCACCGCGCACTCCTCGGGCGCATAGCCGATCGCCATGAGCATGACAATGCGCTGCGACTGCGGCAGCGAAAATAATGCATGGGCACGCCGATCGGTTTCAGGCGACACGCACCAGTTCAGGCAACACGAGGCGACGTGCTGGGCACGCAGCGCAAGAATGAAAGACATGGAAAACAGGCCGCCATCGATATACGGCTCGTGCCGCTCGCTGGCATCAAAAAAGCATTCCTCATCGGCGGTAATGATGGCGACGTGGGGTGCCAGATGGCCAAAACCCAAGTTGCCGTTCTGCAGCGCAAGCAGTTGCCGCTTCCGTTCCTCATCATTGACCAGGTAGATGCGGCAAGGCTGGCGGTTGCAGGCAGATGGCGAAAGCTGGGCCAAGCGCACGGCTTCCTCAAACACGCCGTGTGGCACGGCCTCGGGCAAGAAACTGCGTACGCTGCGGCGCGCTTCCGTCAGCGAACGAAATGTTGCCGCTGGAGAAAGGTCACTCACCATCGCTTTCACCAGCTTCTGCGGTGTCGCCAACGCAGCATCGCCATCGCCGCTGCTCCGCAGGAAAACGTCCACCTGCGGCAGGATAATACCCTTCGGGTCGAGTTCATTGTCACGCAAGCGGCTTTGATAAGCGCGCAGCGTTTCAACTGCGCCAACGTACACGGGATCCTGCAAATCATGTCCCGCAGCGCGCCAACGCTGTATCAGTTGCATGCTCGCATGCGCTGGCTCAAGGCCGAACAGCCGGCGCTTGCCCGGCATCACCAGACCTTTTTCCAATTTATGATATTGAAACAGCATCTCCGCGCCCAGTGTACGCACTTGCACGTGCTGATGCCGCCAGAACATGCCTCGATAGGTGTGACGGATGTCGTACCAAAAATAGCGCAGCAACGCCAGGCGGCGAATCTGCTGCTTGGCTTGCCAATAGGCACCCCACAGTCGTGGATGGGCGCGCAATTGCTGTTTCAGGCGCGCCTTCAATCCTGGCGCGGGTACCGTTTGTTTGAGGTCGGACATCTTGCTCTATCGTTACCAGACAAAAATCGGCTTGGGCAACGCCGAATTGATTAAGTGACGCTCACTGCCAGAAAAGGGCCGTAGCAGGCGAGCGATGAATAAATACAGGAACCCCGTCAAGGCAATCGCCAACAGCAGTTCCAGTAGCGACGAAGCGGACAGGTAGGTCCGGCCCAGCAACAGTGGCAGCATCGCCACAGCAGCGGCGAACCACAAGCGCAACAATCCAGGCCAGTCGATCCGGAAATGAAATCCGTGGCGCTTCAAGGCACCATGCATGACCCGGCACCAGATCAACTCACTGACTATCAGCCCGGCGCACATCGACAGCGGCCCCATCAATGGATACAGCAGCAAGCCGGCGGCAATGCCTGCCAAGCCATACATTGTCCCCACCAGTCCGGCGCGCGCTTCTTCTGCCGCCAGCGCTATCAAGCCCAGTACGACATGCAGGGTTTGCGCGACCAGCAGCAGGAGCAAGGCCGCCAGATACTGCCAGGCTTCCGGAAACTTTCCTCCAGATAACGCTCCAGTCAGGCGCTCCCCCACCACCAGCAACAGCATCGTGACGGGAGCGATCACAAAGACATTCAGCTTGAAAACGATATTCGCCAGCAAAATCAGGCGCGAGGGATCCCTGCCACGCGCCTGCTGCGAAACAAACAAAGGCCGCACCATCCCGATCAGCAAGAAGACGGGTAGGTAGCGCTGCAACATGCTGGCCAGCGCCGCGGCAAACCCGAAGGCGCCAGTTTGTACAGCGCCAGACAGCTTGGCAACGAGCATCTTGACCAGATCAGGCCCCTGCGCCAGGCCGACCACTTGGGCAAGGTAGGCTGGCGTCACATACGCACGCATGCGCGACATCGAAGGCATGGCCAGGTCCCCGGGACGCTTGCGCGCGATGGCATTGACATGGCGCACGGTCAACAATATGGAAAATCCCAGTCCACAGGCAGACGCCGCTATTTCCATCCATACAAAAGTCAGCAGGGAAAATTCCATGTCGAAGGTGAATGCCAGCAGTATCCCGGCCAGGCGCAAGCCATTGCGCAATAACACCGCGCTTTGACTGACGCCCTGCAACAGCAGGGTTTCAAAGACAACATCGAAGTAGCGCGCTGCACCTTCCAGAAAAATGACCACTGCGTACAAGGCGATAATGGCAGCGAAGTCCGGAAAACCGAGCACTCCTGACAAGGGCCTGGCCATGCAGGCAAAAATGACGCATGCCAGAGCCAGCGTCACGCCACGCCAGCAAGACAGCATCCACAGCAGGCGCCGCACGGCCAAGCCTTGATTACGCGACAGCAACTCCGGCACATAGCGGTTCAAGGCCGGGTAGCACCCCAGGCTACTGCCCAACTGCACCAGTTCCAGCGTAGCCAGTAGAACGATGTACAAACCGTAAGATTCACGCTCGAGCATGCGCACCAGCACCAGCAGCATGCCGATCGCAACGATCGCGGAACCGGTCTTACCCACCAGGAAATGCACCAGACTGCGTTTCACTTTCGCCGTGGAGTAGGCGTCTTCATGTAAATCAGTGGACATGATGACGGCGCACTGGGGACGGCAACCAGGCGAGCGGCAAGCATGTTCGCAAACTCGGCAAAGAACGAAGCATCATCAGTCTGGATCCGCACGCATTAAAAAAACTGAGCATTTCAAGATGCGCTTCCCATCAAACGCTTGCGATATGCGGGAGACAAGGTCTTTTCCAACGCACTCACGAAGCTGTCATGCAGCCGATACGCGCGTGCCGTATCCATGTCGATCGACGAGACCCGGAATAGCAAGCCATCGGGTATCTGGCCATGCATGCCATACTTCATTTCTGCGATCTTTTTATTGAATCCGCCTTGCACCACCTGATCGCCCACGGTTGTCCAGTAGGTAATCGGCTCGAATCGCTGGTTGGTCAGGCTCGTTTCCAGGCGCTTTACCGGAATGCTGCTGTGAGCCAGGTTCAATGTTTCACTGCGTTCCCGCAATAGCTGAAAGCCCTGCGCGGGATAGCACACTTCCGGATAATGTACCTGCATGGTGTCGCTCTGGTCACCGCCATAGGCGATCGACAGCATGATGCGCTCGCCCTGGTGGTTGACGTAGGTGCGCGACAGTGTTTGCGAATAGATTTTCTTCAACATGGCCGCCGTTTCCGGACTGATCACGGCGGCCATCTGATTCTTTTCCTCGCTCCATTCGCCAAACTGCACCGGTATCACGTTTTCCAGCACAAACGGCGGACGAATCTTCGCCTGATAGATATGCGGCGTCAGTGCCACCGTGGCTCCAGCGGCGACCAGCATGCAGACGCCCATTACCATTGCGCCAAGTAATTTTGTCTTCATTTGACTGCTCCGCGTTTGGCATGCCACTTCGAGATCTTCTGCAACAGGGAGTCAACGCCGATGATCAGGACGAGCGCGCTGATGAACAGCACCATGCCGGCGAAGCCATGCAGGAAGCCTTGGCCAGCGGCATCACCGAAGTAATAGGTAATCAGCGTCAGTGTCACCACGCGAATCACGTTCGCCGTGAAGGAGATGGGGATGATCAGCAAGGCCAGGCCGATATTGCGCAAGGCCGATGTATGCCGCACAACATTCAGGTAAAACAAACCCAGCGATTCCAGGGTAAGCAAGGTCTGCAAGCCGGCACAGGCATCCGCGACCAGCAACTGGTATTGTCCGATCTGCAAAATTACCCCCGTACGCGCGATCGGGTACCCGGCGGCATACAGCAAGTGTTCAGTGACATAGGAAACCGCCATCTTCATGGGCATGGTCAATGCACTGACCACGGCGCCAGGCAGGGGAATCATGAACAGCATGAAGAAAAACGGGAACCACAGGATGACCAGCGCGCGCGCGCCTTGGCGCACCAGGACCAGGGCAACTCCCAGCAATATCAGCGAGCCGATTTCAAAAGAGAGAATCTGCTGCGAGCGGCCAATCACGTACAGTGGCATGGCCAGCGCGAACAGCGGCCAGCCAGCCCAGCTGGGGCGACGCTCCGTGGCCGCGAGCACCATGGGCCAGCGGCGCCACATCAGCCATAAGGCAAGCACCAGGATAATCGGCCCATGTGCGTACTCTTCCGTCGACCATGGGCCGCGAAAAAGGCTGATCAACGTCGGAACGGCGAGTGCCAGGAAACCAAGCAGTATCGGCCAGCTGGACAGCTCCATCCGCCATTTGGCGGAAGCTGGATCAGCACCGGCGTTCGAGAGCGTTGCCATCAGAAGTCAACCAGCACGGAGCCGACCACCTCGGCGCCATTGTTTTTCATTTGTTCGGCCATGGCACTGATCGCTTCGAGCTGCGTCTTGTTCTTGCGTGCCACCAGCAACACGCCACCGGCGCGGCCGGCGATCGCTAGCGAATCGGAACCATCGGAATAGGCTGCCACGTCATACAGCACGACGTCGTACAAGCTTTCCAGTTGTTGATTCAAGCCGCCGAAGGAACTACGGCTGAGCAGCTCCTGCGGATTCGGCGGCAGCGTACCCGCACCCAGTACCGACAGCGAAACAAAAGCGTCCACCTTCTCGATGATATCGATCTCGGCGCGGCCAGCGAGCATGTCGGACAGGCCCTGACGTCCCTTCACGTCAAAAACCTCGTGCTGTGTCGGTTTGCGCAAATTCGCATCCACCAGCAGAGTGTTTTCGCCGAGCTGGGAAAACACCACGGCCAGGTTGGCGGCAAACAAGCTGGCGCCATCCCCGGAGTCGACACCGGCCACCACCAGCGCCTTACGCCCGCGCGCAAACCAGCGCAGCATCAGCTGGCTACGCACGGCGCGCAGGGTTTCCACCTGGGGACTGAATGGTTGATAGGCGGCCAGCAGCTTGTCCGAATACTTGCGCTCGCCTGGTTGCAGGTAAGGGTAATCGAATTGCCGCGCCAGCACTTGCTGGATATCGGCTTCCGTCACCAGGCCCAAGCGCTGCGCCGCTTCACCGAAGCGTATGCCCAGCTCCTTCTGCATGCGCAAGATACGCTCGGCACCTTCCGGCGTGATCTTGCCTGATTCCAGCAGCAAGCCTCCGATACTGGAATCGGCACTGCGCGACGGCGCCGGTGTCGTCACCGGGTGGATAAGTTGATTCATCGTCGAGTCCATTATTTAATTAAGGCCAAGCTGGCGTGGCGCAGCCCGTTTGAAGAGACCGAAACGGCGGCGCTTCGGCGCCTTCCATTCCACCAGGCCGAGCACCGGCACATCAACCGCATCCTGCAGATCCGCCTCGGAACGCACACGGCGATCAAGCATCTCCATCACCAGGGCAAAACCGACGCCCAGCATGGTTCCCAGGAACAGCGACAGCACGACGTTCAAGAGGATTTTCGGCGAGGCCGGTTCGATCGGCGGCGTGGCCGGATTCAATACCGCCACGTCGGATTGATCGGACTGTCCCTCGATCCGCGTTTGCGAAAAACGCTGCGATGCCACATCGAATGCGCGCTGCGCACTCTCGACATCCTTCGCCAACACGCCCATTTCGTCACGCGTACGGTTCAATTCGAGCACCTTGGATTTCTGTGCCGCCAACGCCCCGCGTACTGCCGACTCGCGCTGCTGCAGGATTTCCGCGTTGTTGCCAACACTGGAAGAGGTTGCCGCCATTTGCTCGCGCAAATCATTGCGCAGCTTGTCGACTTCAGCCTTGGCGCTCTGGTATTGCGGGTGATTCGGGCTCAGGCGCTGGCCCAGTTCGGCCAATTTACCCTCCGCGCTACCGAGACCGATCTTCAGGTTCTGGATCAGCGGATTCGTCGTCACGTCGGGCGAGTTGGCCGCGTTCGCACCTTGCGCCATGCGCTGGCGCGAACTGGCTTCCATCAACTGCCCCTGCGCAGCGACCAATTGCGCCGACAGGTCGTTCAAGCGATTCGATTCGACGTCGAGACGGTTGTCGACACTGACGATGCCATGCTCTTGCTGGTACTTTGACAACCGGCTTTGCGTTACCTCGACATTGTCACGCAGCAGCTTGATCTGCTCGTTAAAGTAGGCGGAAGCCTTTTGCATCGGCTCCACTTTTAGCTGAATATTGATTTTTTGATACTCATCAACAAACGCATTCGCCACGGCGGCAACGAATTGCGGATCGGCGCCCTTGAAGCTGACATCGACGACACTGCTCTCGCGCGACGGCACGATTTCAAGCTTTTTCAGCAGCAAATCGGCCAGCCAGTCACGAATATTGCCCTTGCCTTGCGTATCCTCGTTGAACTGGGCGACGACGGCCGGACTCTTCGCCAAGCCGAGCGAATCGACCACGCGCAGGGCGACATTCTTGCTGCTGATGATATCAATCTGCGTTGCCATATAGCCAGGCAGCAATTGCCCTGGCAAGGTCAGGCCGGTCAACGGATCGACACCTTTATAGTTCAGCACCAGTGAACTGGTTCCCCGATACGACTTTGGCAGAATCAGACTGACGCCCAAGGTAACCGCAACTGTAAACAGCAGGGTTAGCAGGACAATTTTCTTACGTGCTCGCAAGATAAGTAAAAATTGGGCTAAGTTCATTTGGTGCTTTCAAACCGGAGAAAAAATGGTGCCGTATGACAAAAATGTCAGGGAAAAATCAGAACAGACTTTCCTTCACATACACGACGTCGTCCACCTTGAGCAAATCGTCGTGCTTGGCATCGAGCACTTGCAAGACGCCATTGGCGTCACGGCGCTTGATGCGCACGCCGCGTTCCGTGCCACGCTGTGTCAAGCCGCCACCGACGGACAGGGCCTGCAACACGGTCATGTCGCGCTCGAGCCGGAATGCACCGGGGCGCTGCACTTCACCGTAGATGTAGAAGCGTGGAGCGCGCTCGACGAAAATCACGTCATTGCCCGAGACATCGTAATCCTGGGACAGTTCGCCGCTCTGCACCATCTTGATGATGTCGACCACTTCGCGCGTGGTGGTGCCGTTGCGCTTGCGGATCAGGCTGATCGTGTCGCCGCCATCGGCACTCATGCCGCCAGCCGTCGCCAGCATGTCCATGACGCTGCGCTTGCCTTCGATCGGATAGCGTCCCGGACGGTTGACCTGGCCCAGCACTGACACTTGCTGGCTTTGCAGGACTGTCACGATGATGTTAACCTGGGCCTTGCGCAAGAACCCGCCACTTTCCAGCAAGCCGCCGATTTTCTTTTCGGCTACCGAAGTGGACAGGCCACCCACATGCACCGGGCCAATCAGCGGGAAGGTAATATCGCCGGCCTCGCTGACACGCGTTTCCAGGGCAAGGTCGGGGCTGCCATACACGGAGACTTTCAGTACATCCCCAGGGCCCAGCAGGACGTCTGCTGCACCTGCAACATTGAGTACCCCTGCCATCAACAGCGCCGTCATCCAAAGTACGAGTCGTTTCATGATCAGTCCTAATAAATACATCAATTAAATTACTTCAAGCCCGCCACGCCACGTGCATTGACGTCATGGTCGGTTGCCGCTGGCGCAGCTGGCACCGCCGGTGCGACCGGCGCGCTGCCACTCGCCACAGCCGATGCCGATGCCGCGGGCGTTTTTTGCTCGGCCTTGTTCATGTATTCGATCTTGGCCGCGGCACGCAGGCGCGCCAGTTCCGCATCGGCGGCATCCTTGTTCTTTTTGTTGAACAGGAACTGCTCGATCTGCGGCGCCGCCTGCGCCAGGGTGACGGGGCTGTCCTTGATATCCGCCAGCGAAATGAGCAAGGTACGGTCGCCTTCACGGATGATGAACAACTGGCCCTTCGGCATCGCCAACAGCTTGCTGCTCAATTCAGGCGCCAGATCGGCACTGGTGCGCGACAACTGCGTGCGCGCATATTTCACCTTGTTCGCATCGAGCCATGCCGCCACGTCCTCGAGCGACTTGGCGCCATCCATCGCGGCCTTCAGGGCGTCATTCATATCGGCGGTTGCAATAATCAGTTCGCGCATGTCGAACTGCTTGCGCTGCGCGAAAAACTGCGGATTCTTGGTGAAGTACTCTTCGACCTCGGCTTTTTCCGGACGGGCAGCGGTGCCTATTTTCTTTTGCATGTAGGCTTGCGCGAGGATCAGCGCCTTGGCCCGTTCGATGGCTTGCACGACTTTCGGATCGCGATCCACCTTCTCCTTGACGGCTTCGTTGAGCAGCAGCTGACGGTCGATCAGCGATTCGAGCAATTGTTTGCTGGCAGCTTCCTGCTGCGCAGCCTGGACATTCGCGCGCTGCATCTCTTCATTCAGTTGCAAAACCGTAATTTCTTCGCCATTGACACTAGCCAATGTCTGGCCTGGCTTTTTCTCTTTGTTACCGCAAGCGGACAAGCCAGCCACGACCAGCAATACCAAGGCCGCGCACCGTAGGCGCGAAGGAGCAACGTGTTTGTGATGGGACAGCGCTGCGTCATGAGAATGGTTCAAGATTACTCCTTGGATTCAGGTCGGGAAATCGGCTAAGAACGGCACGGTTGCCGCCAGTAGAATCAATAGACTGGCAAACAACTTTGTTGTTCAAAAAAATAGATTTCGGTCAAAATTATGGGACTTGCTCACACAATTGTCAATATTATAAATATGATACAGATTTTACAAGTCCTCCTGGAAACTATTTGCTTAAAAATCCATTAAGAAGGTTTAAAAACAACTGTTTCCAAGGTGATCATGTGATGCTACGGATACATTACGACAGAAATGGTTGATAGAATAGCACTTTTTTAAAAAGGCAGAGGCGCGATGCAAGGCGCCGACAGGCTGTAGGCCGATCAGCGCCAGGAAGCGGCTAGACTGGAGCAGGGTTGGCATTTGAAATAAAGTTCCCCATAGGAAAATCATCTCACATTCGCAGTAACTTCCCTCGATGGCACAAACGACATACGGCAGCGCTGCCGGCCCCCTCCACCATCGCGGACCATGCTCCCGGCCGACGGCCCCGGCGCTGCCGCCAGCCGGCGCCGCAGCACCTGCGTGGCGAAAGTGGGATACAAAGAGCAAAGTTCCTGCTGTCATTTTAACGCTTATCAACACTGCGCAAAACATATTCCAGAACCACGCCGGTCAGTGTGCATTCTCGCGTGCCAGCACCACCTTGACCGTGCGCACGATGATCCAGATATCCAGCCACAGCGACCAATTGCGCAAATAATCGAGATCGAAATGGATGCGCGCTTCCATCTTGTCCAATGTTTCGGTCTCGCCGCGCAAACCGTTCACTTGCGCCCAGCCGGTAATGCCCGGCTTGACCTTGTGGCGCAGCATGTAGCCTTTGATCAGCTTGCGATATTGCTCGTTGTGCGCCACCGCATGCGGCCGCGGTCCTACGATACTCATGCGCCCTTGCAACACATTGATGAACTGCGGCAACTCATCGAGTGAACTGCGGCGCAGGAAGCCACCTATGCGCGTGACCCGTTGGTCATTCTTGGTTGCCTGCGTCACAGTGGCGCCATCTTCACTGACGGTCATGGAGCGGAACTTGTAAACAATGATTTCTTCGCCATACAGGCCATAGCGCCGCTGGCGGAAAATGACCGGGCCCTTCGACGTCAGCTTGACGGCGATGGCGATGACCAGCATCACGGGCAGCAGCAGTATCTGGATCAGCAAGCCGAGCACGATATCACTGCCGCGCTTGACCATGCTGTTAAAACCGGTAAAGGGCGATTCGCGGATGGCGATCACGGGCATGCCGCCGACATTGTCGAAGCGCGCCTGCATCAGGTCGAAGATATAAATATCTGGCAAGAAATATACGGAGGCGGTCGTATCCTGCAATTCATCGAGCATCTTGCGAATGCGCGGCTGGGCGGAAATGGGCTGGCTGATGAATATCATCTTGATATTGTGTTCGCGCACATAGGCGGCGATATCGGCCATTTTGCCCAGCATCGGCTCGCGCATCTTTTCCGGCCAGCGGTCATCGGTGCGATCGTCAAAGAAACCCCGCACCTGCATGAACAGATTGGGATTGCGCTCCACCGTGCTGGCAAATTTCAAGCTGGCATCATTGGCGCCGATGATCACCACGGAACGCACTTCGCTGTCACGCCCCGGGTCAGCGACGACGCGGCGCGCTGCGAGATGGCTGACCAGCAGCACGAACGGCGTCAGCAGGAACCAGGCCATGACCAGGTCGTGGCTGTAATGGAATGCCAGTCCTGTGGCAGAACCCAGAAACACGAGGATCAGCGCGGTGATCGCCCAGCCGACGAAGACATCGCGGGCATAGGCAAGCATGCGGCCGCTGCGCCACGTCCGGTACGGATCGACATACTGGAACACCGACGAGGAAATAAAGAATGCCAAGATCATCAGCACCAGCGAGTAGCCGGTAAACGGCGTGCCGGACAGTACTGACAGCAAATACAGCGTGCCCATGATGATCACGGGGTCAAGCACGCGCTGGAAAAACGAAATCAGGGGTATATCATTAACGGTCATGATGCTCTTCAGAACTGCACACTGGCACTAAAAGAGACGCCTTTGGCGCGATAGCTACTCGTATTGATGATGGGTGCGCCTGCCCGCTTGTCACGGAAAGCATTCAATCCCAGCTGGATATTGGGCCGCGGGAAATAGGTCAGCCCCAGCGACTCCGTACGCGTCGTGTCAGTGACGTCGACAGGAAACACCAGTCCGCTGGCGGCGGAGAAATCGCGCTTCTCGCGCCGCAGCTGTGCATCCATGCGCACCTTGGCCGTGATATCCCAGGTCGCGGCCAGACTTGCGCCATTGTTCAAGCTGCTCGAGATGAGCGCATTTTCCACCGTGCCAAATTCATGCCAGAGGTTGCCGGTGAACCGTACCTTACCCAGCGGCGCCCAGTTCACAACCAGACGCCCATTCGTGCCGCTGGAGTCGCGGCCTGTATAAAAGGTATGGCCACGCCGGGCCCAGCCGGCCAGCAACTGTACCTGGGTAATTTCACTGTAGCGCCAGTAAATATTCGCCTTGACCTCATCCTGGGTATAGCCGTCATCCACACCAAACTGGCCGCCATTGGCACGGTTGGGGTAGTCTCCCTTGAGGTGCCGCAACTGTATGCCTATCAGGCTGCCGCTCGGCGCAAGGTAGTCGACGCCGAACTCGCTTGCATCCTCGACGCGGTTCGACAGGCGCATGGCAGGCAGGTCATAGGAATAGCGTTCGCGGCTCAGAGCGCCACGCACGCGCCAGCTGGGATGAAAGCGCCATGAACCGTCGACATAGTCGCGCCGGCGCACGCGCAGATTGCGTTCCGTGCTTTGGAAATCGCTGAACGGCGTCAGGGTTTGGCTGTACGTGGAACCGAGATGGCCTTGCAGGTGATTGGCGATATGCCATTCCAGATCAGCCTGGAAATCCTTGCCGTTATAGTCGAGCCTGTCAAAATTCTGGAACGAGACACGCGACCATTTGGCCTGTCCCGATAAAATTTGACGGCCGATGGGGCGGTTAAATAAAAAACCCGCCTGCAACTGGCGCGACGTATCCGACCGGGGGCCGTTGTAACCGGGAGTCGTATCGTCCAGGCGCAGCAAATTGTCGTCATACGAATACGACGTGGCCAGAAACGGAAAGATGGTATCGCTGAGCGCAGCCATGGCCGGCGCCGTGGCCAGGCCGCCCAGCACTAGCACGCAGGCAGCACGCAGCGCGGACAGGGGCCGCATCCTGAGTGGCAGACCCAGGTAGCTACGCTGACTTTTTCGCGGGGAATTCAACATGGGATATCGTCTTTGAGAAAACAACAGTTGATTGGCAATATTACCAGTAAGTCCAGTGTCCACCGGAAACAATCCAGAGACCCAGCACGCCATTCGTCACGCCGTGCGCCAGGATGGGCGACCACAGGTTCTGGCTGCGCATGTACAGCAGGCTATATGCGGCGCCAGCAACGATGCCGGCCAGCCACAAGTTGTGTTCAAAACCAAACAGTACCACGCTGACAACAAACGCCTTGGCGCTGGCCAGGCGTGGATTGAACTTGACAAAATCCGGGGCGTCGATCCAGCGCAGCAGGAAGGAGCGCCAGAACAGCTCTTCCATCACGGGCACCACGAGGGCCGCGCCAGCGATGCGCAGCACCACCAGGCTCCACTCGATCTGGCCGCCATTGCGCGGATCGAAGCCGTCCGAACTGCCGATCACCATCCAGCCGGCACTGAGGTTAATCCACAACAGAAATACGACCAGCCCCGTGGCCAGCGCCACGGCGAGCGCGCGCGCACCGAGCGGTACCCGGGCCAATTCCGTGTAACTGCGGCGCCAGTACAACAGCATGCCCAGCACGACGCCGATCTTGACGGCGTACAGCCAGCGCAGGTCCTGCGCGGCAAAGCCGAGCCGGCCGAGCATGTCGGCGATAAAGATGAAGGAGAGGTAGGCCAGGAATGGCGCTACCCGGGGCAAGGCGGCGCGGTCAAACATCGTACCGCGCGCCCGGGCCAGGCCAGCGCGCCGGACGCGTTGGCCCGGAG
>CAUSDR010000054.1:0-19938 GCA_963530105.1 uncultured Janthinobacterium sp.
GATGAACTGCCGAAAACCAACGTCGGCAAGATTTTGCGTCGCGCCCTGCGCGACGAAACGAAGATAGCAGCATAAACAGTGCAGGGTGTGCGCATCAGGCGGCACACCCTTTCATACAGATAAAGATGAGGCATAGATGGACAAGATTTGGTTGAAGTCGTACCCGGACAGCGTTCCCGCAGAGATTGATTGCACGCAATACCGTTCCGTTACGCATTTGCTGGAAGAGTCGTTCCAGAAATATGCGGACCGCAACGCCTTCGTGTGCATGGATAAATTCCTCACCTACCGCGAGCTCGACAAGCTGTCGCTGCAAATGGGCGCCTGGCTGCAGAGCAAGGGCCTGAAGACGGGCGCGCGCGTGGCGATCATGCTGCCGAACGTGTTGCAGTATCCGGTGGCCATGGCGGCGATCTTGCGCGCCGGCTACACGGTGGTCAACGTCAATCCACTCTACACGCCGCGCGAATTGCAGCACCAGCTGATCGATTCGGGCAGCGAAGCCATCATCGTGCTGGAAAACTTCGCCACCACCGTGGAGCAGGTGTTGCCGCACACCCAGGTCAAGCATGTGATCGTCGCCACCATGGGCGACATGCTGGGCGGCTTGAAGGGAACGATCGTTAACTTCGTCGTGCGCAAGATCAAGAAAATGGTGCCGGCGTTTTCCCTGCCGAACGCCATCGGTTTCAACAAGATGCTGGCCGAGGGCGCGCGCCTGACCCTCACGCCGGTGCAGCAGGGCCATGACGATATCGTCTTCCTGCAATACACGGGCGGCACGACGGGCGTGTCGAAAGGCGCCATGCTGTTGCACCGCAACGTGATCGCCAACGTGCTGCAAAACGAGGCGTGGATTTCGCCCGTGATGACGCCGGAAATGCGCGCCACCTCGATGGGCTTCATGTGCGCCTTGCCCCTGTATCACATTTATTCGCTGACGGTCAGCGCCCTGATGGGCATGCGCGTGGGCGGCTTGAACGTGCTGATCCCGAATCCGCGCGACATCCCGGGTTTCGTCAAGGAACTGGCCAAGCACAAGATCGTCGTCTTCCCGGCCGTCAATACCCTGTACAACGCGCTGCTGAACAATGCGGACTTCGCCAAGCTCGATTTTTCCAGCTATAAAGTGTGCAATGGCGGCGGCATGGCCTTGCAGCGCAACGTGGCCGAACGCTGGCTGAAACTGACGGGCTGCCCATTGATCGAAGGCTATGGCATGTCGGAAACGTCGCCTGTGGTGACGGGCAATCGCGTCGACATCACGGAGTTTACAGGTACCATCGGCTTGCCGTTCCCGTCGACGGAAGTGGCGATCCTCAACGACGACGGCGTGGAAGTGCCGCTGGGCGAGCCGGGCGAAATCGCCGTGCGCGGCCCACAGGTGATGGCTGGCTACTGGCAGCGCCCGGATGAGACGGCCAAGTCGATGACGGCCGACGGTTTCTTCAAGACGGGCGACGTGGGCGTCATGGACGAGCGCGGCTACGTGAAGATCGTGGACCGCAAGAAAGACATGATCATCGTTTCCGGCTTCAATGTGTATCCGAACGAAGTGGAAGACGTGGTCGCTTCATGCCCGGGCGTGCTGGAGTGCGCGTGCATCGGCGTGCCGGACGCCAACTCGGGCGAGGCCGTGAAAGTGTTTGTCGTGCGCAAGGACCCGAACCTGACGGTGGAACAGATCCGCGAGCATTGCAAGCATGAGTTGACGGCGTACAAGAAGCCGAAATACATCGAGTTCCGCGATGAATTGCCGAAGACCAACGTCGGCAAGATCTTGCGTCGCCAATTGCGCGACGAAAAGAAAGCCGCTTGAGTCTTACCCCTGCACGCCAGCCTTGCCGTCTTGCACGGTAAAGCTGGCCAGTGTCGCGATGGCGGAAGCACTGTCGCGCACATTCTCCAGGCCCTGGAACAGGGTCGTCGTTTTTTCCGGTGTGATTTCCAATAGCATGTAACCGCGCTTGTCGCTGCGTCCGTAGCGGATATGCGGATTCATCGCCACGTACTGGTCCGTGCGCGCCTGCGGGCGCGAGCTGGACGTGATGGAGGTGCCGCAAAACTCCGTGGCCAGCACGGGATTGTCCTTGTTGCTGGGGCGCATGGCATTGCGGCTCAGTTCGGTCGCATAAAACGTGTGCACGTCGCCCGACAGTATCAGGGGATTGCTGGCCTTGCTGCTTTGCAAGGCGTCGAGCAGGCGCTGGCGCGCCAGCGGATAGCCATCCCAGCCATCGGTCCAGATGCGCTCGTCGCCGGGGCGCACGATGGGCACCTGGCTCGATTGCGCCATCAGGGTTTGCTGGGCCAGGATATTCCAGCGCGCCGGAGAGCCATCGAGGCCGGCTTGCAGCCAGCGCTGCTGCTCCTCGCCCAGCATCGTGCGTTCGGGCTTGCGCAGGTCGGGACAGTGGCGCGTGGTGATGGAGTTCGAACCGCCGCGGCCCGGCTTGGCGCAGGCGTGATAGGCGCGGTATTGGCGGTCGTCCAGCACGTGGAAGCGCGCCAGGCGGCCCCAGTCGTAGCGCTGGTAGATGCGCATGTCGACAAAGCCCCGCCGTCCCAGCGGCAGCAGGCGCAGTGGCATGTGTTCATAGAATGCCTGGTAGGCGGCCGCGCGGCGCGCCAGGAAGGTGGGCGTGAGCAACTCGTCGCGGTCGCTGGCGTAGTCGTTGGCCACTTCATGGTCGTCCCAGGTGACGATCCACGGCGAGGCCAAATGTGCGCCCTGCAAGTCCCGGTCGCTCTTGTATTGCGCATAGCGGGCGCGGTAGTCGTCCAGCGTAAAACTTTCATGCGTGCGCACGGCCCGGCTCGGGTGCTGCAGCTGGTACGGCCCCCATTCATAGATGTAGTCGCCCAGGAAGGCCACCAGGTCGGGCGCGGCGGCCGCGATATGCCGGTGCGCCGCGTAGGCACCAAATTCCCAGTGCTGGCACGAGGCGACGGCCAGTTTCAGCGAGGCGGGCAGGGTGCCGGGTGCCGGCGCCGTGCGCGTGCGGCCCACTGGGCTGACGGCGTCGCCAAACATGAAGCGGTACCAGTACCAGCGCCCGGGCGCCAGGCCGCCCACGTCGACGTGCACGCTGTGCGCCAGCTCGGGCGTGGCCGTGGCCTGGCCCTTGGCGACGATGCGCCTGAAACCTTCGTCATCGGCCACTTCCCAGCGCACGCTCAGGGCGATGGCGGGCGTCGCGCTGGCCTGCAGCGGGTCGTGGCAGATGCGCGTCCACAGCACCACCGCATCGGCTAGCGGCGAGCCGGAAGCGACGCCGAGCGCAAACGGATAGCCCGTGCCGTTCAGGCGCGTGGCGGCAGCCGCGCTGGAGCCGGACAGCACGCCGCCGGCTGCGGCCAGGGCGGCGATGCGCGCAGCGCTGTGCAGGAAGATGCGGCGCTGGCTATCCATGGTGTGGAATCAGGGAGACAGCAGGGTCTCGATGGGCGGCACCTTGCGCGGCTTGCGGTCGGAATCCGTGGCGACATAGATCAGGGTGGCTTCCGTGACTTTCACGATGCACGCCTGCAGGCGGTTGCGCTCGGCATACACTTCCACGTTAACGGTGATCGAGGTATTGCCCACCTTGACGATATCGGCGTAGAACGACAGCAGATCGCCGACGAAGACGGGATTTTTGAAGACGAAGGAATTGACGGCGATGGTGGCGACGCGGCCGTTGGCGCGCCGCGTGGCGGGCAGGGAGCCGGCGATATCCACCTGCGCCATGATCCAGCCGCCGAAAACGTCGCCGTACACATTGGCGTCCGACGGGGCGGGCATCATGCGCAGTTCCGGCATTTTGCCGGCGGGCAGGCCGGAGGCGAGGCAGTTATCAGGGCGGTCGGGGGAGGTGCTCATCTTTTATTCTCATGAAAGGCTACAATTGCCCCGATTGAACCATAAAAAGCCGACCTTCGCCATGCGCCGTTCCCAGACTACTCCCCCACCTCGCTCGCCCGCTTCCGCCAGCCATAGCGATTTCGCCACCATCAAGACCTTGCTGCCGTATCTGTGGGTCTACAAATGGCGGGTGCTGCTGGCGCTGCTCTGCCTGGTGGGCGCCAAGCTGGCCAACGTCGGCGTGCCGCTGATCCTGAAAAAACTCGTCGACGCCCTGACTATCACGGCAGCCCATCCGCAGGCGCTGCTGGTATTGCCCGTGGGCTTGCTGGTGGCCTACGGCTTGCTGCGCCTGTCGACCACCCTGTTTACGGAATTGCGCGAATTCCTGTTTGCCAGGGTCACGCAGCGCGCCGTACGCACCATCGCCCTGCAAGTGTTCCGCCACCTGCATGCGCTGTCCCTGCGTTTCCACCTGAACCGGCAGACGGGCGGCATGACACGCGATATCGAACGGGGCACGCGCAGCGTCGGCTCGCTCATTTCCTACACCCTGTTCAACATCCTGCCGACGCTGGTGGAAATCACCCTCGTGCTCGGCTACCTGGTCTTGCACTACGATATCTGGTTCACCGTCATCACGGCGGTGGCGCTCGTGTCCTACATCGCGTTTACCGTGCTGGTGACGAACTGGCGCACGCATTTCCGCCGCACCATGAACGACCTCGATTCGAAAGCGAATACCAAGGCCATCGATTCGCTGATCAACTATGAAACCGTGAAGTATTTCGGCAACGAGGATTACGAGGCGCGGCGCTACGATGAAGGCTTGCAGCGCTATGAATCGGCTGCCGTGAAATCGCAGACTTCCTTGTCCTTGCTCAACACGGGCCAGTCGCTGATCATCGCCACGGCTGTTACCCTGATTCTGTGGCGCGCCACCGTGGGCGTCATCGCCGGCACGATGACCCTGGGCGACCTGGTGCTGGTGAACGCCTTCATGATCCAACTGTACATTCCCCTCAATTTCCTCGGGGTGATTTACCGCGAAATCAAGCAAAGCCTGGCCGACATGGAGCGCCTGTTCTCGCTGCTGAACGAAAACCGCGAAATCGCCGATACGCCGGAAGCAATACCGCTCGTCACGCGGGGCGCGGCCGTGCGTTTCGCGCACGTGGATTTCAGCTATGAAGCCAAGCGGCAAATCCTGTTCGACGTGGATTTCCAGATCCCGGCCGGCACCACCACGGCCGTGGTGGGCCATAGCGGCTCGGGCAAGTCGACTTTGTCGCGCCTGCTGTTCCGCTTCTATGAAGTCGATGGCGGCGCCATCACCATCGATGGCCAGGACTTGCGCGCCGTCACGCAGGATTCCCTGCGCGCAGCCATCGGCATCGTGCCGCAGGATACGGTGCTGTTCAACGACACCATCGAATACAACATTGCCTACGGCAAGCCGGGTGCCAGCAAGGATGCCATCGTGGCGGCGGCCAAGGCGGCGTCCATCCATGACTTTATTGAAAGCTTGCCGGATGGTTATAACTCCATGGTGGGCGAGCGGGGCTTGAAGTTGTCGGGCGGCGAAAAGCAGCGCGTGGCCATCGCCCGCACCTTGCTGAAGGATCCGGCGATATTGATCTTCGACGAAGCCACGTCGGCGCTCGACTCAAAAGCCGAGCAGGCCATCCAGTCGCAGCTGAAGGAAATCGCCAAAAACCGCACCACCCTGGTGATCGCGCACCGTTTGTCGACGGTGGCGGACGCCCAGCAAATCCTGGTGCTTGACCATGGCCGCATCGTCGAGCGGGGCACGCATCCGCAATTGCTGGCGGCCGACGGCCTGTATGCGCAGATGTGGCAACGCCAGCAGGCGAACCTGGACGATGAGGCGCAAGAGGATGCCTTGGAAGGGCTGGCGCCGGCAAAATAAATCGGGAATGGGAAATCAGTAGGAAAAATGCTACAGGCGCGGGGATTCCAGCGCGCGTATAGCGCCTATTTGATGGCAATCGCAGAAAACGGCTAGTCCGGCGCTGAAAATGAAATAAAATTAATTCCATTGGTGGCGTTTGCACCACAGTTGTTTCGTTCGGAATCTATCCGGTTTGTCCGCCCAGGAGAATTTATGAAATTGACCAAAATCATCGCCACACTGCTCAGCGTCGGCGTCATCAGCAGCATGGCGCCCGTCCAGGCCCAGGAATTGACAGGCACCTTGGCCAAGATCAAGAAAGCCGGCTCCGTCACCCTCGGCGTGCGCGACGGCTCCGTGCCTTTCTCCTACCTTGATGACAAACAGCAATACCAGGGTTACTCGATCGACCTGTGCATGAAAGTCGTCACGGCCCTGCAAAAACACCTGGGCATGAGCGAACTGAAAGTGGTGATGAGTCCCGTCACGTCGGCCAACCGCATCCCGCTGATGGCCAACGGCACCATCGACCTCGAATGCGGTTCCACCACGAACAACCTGGAGCGTCAGCAGCAGGTGGCATTCGCGCCCACCATGTTCGTCATCGGCAACCGCGTGCTGTCGAAAAAATCCTCGAACATCAAGACCCTGGAAGACTTGCGCGGCAAGACCCTGGTCGCCACGGCCGGCACGTCCACCATCAAGCAGATGACCATCCTGAACAAGGAAAAAAACCTGGGCATGACCATCGCCGTCGGCAAGGACCATCCTGAATCGTTCCTGATGCTGGAAACGGGCCGCGCGGTGGCCGAAGCCAATGACGATATCCTGCTCGCCTCGCAGGTGGCCAATTCGAAGAATCCGAACGACTACGAAATCACCAAGGAAGCGCTGTCCGTCGAACCGTACGGCATCATGCTGCGCAAGGGCGATCCCGCTTTCAAGAAGGTTGTCGACGATGCCCTGATCCGCCTGTACAAGAGCGAAGACATCAACCGCATCTACGCGAAGTGGTTTACCTCGCCGATCCCGCCAAAAAACATCAACCTGAAATTCCCCATGCCGCCGCAATTGAAGGCCGTGTTCATGAACCCGACCGACTCCGGCGACCCGGCCGCGTATGCGGCCGTGCCCGAAGCGCAGAAAACTTCGGACAAACGGAAAAAATAGTCAAGACTGCGTAACAAACCGGGGGGCGCAAGCCTCCCGTTTCATTTGCGGGGCGGGCGGCCGGCTGGCCGCTGTCCTTGGGCTGCATGGGAAGGATGATCATGAATTACAACTGGAATTGGCGCATCTTCTGGGAGATGTCTCCCGATGGCGTCGGCACGTACATGGACACCCTGTGGTCGGGGCTGATCTGGACCCTGGCCACGGCCGGCACGGCGTGGATCATGGCCCTGATCCTGGGCCTGGTGATCGGCACCGTGCGCACCCTGCCGAATAAATTAGTGGTGGGCGTGGCCAATGCCTACGTCGAATTGTTCCGCAACGTGCCGCTGCTGGTGCAGATGTTCCTGTGGTACTTCGTCATGCCGGAATTGCTGCCCGCGGACATGGGCGCCTGGGTCAAGTCGCTGCCGAATGCGCCGTTCGTCACGGCCGTGCTGTGCCTGGGCTTTTTCACTTCCTCGCGCGTGGCCGTGCAGGTAACGACGGGCATCGAAGCGCTGCCGCGCGGGCAGAAACTGGCCGGCACGGCGCTGGGCCTGACCCTGCCGCAAACCTACCGTTACATTTTGCTGCCGATGGCCGCGCGCGTCATCATGCCGCCGCTGACCAGCGAGTTTTTGAACATCATCAAGAACAGCTCCGTGGCATTGACGATTGGCCTGATCGAACTGACGGCCAGCGCGCGCGCCATCCAGGAATTCTCGTTCCAGGTATTCGAAGCGTTTTCCGCCGCCACCATCATCTACATCGTCGTCAATCTGCTGGTGGTCGTGCTGATGCACCTGATCGAGAAAAAGGTCGCCATCCCCGGCTTCATTGTCGCCGGCGCCAAGACGGGAGGACACTGACATGCTCGGTAATTTCGACTTCGATGTCATCTCCCGCTCGTGGGTCTACCTGTTCCAGACCGGCATGGTGTTTACCCTGAAACTGACGGCGCTGGCCATGGTGGGCGGCATCGTGCTGGGCACCGTGCTGGCGCTGATGCGCCTGTCCGGCAACCGCATCGTTTCCGGCGTGGCGTCGAGCTACGTCAACCTGATACGCTCGATTCCGCTGGTGCTGGTGATCTTCTGGTTCTACTTCCTGGTGCCGTACATCGCCGCCTGGATCATCGGCGCCAGCGAGCCCGTGAAGGTGGGGGCGTTTTCCTCCGCGCTGATCACCTTCATCATGTTCGAGGCGGCGTATTACTGCGAGATCATGCGCAGCGGCATACAGTCGATTCCCCGCGGCCAGGTATGGGCGGGCCAGGCGCTGGGCATGAACTACCGGCAGACCATGAGCAGCATCGTGCTGCCGCAGGCGTTCCGCAACATGATTCCCGTGCTGCTGACGCAGACCATCGTGCTGTTCCAGGACGTGTCGCTCGTGTACGTGCTGTCGATTCCCGATTTCGTCGGCGCCGCCTCGAAAATCGCGCAGCGCGATGGCCGCCTGGTGGAGATGTACGTGTTTGTCGCCGTCGTGTATTTCGTGCTGTGCTATGCCTTGTCGTTCCTCGTCAAGCGCCTGCAGAAACGCGTCGCCATCATTCGCTAACCGCAATAGAAAGAACAAGATGATTGAACTCAATAACGTCAGCAAATGGTATGGCCAGTTCCAGGTTCTCACCGACTGCACCACCAAGGTCGCCAAGGGCGACGTGATGGTCATTTGCGGTCCGTCCGGTTCCGGCAAGTCGACCCTGATCAAGACCGTCAACGGCCTCGAACCCATCCAGCAGGGCCAGATCATCGTCGATGGCATCACCGTCAACGACCCGAAGACGAATCTGTCGAAACTGCGCGCGCGCATCGGCATGGTTTTCCAGAATTTCGAGCTGTTCCCGCACCTGTCGATCCGCGAAAACCTGACCATCGGCCAGATCAAGGTACTGGGCCGCAGCGCCGACGAAGCCAATGCCAAGGGCTTGAAATACCTGGACCGCGTGGGCTTGCTGTCGCAGCAGGATAAATTCCCCGGCCAGCTGTCGGGCGGCCAGCAGCAGCGCGTGGCGATCGCCCGCGCGCTGTCGATGGACCCGATCGCCATGCTGTTCGACGAGCCGACCTCCGCGCTCGACCCGGAAATGATCAACGAAGTGCTCGACGTGATGGTCGGTCTGGCACAGGAAGGCATGACGATGATGGTCGTCACCCATGAAATGGGCTTTGCGAAACGGGTCGCCAACCGCATCGTCTTCATGGATCAGGGTAAGATCATCGAGGATTGCAGCAAGGATGAGTTTTTCACCACCACGCGCTCGGACCGCGCGCGCGACTTCCTCGCCAAGATCATCCATTAATTTGTATATTTTTTTATCATCTGCTGAACTGGACCGACATTGAAATTGAACGTGGAAATGCTGCCTGTACTGAAAAAAATGGCCGGCACGATGCTGGCGCTGGGCATGCTCGCGCATGCGCATGCGGCTGACAAAATCGCCGTCGACATCGCCCTGCGCGACGCCACCCTGATCGACGTTGCCGGCGGCAAGGCTGTCACGGGACAAACCGTGCTGCTCAAGGGCGACAGCATCGTCGCCGTCGTCAACGACGCGCAGCTGCGCGACTACGCCCCCAAGCAAACCATCCGCCTGCCCGGCAAATACCTGATGCCGGGCCTGTGGGACACGCACGTGCATTTTGGCGGCGGCCCTGAACTGATCGACGAAAACAAGCAGCTGCTGCCGCTGTACCTGGCGCATGGCATCACCACCGTGCGCGACTGCTCGGGCGACTTGCCCGACACGGTGCTGGCATGGCGCAAGCAGATCAACGCGGGCCAGCTGCAAGGGCCGACGATCTTCACGTCCGGCGCCAAGCTCGAAGGCATCAAGCCCCTGTGGAAGGGCACCATCGAAGTGGGCACGCCGCAGGAAGTCACGCGCGCGCTCGACGGCCTGCAGGCGCAGCAGGTGGACTTCGTGAAGATCACGGAAAACACCCTGAAGCCGGAGCTGTACCTGGAAGCGCTGCGCCAGGCGCGCGAACGGGGCATGCGCACCTCGGGCCACATTCCCGTGCAGCTGACGCTCGAGCAGATGGCCGATGCTGGCCTGGGCACGATCGAGCATCAATCGTATTTGCTGCGCGCCACCACGCCGCGCGAACAGGAACTGACGGCCAAGGTGGCCGCCGGCACCCTGAGCGGCCGCGACGCCATGCGCGAGAGTCTGCAAAGCTATGACGAGCCGACGGCGCGCAAGGCCTTCAGCTACCTGGCAGCGCGCGGCACGGCCATCGTGCCGACCCTGTGGGGTTCGCGCGTGACGGCATACCTGGACCGCGAAGACCATACCCATGATCCGGCCCTGCAATACATCGGCAAGGGCTTGCGCGCCACCTACGACTGGCGCGTGCAGCGCGCCGCCAAGGATGGTCCGGAAGCCATCGCCCAGCGCCACGCGCAGTTCGAGCAGTCGGCCAAGCTGCTGCCTATCCTGCAGCAGCAGGGCGTGAGCATCATCGCCGGCACGGATGCGGGGTTTTTGAACTCCTTCGACTATCCGGGCCAGGCGCTGCATGATGAAATCGGCCTGTACGTGCAGTACGGCCTGACGCCGCAGCAAGCCTTGCAGTCGGCCGTCATCAACGGTCCGCGCTTCCTGGGCAAGCTGGACCGCTACGGCAGCCTGGAAGCGGGCAAGGCGGCCGACCTGCTGGTGCTTGACGCGAACCCGCTGCAGGATATCGGCGCCACGCGCCAGATCCGCCTGGTGGTCAGCCGCGGCACCGTGTATGACCGCGCCAAGCTGGACCAGATGCTGGCCGACATCCGCGCCTGGGTGGCCAAGCAGGAGGCGGCGCCCGCCAAGTCCTGATTGTCTTTTTCCTGCATGCCCAAAGCGGCCGGTGGATACCGGCCGTTTTGTTGTCAGGCAGGCAGCAGGCGCAGGCGTCCATTGACGGCGAGGCCGCCCCGCGGCTGGTAAAATGGCGCTATCCGCAATGACCGCCTGAGAGCTGCCGCCATGTCCACACCCGATCACACCCCGACCACCGTTCCATCGTCCATCACCATCACCCGTCCGGACGACTGGCATTTGCACCTGCGCGATGGCGCCGTCATGGCCAGCGTGCTGCCGCACAGCGCGCGCCAGTTCGGCCGCGCCATCGTCATGCCGAACCTGAAGCCGCCCGTCACCACCACGGCCGATGCCGCCGCCTACCGCGAGCGCATCCTGGCCGCCGTGCCGCAAGAAGTGAATTTCGATCCGCTGATGGTGCTGTACCTGACGAACAACACCTCGCCCGACGAAATCCGCCGCGCGCAGGACAGCGGCATCGTGCAAGCCGTCAAACTGTATCCGGCCGGCGCCACGACGAACTCCGACCTGGGCGTGACGGACCTGAAAAACTGCTACAAGGTGCTGGAAGTAATGCAGGAAGTGGGCATGCCCTTCCTCGTGCACGGCGAAGTGACGGACCCGGAAATCGATATTTTCGACCGCGAAGCCGTCTTCATCGAACGCGTGATGCGCCCGCTGCGCAGCGCCTTCCCGGCCCTGTCCGTCGTGTTCGAACATATCACCACCAAGGATGCGGCGCAGTACGTGGCCGAAGCGGAAGGCCCGATCGCCGCCACCATCACGGCGCACCATTTGCTGTACAACCGCAACGAGATTTTCAAGGGCGGCATCCGCCCCCATTACTACTGCCTGCCGATCCTGAAGCGCGAAGAGCACCGCCTGGCGCTGATGACGGCGGCCGCCAGCGGCGACGAGCGCTTCTTCCTCGGCACGGACTCGGCGCCGCACGCGCAGGGCGCCAAGGAAATGGCTTGCGGCTGCGCCGGCTGCTACACGGCCCTGCACGCGATGGAAATGTATGCCGAAGCGTTCGAACGCGCCGGCGCGCTGGATAAACTGGAAGCGTTTGCCAGCTTCCACGGCCCGGCCTTCTACGGCGTGCCGCGCAACACGGATACCATCACCCTGAAACGCGAAAGCTGGACCTTGCCGGCTTCGCTGCCGCTCGGCGACAGCCATGTGATTCCGCTCAATGCGGGCGAGCAGATTCACTGGAAAATGGTGTAATGACTTCATGCTGCCATCGATAGACTGGAGCCGCCCCTGGTATGCCACCGTGCTGCCGGCGCGGCGGCAGCTGGATCTGCAGCGCGACACGGTGATTGCCGCGCTGAACGGGCGGGCGCGGGCGCTGGACTTGCGCAATCCCTCCGGCCTGCCGCTGGCTTTCGTGCCGCAAGCGGACCTGCCCGAAGGCATGGCTTACGAAGAGTTCATCGGCGCCACGGGCGGCGTGCCCACGCGCGACAATCTGCACGATTTTTTCAACGCGCTCGTGTGGCTGACCTTCCCGCGCATCAAGCGGCAGCTGAACGCCTTGCAGGCGGCGCAGATCGCCCTCTCCGGCGTGGGTAAATCGCGCGGGCCGGCGCGTGACGGCGCGACGATTTTCGATGAGAATTCCGCCCTGCTGGTGCTGCGCGACAGCGACGCGGGGCGCGCGCTGGAAACGGCATTGCGCGGGCATGACTGGCGCAGCGTGTTTATCGCGCAGCGCGAGAAATTTGCCGCGGGCGGCGATGCCGACGTCTGGCTGTTCGGCCACGCGCTGATGGAAAAACTGGTGGCGCCGCGCAAGGCCATCACGGCGCATACGCGCGTGATCTTTGCCGACGATGGCTATTTCGCGCTCGATGATATGGCGCGGCGCGCCTGGCTTGACGCGCGCGTGGCGCAAGACCTCGTGGAGCAGGGCTTGAGCACGGCCGACTTCACGCCGCTGCCCGTACTGGGCTTGCCCGGCTGGTGCGACAAGCAGGACGACGATTTCTACAATGACGCGACGGTGTTTCGCCCGAAACGCCAGCCTTCAAAACCATCACAATGACAGCAGGCCATGGGCACTGCGAGAGAGACGACGCATGGATAAAGTGATCCGTTGGGGTATCCTCGGTACTGGAAAAATCGCCCGCGCGATGGCCAATGGCTTGCGCGACGCGCCCGGTGCGCAACTGGTGGCCGTGGCCTCGCGCAGCAGTGAGGGCGCACAGGCCTTCGGCGCCGAATTCGGCGTGGCACACTGCCATGGCTCTTACCAGGCGCTGGCTGACGATGCCGACGTGGACGTCATCTACATCGCCACGCCGCACACCCTGCATGCGGAGAATGCCCTCATGTGCCTGGCCGCTGGCAAGCATGTCGTGTGCGAAAAACCGTTCACCATGAATGCGCGCGAAGCACAGGCCGTGGTCGACCTGGCGCGCGAAAAAAAGCGCTTCCTGATGGAGGCCATGTGGAGCCGCTTCCTGCCCGCCGTGCAGGAGGCGCAGCGCATCATTACCAGCGGCGAGATCGGCGTGCCGCGGCAGGTGCAGGCAGATATCGGCTTCGTCGCCAACTTTCCGCCGGAGCACCGCATCTTCAATCCTGACCTTGGCGGCGGCGCGCTGCTCGACGTGGGCATCTACCCGCTGTCGATGGCGGCTTTCTTCCTCGGTCCCGTGTCCGCCGTGCAGGCGCTGGCCGAGATGGGCGCCACCGGCGTTGATGAACAAGTGGTGTTCTCGCTGCGCCATGCGGGCGGCGGCACCTCGTCCTGCGCCTGCAGCCTGCGCGCGCTGACGCCGACGGAAATGACCATTTCCGGCAGCCTGGGGCGCATTCGCCTGCCCAGCCGTTTTTACAAGCCCGATCATCTGGTCGTCGAACCGATGGATGGCGAACGCCGCGTCGTGTCCGCGCCCTATCTGGGCAATGGCTACACGCACGAAGCCATCGAAGCGATGCGCTGCATCCGCGCCGGCCTGCTGGAAAGCCCCCTCATGCCGCACGCCGACAGCGTGGCGCTGATGCACCATCTCGACACCATGCGCGGCCAGATCGGCCTGGTGTACAGCGCCGACAAGGCATGAGGAATCCCATGACACCGCACGCTTCCCGTCCCAGCCTGAAAACCGTCCTCATCGCCAGTGGCGTCGTCCTCACCCTGGCGATGGGCGTGCGCCATGGCCTGGGCTTCTGGATGCAGCCGATTTCGCAAGCCAATGGCTGGACGCGCGAAACCTATTCGCTGGCGCTGGCCATGCAAAACCTGATGTGGGGCGTCTTCGGGCCGTTCGCCGGCATGGCCGCCGACCGTTTCGGCACCATGCGCGTCGTCATCATCGGCGCCATCAGCTACATGGCGGGCCTGGTGTGGATGGCGCTGGTGACGCAGCCGACCCTGTTCATCGTCGGCTCGGGCATCTTCATCGGCCTGGCGCTGGCCTGCACGGCCTTTGGCGCCATCAGCGGCATCATCGGCCGCAGCGCGCCGCCCGAGCAGCGCTCGTGGGCCTTCGGCATTTCCTCGGCGGCCGGCTCGTTCGGCCAGTTCCTCATGATGCCCGTGGAGCAGCAGCTCATTTCCGCCGTCGGCTGGCAAAACGCCTTTTATGTGCTGGCCGCGCTGGTGCTGCTGGCCATGATACCGATGGCGTTTTACCTGCGCGAACCGCCCGTCTCGCATGCCGGCGGCCCGCAGCAAAGCGTCGGCGCCGCCTTCGGCGAAGCCGTCGGCAACCGTTCGTTCTGGCTGCTGCTGGCCGGCTATTTCGTGTGCGGCTTCCAGCTGGTCTTCATCGGCGTACACTTGCCCGCCTACCTGAAGGACCAGGGCTTGATGAATCCGAATATCGCCGTCACGGCGCTGGCGCTGATCGGCCTGTTCAACATCGTCGGCTCCTACTACGCGGGCAAGCTCGGTGGAAAAATCGCCAAGCGCTACCTGCTGTCGGCCATTTACGTGGCGCGCGCCGTGGTCATCACGCTGTTCTTGCTGGCGCCTTTGTCGGCGTGGTCGGTGTACCTGTTCGCCGCCGGCATGGGCGTGCTGTGGCTGTCGACGGTGCCGCTGACGAACGGCATCATCGCCGGCATCTTCGGCGTGAAGCATTTGTCGATGCTGGCGGGGATGGTGTTCTTCTCGCACCAGGTGGGCAGTTTTCTCGGCGCCTGGCTGGGCGGCTACCTGTACGAGCACCAGGGTTCGTACCACGCCGTATGGCTGATCACCATCGGCCTGGGCCTGCTGGCCGCGCTGATCAACCTGCCCATCGACGAGCGCGCCGTCAAGCGCACGGCGGTGGCCGCGTAATGGGGAGCTGGCGCACGTGGCTGTGGCGCCTGGCAGGCGCCGCGCTGCTGACCATCGTCTTCCTGGCCTATCTGCGCCCCGACTTCATGCTGGACCTGGCGAACCGCTTCTGGATGTGCATGTAGGCTGCGCGGGCGCAAGGGGTGGTGCGCAATGTAGGATTATGCTGAAGTCGGATGACGCGCTACGCGCTAATCCGACAATACCCGAAAACTGGCAAAGCCAATGTGGCTCAGGCCGCAGCCCGCAATGCGGCAACAGCTTGAAACCATGCGTTACCGACGCGCATTCCAGCCAGGCGGCAGCTTTTTCTTTACGGTGGTGGCGGCGCACCGCCGGCCTGTCTTTGCGTCGGCAACTGCCGTAGATTTGCTGCGGGATGCATTCCGCGCCGTGCGTCAGCAGCGGCCATTCGATATCGATGCCATTGTCATTCTGCCCGATCACTGGCATTGCATCTGGACCCTGTCTGACGGCGATGCCGATTTCATGACGCGCTGGCGCCTGATCAAGACGTGGTTCAGCAAGCATAGCGATCTGAAACCTATCTGGCAGCAGCGGTATTGGGAACACGTCTTGCGCGATGCGCGAGACTTGGCCAGGCACGTCGAGTACATCCATTACAACCCCGTCAAGCATGGGCTTGTGAGCAAGGTCATCGATTGGCCGTATTCCAGTTTTCACCGGTACGTGGCGTTGGGATGGTGTGCCGCGGATTGGGGCGGGGATGGTGTGGACGTGGCCGGCGTTGGGCGGGAGTGAACGAGGACAACACCCGCAAGCATGCAATCCCGGATTTACACCTTGAGGAATTCCTCTTTGCCGCCCAGCCAGCGCGCCAGGTGCGCTTCCACGGTGGCGGCGGCGGCGGCCGTGGTGGCGTGCAGCAGGTCGTGCGCCACGTCGCGCGCCTGGTCTACCAGCCACTGATCCGTTTCCAGGTCGGCGAAGCGCAGCATGGCCTGGCCGGACTGGCGCGCGCCGAGGAATTCGCCGGGGCCGCGGATTTCCAGGTCGCGGCGGGCAATTTCAAAACCGTCCGTCGTTTCGCGCATGGTCATCAGGCGCTGGCGCGCCACGCCGCCCAGGGGACCCTGGTACAGCAGCAGGCAGACGCTGGCCGCCGAGCCGCGTCCCACGCGCCCGCGCAGCTGGTGCAGCTGCGACAAGCCAAAGCGCTCGGCGTGCTCGATCACCATCAGCGAGGCGTTCGGCACGTCGACGCCCACCTCGATGACGGTGGTGGCCACCAGCACGTGGATATGCCCGGCGATGAAGGCATCCATCACTTCCTGCTTTTCCGCCGGCTTCAGGCGGCCGTGCACCAGGCCCACCTGCAGCGCGGGCAGGGCTTCGGCCAGCATCATGTAGGTGTCGGTGGCCGTCTGCAGCTGCAGCGCTTCCGATTCCTCGATCAGCGGGCAGACCCAGTACACCTGCCGGCCTTCCAGCGCGGCCGCGTACACGCGGGCGATGACTTCGTCGCGCCGGTTCTGGTCGATGGCGCGCGTGACAATGGGGCTGCGCCCGGGCGGCAGCTCGTCGATCACCGACACTTCCAGGTCGGCGTAATAGGTCATGGCCAGGGTGCGCGGGATCGGCGTGGCCGACATCATCAGCTGGTGCGGCACGGCCGCGCTGTCGCCCTTGTTGCGCAGGGTCAGGCGCTGGCCCACGCCGAAGCGGTGCTGCTCGTCGACGATCACCAGGCCCAGTTTGGCAAACAGCACGTTGTCCTGGATCAGCGCATGCGTGCCGATCACCAGCTGCGCTTCGCCCGATTCGATCAGGGCCAGCGCCGCCGTCTTTTCCTTTTTTTTCAGGCTGCCCGTCAGCCACGCCACCTTCACGCCCAGCGGCTCCATCCAGGCGGCGATCTTGCGGAAGTGCTGCTCGGCGAGGATTTCCGTGGGCGCCATCAGCGCGGCCTGGTAGCCGCTGTCGATGGCTTGCGTGGCGGACAGCGCAGCCACGACTGTCTTGCCGCTGCCGACGTCGCCTTGCAGCAGGCGCTGCATGGGATAGGGCTGGCGCAGGTCGGCGCGGATTTCCTCGAGCACGCGCGCCTGCGCGCCCGTCAGCTTGAAGGGCAGGGCGGCGCCAAAGGCTTGCGACAACGTGCCGACGATGGGCAGCGAGGCGGCGCCTTTCGAGCGGCGCGCGCGCTGGGCGCGTTTCAGCGACAGCTGCTGCGCCAGCAGCTCATCGAACTTCATGCGCAACCAGGCCGGGTGCGAACGGTCCATCAGCGCGCTTTCATCGATGTCCTGCGGCGGATAGTGCAGCAGGTGCACGGCGGCGCGGAACGGCGACAGCTGCATCTCGTGCAGCAGCGGCTCGGGCAGGGTGTCTTGCCAGTCGATGCGGCGCATGGCGTCGGCGATCTCGCGCCGCAGCACGTGCTGCGACAGGCCTTCGCCGGACGGGTACACGGGTGTCAGGGCCGTGGGCAGCGGCGCGCCCTCGTTGACCACTTTATACGTGGGGTGCACCATCTCGGCGCCGAAAAAACCGTGTTTGAGTTCGGCCCGCGCGCGCACCCGCGTGCCTTCGGCCAGCTGCTTGACCTGGCTGCCGTAGAAATTCATGAAGCGCAGCAGCAGATTGCCCGTTTCATCGGCGATCGTCACCAGCAGCTGCTTGCGCGGCTTGAAACTGACTTCGCACTTGGTGACGACGCCCTCGACCTGCCACGATTCGCCGCCGCGCAGGCAGGCGTCGCGAATGGTGTAGACCTTGGTTTCATCCTCGTAGCGCATCGGCAGGTGCAGCACCAGGTCCATGTCCGTGCGCAAGCCCAGCTTGGCCAGCCGGCTTTCCGTGCTGACCACCTTTTTGGCGGCTTTCGGCTTCGCGGCGGGCTTGGCGGCAGGTGGAAGATCAGGCTTTGGATCGGGCATATGCAAGGTTTTGGTGCCATTAGCGCAGGTTTTTATGCCGCTAGCGTAAAATAGAGGGTTGTCCGGCACACCCTGTGCGTACCGCAGTCGTCAATTGTTGCGGCGGATTATTGTAATGCCTGTATAGGCGCACAGTATAGTGCCAGATGTTCCATTGCGCACTCCTAATCATTTTTGACGTACTTTTGAAGCAAAACGCATGTATTCGCTTTCCGATTTCGATTTTAATTTGCCGCAAGAAAACATTGCGCAAACTCCGCTGGCCGAGCGCAGCGCCTCGCGCCTCCTGCATCTGGACGGCGACACCCTCGTCGACCGCCAGTTCGCCGACATCGTCGGGCTGTTGCAGGCGGGCGACCTGCTGGTGATGAACGATACGCGCGTGCTGAAGGCGCGCTTCTTTGGCGTCAAGGAAAGCGGCGGCAAGATCGAGGCCCTGGTCGAGCGCGTGCTCGACGAGCGCACCGTGCTGGCCCAGGTGCGCGCCTCGAAGTCGCCGCCGCCGGGCTGCCGCATCCGCCTGGCCGACGCCTTCGACGTCACGGTCGGCCAGCGCGCCGGCGAATTCTTTACCCTGCACTTCGAAGCCGACGTGTTCGAGCTGATCGAAGCGCATGGCCGCCTGCCGCTGCCGCCCTACATCGAGCACGATGCGGACGAATTTGACGAAACGCGCTACCAGACCGTGTTCAACAAGGTGCCGGGCGCCGTCGCCGCGCCGACGGCGGGCCTGCATTTCGACCAGGCCCTGCTCGACCAGCTGAAAGCCAAGGGCGTCAATTTCGCCTATGTGACCCTGCACGTGGGCGCTGGCACCTTCCAGCCCGTGCGCACGGAAGTGTTGAGCGAACACAAGATGCATACCGAGTGGTACACCATGCCGCAGGAGACGGTGGACGCCGTGCGCGCCGCGCAGCAGGCCGGGCGCGACGTGGTGGCCGTCGGCACGACCAGCCTGCGCGCGCTGGAGTCGGCCTCGCAAAGCGGCCGGCTGGTGGCGGGCAGCGCCGATACGGCCCTGTTCATCACGCCCGGCTATGCCTTTAAAACGGTGACGCGCCTGATCACCAACTTCCATTTGCCGAAGTCGACCCTGCTGATGCTGGTGTCGGCCTTTGCCGGCTACGAGCCGATCCGCAGCGCCTACGCGCACGCGATTGCGCAGAATTACCGTTTCTTCAGCTATGGCGACGCGATGCTGCTGACCACGCAGTCGCGTGCTTCGCTTCCCCTGCCGCTGAACCTTGATACTCCCGTGAAAGACTGACATGCTGGAATTTAAACTACTCAAGACCGACACGAGCGGCCTGACCAAGGCACGCCGCGGCACCTTGAAACTCAACCATGGCGTCGTGCAGACGCCGATCTTCATGCCAGTGGGCACTTACGGCTCCGTAAAAGCCATGTCGCCGCTGGAACTCAACGAGATCGACGCGCAAATCATCCTGGGTAACACGTTTCACCTGTGGTTGCGTCCGGGCAACACCGTCATGGAAAAATTCGGCGGCTTGCATGGTTTCATGGGCTGGAACAAGCCGATTTTGACGGATTCCGGCGGTTTCCAGGTGTTTTCGCTGGGCGCCATGCGCAAGATCACGGAAGAGGGCGTGCATTTCAACTCGCCCATCAATGGCGATAAATTGTTCCTGTCGCCGGAAGTGTCGATGCAGGTGCAGCGCGTGCTCAATTCCGACATCGTCATGCAGTTCGACGAATGCACGCCGTACGAAATCGCCGGCCGCCCCGCCACCATCGAGGAAGCGGCCAAGTCCATGCGCATGTCCCTGCGCTGGGCGCAGCGTTCGAAGGACGAGTTCCACCGCGGCGAGAACCCGAATGCGCTGTTCGGCATCGTGCAGGGCGGCATGTTCGAAATGCTGCGCGACGAGTCGCTGGCCAAGCTGGAAGAGATCGACTTCCCCGGCATCGCCATCGGCGGCCTGTCCGTCGGCGAGCCGAAGGAAGACATGATGCGCATGCTGGCCCACGTGGGTCCGCGCCTGCCGGCCAACAAGCCCCATT
>CAUSDR010000055.1:0-19799 GCA_963530105.1 uncultured Janthinobacterium sp.
GGCTGGGGGTGGCGTCGTCTCTCATCGTGATCTCCTAAGTTAAAGCTGGGGTCAGTCCTTGCGGGATCGGAATGCGCCCCATTGGGGCATATTCCCCCGGCGGGTCTGACCCCGGAATGCCTCTGCCGCAGACTGCGGCGCCAAGCGTTGCCCGCAAAACGCAAAATCCACGTCCGGCCGCCGTCCCGACACGAGGTCTGCCAGCGCCCTGCCCGCGCCGCAGCCCATGGTCCAGCCCAGGGTGCCGTGGCCCGTGTTGAGGAATAGCTGGCGGTAGCGCGTGGCGCCGATGTAGGGCACGTTCGAGGGCGTCAGCGGGCGCAGGCCGGCCCAGTAGACGGGGTCGCTGTAATCGCAGGCGCCGGGAAACAGCGCTTGCACGCGGCGCGTGATGGCGGCGCAGCGCACGGGATTGAGTTCGCGCGTGTAGCCGTTCAGCTCGCACGTGCCCGCCACGCGCAGGCGCGAACCCAGGCGCGAAAACACGAGCTTGTGGCCATCGTCCGTCAGCGACACGGCTGGCGCGGCGGAGGGGTCCAGAATGGGATACGTGGCCGAATAGCCCTTGCCCGGATATAGCATCAGCCGCATGCCCAGCGGCAGCAGCAGGGGCGCGGAAAAGCTGCCCATGGCCACCACCACGGCATCCGCCCGCTCGCTGCGGTGGCGGCCCTGCGCATCGATGCATTCCGCGCCCGTGACGCTGTCGCCGTCCAGCAGCAGCCGCGTCACCGTCGTGCCGTACTGGAAATCCACGCCCGCCTTGGCGGCGCGCGCGGCCAGCGCCGTGGTAAACAAATGCACGTCGCCGGATTCGTCGGTGGCCGTGAAGTCGCCGCCGACGATATGCGGGCGGGCATGCGCCAGGGCCGGCTCGATGCGGATCACCTCGTCGGCGCTGACGGTGTTGCGCGGGCAGCCCAGTGCGCGCAGCAGCGAGGCGCCCGCTTGCGATTTCTCAAATTCGCGCGCATCCGTATAGAAATGCAAGATGCCCCGCTCCAGGTGGTCGTATTCGATGCCCGTCTCGCGCCGCAAGGCTTGCAGGCTCTGCCGGCTGTACTCGGCCATGGCGACGATCTGGCGCATATTGCGCGCCACCCGCGAGGGCAGGCATTCGCGCAGGTAGTGCGCGGCCCACTGCCATTGCAGCGCATCGAGGCGGGGCCGGAACAGCAGCGGCGCATCATCCTTGCCCAGCCACGTCAAGACCTTGCGCAGGGTGGCAGGATTGGCCCACGGTTCCGCGTGCGAGACGGAACTCTGCCCGCCGTTGCCGAAGCTGGTTTCCTGCGCCGCGCCCGCCTGGCGTTCCAGCACGCGCACGTCGTGGCCGGCCTGGCGCAAGTACCAGGCCGTGGCCGTGCCGACCACGCCGGCGCCGAGAACGAGGACTTTCATGGCAGGCCCGGTGCGCTCAGCGCGTCAGCAGCACGGCGATGGCGACGAAGGCGGCGATCCACACGGTTTCCATCACCAGCATGATCACGGGACGCCAGCCCAGCGACGCCAGCGACTGGAACGACGTCTTCACGCCCAGCGCGGCAATGGCGATGACGAGACAGGCGCGCGAGGCATTGTTGATCCAGCCATTCACTTCCTGCGGGATCAGGCCCAGGCTGTTGGTGATGACGAGCCAGACAAAGCCGATCAGGAAGAACGGCACCAGCGGCGGCGCATCCACCTCGCTCTTGCCATCCTTGCGCTTGAACATGATCGACAGGCCCAGCACGACGGGTACGAGGCAAGCCACGCGCGTCAGTTTGACGAAGGTGGCGACGTCGCCCGTGTGGTTGCTGACCAGATAGCCCGCGCCCACCACTTGCGCCACGTCATGGATTGTGCCGCCAATAAACACGCCCGCTTCCGTCGGGTCAAAGCCCAGCAGCTTGACCAGCAGCGGGTAGACGATCATGGCCAGGGTCGACAGGGTCGTCACGCCCACCACCGTCAGCAGGGTGAACTTTTCGTTTTCCTTGGTCTGCGGCAGCACGGCGGAAATGGCCAGCGCGGCCGACGCGCCGCAGATGGCCACGGAACCGCCCGACAAAATGCCTTCCGTGATGGGGCGCTTGAGCCATTTGGCCAGCATGTAGCCGAAACCCAGGGTCGCCACCAGGCCGCCGACGACGATCAGCAAGGGCGTCACGCCGACCGAGGCGATCTGGTTGAAGGTGATGCGCGCGCCCAGCAGGGCCACGCCCGTGCGCAACAGAATCTTGCTGCAAAACTCGATGCCGGGCTTGCAGGTCGGATCGGCCGCCAGGAAGTGGAAGGCCAGGCCGAAGAACAGCGCGTACAGCAGTTGCGGGCCGCCATAATTGCTGGAAATGAAGGTGGCCGACAGCGCGATCACCAGCGCGATGGCCACGCCAGGCCAGCTGCGCAGCACGGCGCGGGGCCGCCAGATGGCGACGGCGGAAGAGAGATAGGGAATGTTCTTGTCGACAACGCGTGTTATCGCTGAGGAGTTGGTTTTCATGCGGGTCCGCTCATAATGTTTTAAAAATTGGGACATTTCATCTCGTTTTTTAATAATACACGATGAGCTAGCGAAGTCCATGCTTTTCCATGAAAATCGAAACCAGATGTTCCGGAAACTGACGTTTTAAGGTTTTCGATACCGTAAACGACAAGCGGCGCGTCCCCTGGCAGGGACGCGCCGCTCTCTTGCGGATGCCTTAAAGACTTACTTTTTGCTCAAGCGCGTAATCAGGCTGGATGTATCGAAGCGGTTGCCGCCCGCCTGCTGCACTTCGCCATAGAACTGGTCCGTCAATTCCGTCACGGGCAAGTCGCTGCCATTGCGCTTGGCTTCGGCGATGCAGATGCCCAGGTCCTTGCGCATCAGGTCGACGGCGAAGCCGAAGTCGAACTTGCGCTCTATCATGGTCTTGCCGCGGTTTTCCAGTTGCCACGACTGCGCCGCGCCCTTGGAAATCACGTCCACCACCAGGGCCGCGTCCAGGCCCGCGTTTTCCGCAAAGGCGATGCCTTCGCTGAGCGCCTGCACCAGGCCGGCGATGCAGATCTGGTTGACCATTTTTGTGAGCTGGCCGGAACCGGATGGCCCCATGTAGGTAACGGCGCGGGCGAACAGGGCGATGACGGCTTCGGCGCGTGCATACGCTTCCGCGTCGCCGCCCACCATCACCGTCAGCTTGCCGTTTTCCGCGCCCGCCTGGCCGCCGGACACGGGGGCGTCGAGGAAGAACACGCCCTTCTCTTTCGCCGCCGCATGGATGGTGCGCGCCGCTTCGGCGGAGGCCGTCGTATGGTCGATCAGGATGCTGCCCGGCGCCATGGCGGACAGCAAGCCGCCCTCTTCCAGGATCACTTGATACAGGTCGTTATCATTGCCGATGCAGGTGAACACGAACTCGGCGCCGGCAGCCGCTGCGGCCGGCGTGGCGGCGCTCTTGCCCTTGTGCTGCTCCAGCCAGGCTTGCGCGCGGGCCGGGTTGCGGTTGTACACGGTAACGTCGTGCCCGCCAGCCGCCAGGTGCCCGGCCATGGGGAAACCCATGACGCCCAGACCGATGAATGCCACTTTTGCCATGTTGTTATCCTGTTGAACGTTGAATCTGATTATTGTTGCACAAATGGCCGCTACTGGCAGCATGGCGCCGCCCTGCGATCGGTTTGGCGTGCCGGCAGTGGCAAAAGCGAAACAGCAGTGTTTCAACCATATGAACTGCTGACTTTGAACGTGCGGCCGCCGCTCAGCGCACCAGGCCTACCCTCACGCCAGCAATTCGCGCAAGGCCGCCAGCAGGGCCGCGCATTCGCCCACGTTGCCGATGCTGATGCGCAAGTGCTGACTGATGCGGGGCGCATTGAAATGCCGCACGATCACCGATTTGGCGCGCAATCCGGCCGCCAGTTGCGCCGCGTCATGTTGCGGGTGGCGCGCAAAGACGAAATTGGCCACCGACGGCAGCACCTCGAAGCCCAGCGCCGCCAGGTCCGCCGTCAACTGTTCGCGGCTGGCGATGACGGCATGGCGCGTCTGCTGGAAATACGCTTCGTCGCGCAGCGAGGCGACGGCGCCGGCCAGCGCCAGGCGGTCCAGCGGATACGAATTGAAACTGTTCTTCACCCGTTCCAGCGCCTCGATCAAGTCCGGATGGCCAAAGGCGCAACCCACGCGCAAGCCGGCCAGCGAGCGCGACTTCGAGAACGTCTGCACCACCAGCAAGTTCGGATAGCGCTCGACCAGGGCCACGGCGCTGTCGCCGCCGAAATCCACATACGCTTCATCGACCACCACCACGGCATCGGGATGGGCGCGCAGCATGGCTTCCACGCCATCCAGCGGCAAGGCCACGCCCGTCGGCGCGTTGGGATTCGGGAAGATGATGGCGCCGCACGGCCCTTGGTAGTCGTGCGGGCGGATGCGCATGGCATCGTCGAGCGGCACGGTGCGGTAGTCGATGCCATACAGCTTGCAATACACGGGATAGAAGCTGTAGCTGATGTCGGGGAACAGCAGCGGCGCGTCGTGCTTGAGCAAGGCCATGAAGGCCAGCGCCAGCACTTCGTCGGAACCGTTGCCGACAAACACTTGCTCGCTGCGCAAGCCATGGTAGGCGGCCAGGGTTTGCTTCAGTTCGCTCGCCGACGGGTCCGGGTAGAGGCGCAGGCTGTCGTTGGCCGCTTCGCGCAGCGCGGCCAGCACCTGGGGCGACGGGCCGTACGGGTTTTCGTTCGTATTGAGTTTGACCAGGTCAGGCAGTTTCGGCTGCTCGCCGGGGACATAAGGGGTCAGCGCGCTGACGATGGTGCTCCAGAATCGGCTCATTGCTTTTGTATGGATCAGGATGGGAGGGGGTAGATTACCATGGACCGGTGGGGGTGTTCGGGCCGGCGTTGTTTGCGTCGGCAGGGGCGCCTTGAATGGAGGAAAAAACGCCTTGCGCTGCGCGCTTTGGGCGGTTTTTTCTACCTGGACTTTGCGCTGGTGGTTTTTTGACCTTGCGGGAATAAAAAAAGCTCCCTTGCGGGAGCTTCTCTTATGTATTCTGGCGGAGAGGGTGGGATTCGAACCCACGGTACGATTTAACGTACGCTTGATTTCGAGTCAAGTACATTCGACCACTCTGCCACCTCTCCATTTGCTGCGGTCTTTTCCCGCATTGCTGCGAGAAGGCAAGATTATAGCAGCCGCTTGAGAAAATGGAAGGACTATTTTGCGCCTTCCATTCACCGGGCTGCCTGAAGCTTTTATGCCTTCAGATGCGTCAGGCCGCCCATGTAGGGACGCAGCACTGCCGGGATCTCGACGCTGCCGTCTGCCTGCTGGTAGTTTTCCAGCACGGCCACCAGGGTGCGGCCCACTGCCAGGCCGGAGCCGTTCAGGGTGTGCGCCAGTTCCGGCTTGCCGGCGGCGTTGCGGAAACGCGCCTGCATGCGGCGGGCCTGGAAGGCTTCGCAGTTCGACAGGGACGAGATTTCGCGGTAGGTGTTTTGCGCCGGCAGCCACACTTCCAGGTCGAAAGTCTTGGTGGCGCCAAAGCCCATGTCGCCCGTGCACAGCGACATCACGCGGTATGGCAGGCCCAGGCGTTGCAAAATCGCTTCCGCATGGCCGACCATGTCGTCCAGCACCTGGTACGACGTGTCCGGGTGCACCACTTGCACCATTTCCACCTTGTCGAACTGGTGCTGGCGGATCATGCCGCGCGTGTCGCGGCCGTAGCTGCCCGCTTCCGAGCGGAAGCATGGCGTGTGGGCCGTCATTTTCAGGGGCAGCTGGTCCAGCGCCAGGATTTCATCGCGCGCGATATTGGTCAGCGACACTTCCGACGTGGGGATCAGGTAGAAGGTCTCGCCCTCGCCTTCCGCGCCGCCCTTTTTCACGGAGAACAGGTCGGCTTCGAATTTCGGCAACTGGCCCGTGCCGCGCAAGGAATCGGCGTTGACCATGTACGGCGTATAGCATTCCGTGTAGCCATGCTCGTCGACGTGCGTGTTGAGCATGAATTGCGCCAGGGCGCGGTGCAGACGGGCGATGCCGCCCTTCATCACGGAGAAGCGCGAACCGGTCAGCTTGGTGGCCACTTCGAAATCGAGGCCCAGCGGGGCGCCGACGTCGACGTGATCCTTGACCTCGAAATCGAAGGTGCGCGGCGTGCCCACCTTGCGCACTTCCACGTTGCCCGACTCATCCATGCCCAGGGGCGACGACTCGTGCGGCAAGTTCGGCACGGCCATGATGAATTCGCTCAACTTGGCTTGCACCAGGGTCAGCGCCGCTTCATCGGCTTTCAATTCGTCGCCCAGGCCCGCCACCTGCGCCATCACGGCCGAGGTGTCTTCCCCCTTGCCTTTCAACATGCCGATTTGCTTGGACAGCGCATTGCGCTTGCCCTGCAATTCCTCGGTGCGCGTCTGGATCGCCTTGCGTTCGGCTTCGAGGGCGGTAAAACCTGCCACGTCGAGCTGGAATTTGCGCGTCGCCAGGCGTTCTGCGACGGTAGCGATGTCTTTACGGAGAAGTTGGATATCTATCATGGGTGGATGGCGGTGCCGATGTATCGAAAGCATCCATTGTACCAAGACCCGTTCAATTCATTATGAGTTTTGCACACGGCCCGCCATCGTCATGGCAGCCTGGCTGGGCACTCGCGCCCGCTTTACAGTTTGCTTCAGATAAAGGCCGCTTTTTCGGCGGCGGTCAGGCGGCGGGCGCTGACGGTAACGACAGGCATTTTCACGTCGGCTGCCTGGGCGATGACCATGGTGCTGGCGCTCACTTCCAGCGTATTCGCGCCGGCGGTGGCGAAGCTGGCGCCGATGGCGATGACGGCGGCGGCGACAAAGGCGATTTCCATGTTTTTCAGTGCGTTCATGATGTAACTCCTGGTTGGTTTGTTTGTTTGACTGCGCTTGGTATGGTGGTACTTTAACCAAGGCGCTGGCAAGACGCCACCGGCTTGCGACCAGCGGCGAAAAACAGGGAGCGAACGGTAAAAAAGAAGGACTGAAGCGGGAAAGCCGCCTACAGCGCGGCGTGCACCAGGCGCCCCAGGCGGCCGATGGCTTGCTCGATGCGCGGCGTCCACGCATTGCCGCAATTGAGGCGCAGATAATTGCCGAACTTGCCCGAGGCCGAGAACAGCTGGCCCGGCATGAAAGCCACGCCATCGGCGATGGCCTGCCCGTGCAGGGCCAGCGCATCGACTTGCTCCGGCATCTGCACCCACAGCACGAAACCGCCCTGCGGCTCGGACAGCATGCAGTCCGCCGGGAAATGCGCCGCGACGGCGTCGGACATGCGCGCGATGCGCTGCACCAGGGTGCGCCGCATCTTGCGCAGCTGCTGGTCGTAGCTGCTGCCCTCCAGGAAGTCGGCCAGCACGGCCTGGAAGAAATGGCTGGTGGCGCCGCTGGACACGGTTTTCAGCAGCGCCACTTCCTGCGCGTAGCGCCCGGCCAGCACGTAGCCGACGCGCGAGGCGGGCGTGATGGCCTTGGAAAACGAAGAACACAACAACACGTTGCCGCTCGTATCGTAGGCCTTCACGGGCCACGGCCGCTGCGGGGCGAAGCACAGGTCGCCATATACGTCGTCTTCCACCAGCGGAATATTGAATTCCGACAGCAGCCCCGCCAGCCGCTTCTTGTTTTCTTCCGGCATGACACAGCCGAGCGGGTTGTTCGCGTTCGGCACGAACAAACACGCTTGCACGAGCCCCGCGCGCAGGGCCAGTTCCAGCGCGTCGAGCGACGGCCCCGTCTTCGGGTCGGTGGGAATTTCCAGCGCCTTCATGCCCAGGCTTTCAATCATCTGCAGCAGCACGAAATACGTGGCCGATTCGATGGCGATGGTGTCGCCCGGCCTGGCCACGGCGCGCAGGCACAGGCTGATCGCTTCCGTGCAGGAATTCGTCACGACGATTTCCGCCGGGTCGAGCTTGCCCCAGTCCAGCGCCCGGCGCGTCACCTGGCGCAAAAAATTGGCTTCGCTGATGTCGTAGCAGCTGACCTTGCTCAATAAGGCAGGCTCGCGCCGCGCCACCGCGCTGATGGTGCGCTGCATGCGCTTGATCGGCAGGATTTCGTCGGGCGGCCAGGCCGTGCCCAGCTGCACCACGTCGCGCGTCTCGTTCTCCTTCAGCACGCGCATCAACAGATTGTTGATGCCGACAAAGGCCGGCTCCTTCAGGTGCGGGGCATCAACGCTGCACGGCCGGCGCGGCGCCCGGTGGCGCACGAAATAGCCGGACTGCGGCCGCGCATCGACCTGCCCCCGGTCTTCCATCAGGCGCAGCGCCTGCATCACGGTGCTGATGGAAATGCGCTTTTGCTGCGCCAGGTGGCGGATGGACGGCAGCCGCTCGCCGGGCGCGAACACGCGCGTGTCGATCAGCGCGCCCAGCTCGTTGGCCAGGTGCTCGTACAGATTGATGTGCGTGCTCATGTTCATCCCTTCAGTATGCGGCCCCCGCGCGGCGCCGGCACAGATACAGTTGCCCGATTTTTTGACAAGCACAGTGTACGCTGAAGGCAACTGTATTCATGACAATTTCGTTTTCCTGCATCTGTCATGGTTGGCGGCCAGGGCCTAAGCTGTTCCTGTCCGCCCACCAGGAGTTTGCCATGCACACCGACCATGAATTGCGCCCACAACAGCCCTTGCGCCTGGAAAAGGCGGACCGTGCCGTGATCGAATGCCTGCACGGCACGGCGTGGATCACGGCCTATGCCGAATTCGACGACTGCGTGCTGCGCAGCGGTGAACGCTACACGATACCGAACGGCGGCCTGGTGCTGGTGGAAGCCGTGGGTAGCGGACGCATCCGCGTGCATGCCGCCGCCGCGCAGCACGCTGTCTGGCAACGCCTGTTGGCGGGAATCTTTCCCACATTGATGACCACAAGGAATACATGAATCAAGCAGCACTGTATCAAGCCGCCTCGCCTTTGCGCGTCCTCGTCACGGGCGCCGCCGGCGTCATCGGCACCGCTTTCTGGCAGCGCCGGCACGGGGAATTCTCCCTGCGCCTGGCCGACCTGCGCACCGGCACGCTGGCCGAAGCGCCCTACCCGTCCATGCAGCTCGACGTCGCCGACTACGCGGCCTGCCTGGCCACCTGCGCCAATATCGACGTGGTGCTGCACCTGGCCGGCGTGCCCCACGCCAGCGCCGATTTCGACACGCAGCTGCTGCAGCCGAACATCGTCGGCACCCACAACATCTTCCGCGCGGCGCAGGCCCAGGGCGTGAAACGAGTCGTGTTTGCCAGCAGCGCGCAAGCCGTGGAAGGCTATCCGCTGGACGTGCAGGTGCAGGAAAACATGCCGGCGCGCCCGGCCAACCTGTATGGCGCCAGCAAGGCCTTTGGCGAAGGCGTGGCATCGGCGTTTGCCCACCAGCATGGCATGACGGCGATCGCCGTGCGCATCGCCAACGTGGCGCGGTTTGAGCAAGGTCAACAACACAGCGCGCGCGACATCGCCGCCTTCATCAGCGAGCGCGACGTGGTGCAATTGCTGGCCCGCTGCATCAGCGCCGACGTGCCGCCCGGCTACCACGTCGTGCACGGCGTGTCGGACAACCGCTATAAACGCTTGTCGATTGCGGCCACGCGCCAGCTGGTGGGCTACGCGCCGCAGGATGACGGTTTTACTTTGCTGGGACTGTAGCGTCAGCCCTTCCCAGCCTTCCTGTCCAGCTCGCGCAGCCAGGCCAGTTTGTCGGCAATCTTGCTTTCCAGGCCGCGCGGCACGGGCTGGTACCAGCCCGGCTCCGCCATACCGTCCGGAAAATAGGTTTCGCCGGCCGCGTAGGCATCGGGCTCGTCGTGCGCATAGCGGTAGGCGTGGCCGTAGCCCAATTCCTTCATCAATTTCGTCGGCGCATTGCGCAAGTGCACGGGCACTTCCTTCGACTTGTCTTTCTTGACGAAGGCCATGGCCGTGTTGAAGGCGTTGTAGCCGGCGTTGCTTTTCGCAGCGATGGCGAGATAGATGACGGCCTGCCCCAGCGCCAGCTCGCCTTCGGGCGAACCGAGGCGTTCATACGTTTCCGCCGCATCATTGACCATGGTCAAGGCGCGGGGATCGGCCAGGCCGATGTCTTCCCAGGCCATGCGCACGATGCGCCGCGACAAATAACGGGGGTCGGCGCCACCGTCGATCATGCGGCAAAACCAGTACAGGGCCGCATCGGGATTCGAGCCGCGCACGGATTTGTGCAGGGCGGAAATCTGGTCATAGAAATTGTCGCCGCCCTTGTCGAAGCGGCGCGAATTCAAGGTGAGCGCATTGTCGACAAAGGCCGCGTCGATCTTCGTCGTGCCCGTCGAGCTGGCGGCCGTCTCGGCCTGCTCCAGCAAATTCAGGAAGCGCCGCGCATCGCCATCCGCGTAGCCGATCAGGGTGTCGGCCGCCGCTTCATCGAACGTCAGGTGCGTCAGCGCGGAACTTTGCGCCTTGGCCAGCAACTGCTTCATCTCGTCTTCGTTAAGCGATTTGAGCACATACACTTGCGCGCGCGACAGCAGCGCGGAGTTGACTTCAAAGCTGGGGTTTTCCGTCGTCGCGCCGATGAAGGTCACCAGGCCCGATTCGACAAACGGCAGCAAGGCGTCCTGTTGCGATTTATTAAACCGGTGGATCTCGTCGACAAACAATAAGGTGTGCTTGCCGAACTGGTCCAGGCTATGGCGCGCCTGGTCCATGGCCGCGCGGATATCTTTCACGCCGGCAAACACGGCCGACAGGGCGATGAATTCGCTGTCGAAGGCGTTCGCCATCAGGCGCGCCAGGGTCGTCTTGCCGACGCCGGGCGGCCCCCATAAAATCATCGAATGGGCCTTGCCCGCCTCGAACGCGAGGCGCAGCGGCTTGCCCGCGCCCAGCAGGTGCGTCTGGCCGATGACTTCGTTGAGGGTCGCAGGCCGCAAGGCTTCGGCCAGCGGCTGGCGCGGCGCGGTGGAAAAGAGATCCGCCATAATATTTACCGGGTAAGAATGCAAAGGCCCCGCATCGCTGCGAGGCCGGTCAACAACCAGACATCAACAATCAATTATTGATGACATCCGCGCCCTTGGGCATGACAAATTTAAAGTGATCGGCGGACAAGGCCGGATTTTTCTGGAAGTTCTTGAACGCCAGCACCGACGTCTGCCCGAACGAATCGCGCAATTCCATCGCTTCCGGCACGCCGTTGCGCAGGCCGATGGTAATTTCGTCGAACGTCGTGTCCTTGGCTTTCGGCGTCGCTTTCAGCCATTCCAGGCCATCGCGCGTGCCCGCTTCGGCCAGGGTGAAATTCTTTTCCAGGTCGTTGCTGCCGAACAAAATCGCGGCCGGCGAGGAGCCCAGCGCGTCGCCCAGTTTCTTGACCGTCACCTGGCTCAAGTCCTTGTCGTAGATATACAGCTTGTCGCCGTCCGCTTGCAGCAGCTGCTCGTACGGTTTCAGATACGTCCAGATGAACTTGCCCGGACGGGCGAATTCAAACGTGCCGCTGGCCGGCGTCGATACTTTCGCCTTGCCGCTGGCGTCCGCCTTCTTGACTTGCCGCTGCACGAATTCGCCCTTGGCCGACTTGGTGCCGGCGGCAAAGCTCTTGAATTGCTCCAGCGCGCTGGCCGAGGCGCTGGCCGCGAACAGCAGGCTGCAGGCGATGCCGGCCGCGCCGACGACGATTTTTGCCACTACACTATGTTGTTGCTTCATTATTTACCCTTGTTCGGCACTTGCCGCCGGCACCAGGATGTCCCGGTTGCCATTGGATTGCATGGTTGATACCACCCCGCTCTGCTCCATCTGCTCCAGCAGACGGGCGGCGCGGTTGTAGCCGATGCGCAGATGGCGCTGCACCAGCGAAATCGAGGCGCGGCGGTTTTTCAGCACCACCGCCACCGCCTGGTCATACAGGGCATCGGCCTCGCCGCCGCCCTCGCCCGGCGCGCCGCCTTCGGCGCCGTCGCCTTCCAGGGTGCCGCCTTCGAGGATGCCCTCGATGTAATTCGGTTCGCCCTGCAGCTTCAAATGGCTGACGACGCGGTGTACTTCCTCATCGGAAACGAACGCGCCGTGCACGCGCATCGGCAGCCCAGTGCCGGGCGGCATGTACAGCATGTCGCCCATGCCCAGCAGGGTTTCCGCGCCCATCTGGTCCAGAATCGTGCGCGAGTCGATTTTTGAGGATACCTGGAACGCGATACGCGTCGGAATGTTGGCCTTGATCAAGCCCGTGATCACGTCTACAGATGGGCGCTGTGTGGCCAGAATCAAGTGCAGGCCGGCGGCGCGCGCCTTTTGCGCGATGCGCGCGATCAATTCCTCGACTTTTTTGCCCACCACCATCATCAGGTCGGCCAGCTCGTCGATGATGATGACGATGGTTGGCAGCTTTTCCAGCGGTTCCGGCGAATCCGGCGTCAGGCTGAACGGATTCGGGATGTGTTCTTCGCGCTTTTTCGCGTCGGCAATCTTCGTGTTATAGCCGGCCAGGTTGCGCACGCCCATCTTGCTCATCAGCTTGTAGCGGCGCTCCATCTCGTTCACGGCCCAGTTCAGCGCGTGGCCAGCCTGGCGCATGTCCGTCACCACGGGCGCCAGCAAGTGCGGAATGCCTTCGTAGACGGACATTTCCAGCATCTTCGGATCGATCAGGATCAAGCGCACGTCGAGCGGGTCGGATTTGTACAGCAGCGACAGGATGGTGGCGTTGATGCCCACGGATTTACCGGAACCGGTGGTACCGGCCACCAGCAAGTGCGGCATCTTGGCAAGATCCGCCACGACGGGCTTGCCGGCGATATCCTTGCCCAGCGCAATCGTCAGGCTGGAGACGCCATCGTTATACACCTTGGAGCCGAGGATTTCCGTCAGGCGCACGATCTGGCGCTTGCTGTTCGGCAATTCCAAGGCCATGTAATTCTTGCCAGGAATGGTTTCCACCACGCGGATGGACGTGAGCGACAGCGAACGGGCCAGGTCGCGCGCCAGGCCGACGATCTGGCTGCCCTTGACGCCCGTGGCCGGCTCGATTTCATAGCGTGTCACCACAGGGCCGGGGTAAGCGGCCACTACCTTGGCATCCACGCCAAAGTCGGAGAGTTTCTTTTCGATCAGGCGGCTCGTGAATTCCAGGGTTTCCACGGATACCGTTTCCACCACGGGCGGCGCCTCGTCCAGCAGGGACAGCGGCGGCAGCTTGCCATCGCCCAGGCCTTCGAACAGGTGGGCCTGGCGTTCCTTTTCCACGCGCTCCGATTTCACCACCGTGACGACCTGCGGCTCGATCTTGACGGGCGGCGCGGCCACGTGCTTTTCCACGTGCTTGGCGCGCTCGATGACCACCACTTCGTCGCGGCGCACGGCGGCCACTTCGCCCTGGCGGCGGTCTTCGCGGTCCTGGTAGCGCAGCACGAACCAGTTGAAGGCGTCCTCGATGGCGCCGCCGATGCGCTCGGCCACTTGCAGCCAAGACACATGGAAGAACAGGGAAAAGCCCAGGCCGAACAGCAGCAACAGCAACAAGGTGGCGCCCGTGAAGCCGAAGGCGACGTGGGCCGAGTGCCCCACCAGCTGGCCCAGCACGCCGCCAGGGTCGCGCGGCAGCTGCACGTGCAGGCTTTTCGCCATGCGCAGGTATTCGAGGCCCATGCTGCCGATCAGCATGATGGAGAAGCCGACGATGCGGATCAGCATCTCGACGTGGTGCTCGCGCTCCGTTTCCTCTTCTTCCAGCAGGAAGCGCTTACTCAGGCGGCGATAGCCATTCCACACGGTGCGCAGCAGCCACACGCACCACCACCAGGCGGAAAAACCGAAGATATACAGCAACAGATCGGAGAAGGTCGCACCCAGCTTGCCGCCCAGGTTGGCCACCTTGTCGACGTTGGTGGCGTGCGACCAGCCCGGATCGAGCTTGTTGAAGCTGGCCAGGATCAGTACGAAATACAGGGCAAACGCGGCCAGCGCGAACCAGCGCGCCTCCGACAGCAGCCGTACCAGCCGGTTGGGCAAGGGCCGGCGTTCGACCGGTTTACGGGTGTAGCTATTTTGATTGGCCTGGGCTGGTTTAGTCATTCTGGGAAGCGCTGCAAGGTGATAAATGTTTCTGGAAGGGAATTTCCCATAATAAGGATGTATTCTAAGCCATATATGTCATAGATGGCCCCACGATTCGTCGCCTCAGGCGGCTTGGTCTATAATCCGGGATTGCTTGCGCAAGCGCAATACGCCCTTGTTCTTCGCGCGTATGCCCCCAATTCGGATAGACCACACTCATAGAGAAGCTCCCATGACTACTACCAAACACGCCCGCGTCTTGATTCTTGGTTCCGGCCCCGCCGGTTATAGCGCCGCCGTCTACGCCGCGCGCGCCAACCTGAACCCGATGCTGGTGACCGGCGTGGAACAAGGCGGCCAGCTGATGACCACCACCGACGTGGAAAACTGGCCCGGCGACCCGATGGGCGTGCAAGGCCCGGACCTGATGCAGCGCCTGCTGCAACATGCCGAGCGTTTCAATACAGAAATCGTGTTTGACCACATCCACACCACCTTCCTGAATGAAAAGCCGATCCGCCTGAAGGGCGACAGCCACGAATACACGTGCGACACGCTGATCATCGCCACGGGCGCGTCCGCGCAATACCTGGGCCTGCCATCGGAAGCGGAATTCATGGGCAAGGGCGTGTCCGCCTGCGCCACCTGCGATGGCTTCTTCTACCGTAACCAGGAAGTGGCAGTCGTCGGCGGCGGCAATACGGCCGTCGAGGAAGCGCTGTACCTGTCGAACATCGCCAATAAAGTCACCCTGATCCACCGCCGCGACAAGTTCCGCGCCGAAGCGATCTTGATCGACCGCCTGAACGCCAAGGTTGCCGAAGGCAAGATCGTGTTGAAATATAACCACACCCTCGACGAAGTGACGGGCAATGAAGGCGGCGTGACGGGCCTGAACATCAAGTCGACCATCGATGGCAAGGTGGAAGCATTGAGCGTGCACGGCGTCTTCATCGCCATCGGCCACAAGCCGAACACGGGCATCTTCGAAGGCCAGCTGGACATGCACAACGGCTACATCAAGACCAAGACGGGCCTGGAAGGCATGGCCACGGCCACCAGCGCGCCGGGCGTGTTCGCCGCCGGCGACGTGCAAGACCATATCTACCGCCAGGCCATCACCAGCGCCGGTACGGGTTGCATGGCAGCACTGGACGCCCAGCGCTACCTGGAAGGCCAGGAGTAATCGCCGCATGGCGTCGATGAAAGATTTTGCCGACCTGAAAGCGGTCAGCAAGCAGCTCAAGGAGCAGGCCGATGCGCGCGCAGCCGAACAGGCCGCACGCGTACAGCAAGCCAAGGTGCAGGCCGTGGAAAGCAATCTCTTCAAGGCCAGCATCGGCGGCGTCAAGCGCCTGCCCGAGTCTGACCGCTACGTGCCCAGCCTGCCCAAGACAGGCAACATGGCTGCGGCGCAGCCGGCGCGCAAGCTGACGCCGGAAGAGGACGATGCGGCCGTGCTGCGCGAATCGCTGTCGGATTTGTTCGAAGTCGACCATTACCTGGAAAACGATCCGGCCCTGAACTACGCCCGCCCGGGCGTGGGGCCGGACGTGGTGAAGAAAATGCGCAAGGGCCACTGGCCCATCCAGGATGAGCTGGACTTGCACGGCTTGCGCCGCGACGAGGCGCGCGACGGCATCGGCGCCTTTTTGAACCAGGCCACGCGGCGCAAGCTGCGCTGCGTGCGCGTGATCCACGGCAAGGGTTTTGGCTCCAAAGGCCAGGAACCGGTGTTGAAATCCATGGTCCACAGCTGGCTCGTGCAAAAGGAGGAAGTCATCGCCTTTTGCCAGGCGCGCCGCTCCGAAGGGGGCGATGGCGCCCTGGTCGTGCTGCTCTCGGCAGCGCTGCAGCCCGTCCGCTAATCCAGCTTGTCGGCAAGAAGACAATTGAGCACACGTTCCACACTGCACACGGCCCCGTTTGTCACCATTCGGGGCCGTGTCATGTTAACCTGTGACAATTATTTCCTGTCCTCGCGCTCCGCCCATGATGCCACCCCAATTGCCGCCTGGCTCGCTGATCAAGATCATTGAGGTCATCGCTATCCTGGTGGGCGCCTTTTCCGGTTTCATCGAGGCGCGCCGCAAGCGCATGGACCTGGTGGGCGTCTTCGTCGTCGCCTTCATCACGGCATTCGGCGGCGGCACCCTGCGCGACATCCTGCTCGACAAGCGGCCCCTGTTCTGGGTGTCGCACCAGGAATACGCCATTCTCATCTTCGTGCTGGCCCTGACGGCCGCGCCACTGATCCAGCACTTGCGGCAAATCGTCTCGGAACGCCTGATCGTCGTGGCCGACGCCATCGGCCTGGGCATGTTCGCCATCGCCGGCGTGGCCGAAGCCATGCGCGCCGGCATGCCGATCTTCATTGCCTCGATGATGGGGGTGATTACGGGAATTTTCGGCGGCGTGATGCGCGACATCGTCTGCAACGAAGTGCCGATGGTGTTTCGAGACGGCAAACCCTACGCCATCTGCGCCTTCTTCGGCTGCTGGGCCTATCTGCTGCAGATGCACTTCGGCGCCGAGCACGACTTTGCGCTGTGGACCAGCGCCAGCGGCATCACCATTTTGCGCCTGATCTGCTGGAAATTCGACATGCGGCTGGGGCGCTGAACCGCGCGGACGCGCAATCCGGCAAGATGCCGGGCGGCTCCTGTCGGATTACGCGCTGGCGCTAATCCGACCTACGGCCTGCTGAAGAACAGCTACATAGCGCCTGCCAGAAGCGTAGCGAGCGGCAGCGATTTGTGGCTAAGAAGCGCAACCGTGCTGAAGCACGGTGAGCATCGCAGGCCGCAAAGCACGACGCGCAGTAGCTTATGGCTGGTGCTAGACGGCGTCCGGCCCAGTTTCGCCGGTACGGATGCGTATCACCTGTTCCACGTCGCGCACGAAGATCTTGCCGTCGCCGATCTTGCCCGTGCGGGCCGCCTTGATGATGGCGTCGACCACCAGTTCGGACACGCTGTCATCGACCACCACTTCCACTTTGACTTTCGGCAGGAAGTCGACCACGTACTCGGCACCACGGTACAGCTCGGTATGGCCCTTCTGGCGGCCAAAGCCCTTCACTTCCGTCACGGTCAAGCCCGTCACGTTCACATCGGCCAGGGCCTCGCGTACTTCATCGAGCTTGAATGGTTTGATGATGGCTGTAATCTGCTTCATGGCTTTCTCCTTATTGATAATCGTCAATTCTTCACCCACTGGCTTGACGGGCCCCTGCAAAACCGTAGCGAGCAAGTTCAATACCGGGTTGAGTAGCGGAGCCGTACTGTAGTACGGTGAGCAACGGATGCCCGGTAGTGCGCTGCGCAACAGGTTTGGCGGGGTTCCCCGTCTTATTCGTAAAACTTGGAGGTAATCGGGTAACGCCAGTCGCGGCCAAAGCCACGGTGCGTGACACGGATGCCCACCGGCGACTGGCGCCGCTTGTATTCATTGATCTTGATCAGGCGGGTGATTTTCGCCACGTCGGCCGGCGGGTAGCCAGCCTCGATAATCTCGGCGATCGGCCGGTTTTCTTCCATGTACAGCTGCATGATGCCGTCGAGTATTTCATACGGCGGCAAGGAATCCTGGTCCAGCTGGTCGGCGCGCAGTTCGGCCGACGGTCCGCGCGTCAGGATGCGCTCGGGAATCACGTCCGACACGCTGTTGCGGTAGGCGCACAAACGGTACACCAGCGTCTTGGCGATATCCTTGATGACGGCAAAGCCGCCCGCCATGTCGCCGTACAGGGTGCAATAACCGACGGCCATCTCGCTCTTGTTGCCCGTCGTCAAGACGATGCTGCCATGCTTGTTCGACAAGGCCATCAGCAGGGTGCCGCGGATGCGCGCCTGGATATTTTCTTCCGTCGCATCTTCCGCCAGGCCCGCGAACTCCTCGGCCAGGGTGGCGCGGAAGGCGTCGAAGGTTTGCTTGATCGGAATTTCATCGTAGCGCACATTGAGGCGTTTTACCATGTCGCGCGAATCGATCCACGAGATATCGGCCGTGAATTGCGACGGCATCATGACGGCGCGCACCTTGTCGGCGCCCAGCGCATCGACGGCGATGGCCAGGGTCAGGGCGGAATCGACGCCGCCCGACATGCCGATCAGCACGCCTGGGAAGCCGTTCTTGCCGATATAGTCGCGCACGCCCAGCACCAGCGCCTGGTACACCTGCGCCTCGGTGGTCAAGGGCGCGGCCAGCGCCTGCGGCACGGGCGTGGCGCCGTCGAACTCGACGAGCTGCAAGTCTTCCTCGAAATGGCGCAGCTGGGCGCAAATGGTGCCGGCCGCGTCCATGACGAAGGAATCGCCATCGAAAATCAGTTCATCCTGGCCACCCACCAGGTTGGCATAGACAAGGGCCATGCCCTGCGCGCTGACGTTCTTGCGCATGGTGTCGTAGCGCAAGTGCTGCTTGTTCATGTGGTAGGGCGAGCCGTTCGGCACCAGCAGCACTTGCGCGCCGGCCGCGCGGGCGCGCATGGGTGCGTGCTCGAACCACGTGTCTTCGCAGATATTGATGCCGAAACGCACGCCTTTCACGCCAAACACGAAAGCCTGGTCGGACGACGTAAAGTAGCGCTTTTCATCGAATACAGTCGTGTTCGGCAAGTCGTGCTTGCGGTAGGTGCCCAGCACTTCGCCGTTCAGCAGCACGGAGGCGGCATTGTGGCGCACGCCCTTCTCATCCTGCAGGGGCAGGCCCACCACCACGTGCAAATCCTTGAACTGGGCCAGGTCGGCCGCCAGCCCCGCAAACGCTTCCTGCGTTTTTGCGTAGAATGCATTGCGCAGCAACAGGTCCTCGGGTGGATAGCCGACCAGCGACAATTCCGGCGTGAGCACGATATCGGCGCCCGCTTCAAAGGCGCGGCGGGAAAGGTCGAAGATCTTGGCACGGTTGCCGGCCAGATCGCCGACCGTACTATTCATTTGAGCAATTGCGACTTTGACTGTCATGATGATGGATATTTCGCTTATTAAACAAGACGGTGGCGCACAGGCCGATGGTGGCGCCCCGAGAGTGATGAATGCACACTACAACAATGAATTATCGCACGGCTATCGTCTCTACCCTGGCTGAAATTGGTGAAGCCGCCTGGTCAGACCTGCTGGCGCGCCAGCAGGACACCAAGGCGCAGGCCAATCCCTTCCTTTCCTACGCTTTCCTGCACGCGCTGCACGAGTCGGGCTGCGCCAGCGCGGACACGGGCTGGCAGCCGAATTTCCTGGCGCTGTGGCAAGGCGACGTGCTGGCCGCCGCCCTGCCCCTGTATGTGAAGCTGCACTCGTATGGCGAGTATGTGTTCGACTGGGCCTGGGCCGATGCGTATCAGCAACATGGCCTTGAATATTACCCGAAACTGCTGTCGGCGATCCCGTTTACGCCCGTCAGCGGCGCGCGCCTGCTGGCCCGCGATGGCGAGGCGCGCGCCGCCCTGCTGGCCTTCCTGCAAGCGCAGCAGCAAGCGGCCGGAGTGTCGTCGACGCATGTATTGTTCCCGCCGGAAAGCGAGGCGCGCCAGCTGGCGCAAGCGGGCTACCTGCTGCGCAGCGGCGTGCAGTTTCACTGGCTCAATCCCGGCTACGCGGATTTCGAGCAATTCCTCGCCACCCTGGAACACAAGAAACGCAAGAATATCCGCGCCGAGCGGCGCAAGGTGCGGGAGGCTGGCGTGGCCATGCGCCAGGTGCGCGGCGTCGATGCGACGGACGCCGACTGGCAGCTGTTCCACCGCTGCTACAGCAACACCTATGC
>CAUSDR010000056.1:0-19450 GCA_963530105.1 uncultured Janthinobacterium sp.
AGCATGCAGCGCCTCGTGCGCTTCGCCCGCTACTGGGACCTGGTGGCCAACTCGGGCCGCTTCGCCAATACGGTGCAATGGATGCTGGGCGAATCGCCATTTGAAAACTTCATGGATTTTTCGAACTGGCTGTACGCCCATACGGATGCCACGCACCGCATCGCCATGGAGCGCCTGGCCAAGCTGGTGGCGCAATGGCTGCAGACGCGCGGCATGAGCGCCGCTGAAGCCAGCGCCCTCGTGGCCAGCGACTATGCGGGCGGCGCGCAGGCAGCCGCGCACGCCAAACCGGCAGAAGTGGGCACTGGCAGCGCCAAGGTGCGTCCGGACATCGCCCTGCCGCAGCGGCAGGCGCGCCACCTGGCGTCCTGACGGGCCGGCGATCGAACATCGGTGGCGGTCTGCGCCATTCTCCCTTAAACTGACATGATGCCGACTGTACAATCGCCGAAACTGACCCTCTCCCAGCCCAGCTCCCAACAGGGTGCCATCGTGACCGCCAGCGGCACCTGGCAGGTGCACGCCCTGGCGCATGACAATGCGATCAAGGGCATCGATGCCCAGCTCAAGCCCCTGCAGGGCGATGCCAGCACCCAATGGGACCTGTCGCAGATCGACAGCATGGACCATATCGGCGCCCAGCTGTTCTGGAATGCGTGGGGCAAGCAGCGCCCCGCGCAGCTGACCCTGGCGCCTTCGCTGGAAGAGTTTTTCCGGCGCATCGAAGAAACGGGGCCACTGGAAACGCCGCCTTCGCGCGCCAACCGCCTCACGCCCGTGATGCAGCTGGGCATGGCCATCCTGCTGTTTTTCGAACATTTGAAGGGGTTTATCGCCCTCGTGGGCCAGGTGACGCAGGATATCGGCCGCTTCGCGCGCCATCCCATGCGCGGCCCGTGGCGTGAAATTTCCGCCAATATCTTCCATGCGGGCTTCCAGGCGCTGGGCATCACGGCCCTGGTCGGCTTTTTGATCGGCGTGGTGCTGTCATATTTATCCGCACAGCAACTGCGCGCCTTTGGCGGCGACATTTATTTGGTCAACTTGCTGGGCATGAGCATCATCCGCGAACTGGGGCCGTTGTTGGCTGCCATCCTCGTGGCCGGCCGCTCCGGCTCGTCCATCACGGCGCAGCTGGGCGTGATGCGCGTCACGGAAGAGCTCGACGCCATGCTGGTGATGGGCATTTCGCACGGTTTCCGCCTGATCATGCCGAAAGTGCTGGCCCTGGCCATTTCCATGCCCCTGCTCGTCATCTGGACGGACACGGCCGCGCTGATCGGCGGCATGGTGGCGGCCAAGGTGGAATTGAACCTGTCGGCGCGCTACTTCATCCAGAAGCTGCCTGACGCCGTGCCCCTGGCCAACTACATGATCGGCCTGGGCAAGGGCGTCATCTTCGGCATGCTGATCGCGCTCGTGTCTTGCCATTTCGGCCTGCGCATCAAGGCCAACACGGAAAGCCTGGGGCGCGGCACCACCACCGCCGTCGTCACGGCCATCACCGTGGTCATCCTGGCCGACGCCGTGTTCGCCATCGTCTTCAATGGAGTGGGGTACTGATGGCGGACAACACCGATATCGCCTGCAAGGTGAGCGGGGGCCGGGACGGCCAGTTCAACCTGCATGGCAGCGCGCCCGTGGTGGAAATCACCAATCTGTGGACCAAGTTCGGCCGCACCGTCGTGCACCAGGACTTGAACCTGGAAATCGAACGGGGCGAAATCCTCTCCATCGTCGGCGGCTCCGGCACCGGCAAGACGGTGCTGCTGCGCCAGATGCTGGGCCTGGAACATCCGGCGCGGGGCTGCGTCAAGGTCTTTGGCGAAGATATCAACCAGGCAAGTTCCGACCAGTTGCAGCAATTGCGCAACCACTGGGGCATGCTGTTCCAGCAAGGCGCCCTGTATTCCGCGCTGACCGTGTTCGACAACGTGGCGCAGCCCATGCGCGAATTGCGCGTGCTGCCCGAAGCGCTGATCCACGACGCGGTATTATTGAAAATGAACATGGTGGGCCTGGGCCCGGAACATGCGCTGAAGATGCCGTCGGACTTGTCCGGCGGCATGATCAAGCGCGTGGCCCTGGCGCGCGCCCTGGCGCTGGAGCCAAAGCTATTATTCCTCGACGAACCCACGGCGGGCCTGGATCCGGATCTGTCGGAAAGCTTCGTCGCCCTGATCCAGTCGCTGCACCGCGAACTGGGCTTGACGGTCGTCATGGTCACGCATGACCTCGATACCTTGTTCGCCCTGTCCACGCGCATCGCCGTGCTGGCGGCCAAGCACGTGATCGCCATCGGGCCCACGCGCGACGTCATCGAGGTCGATCACCCGTTCATCAAGCAATTTTTCCTCGGCGACCGCGGCAAGCGCGCACTGGCCGTGCTGGACGAGAAACAGGCGGCAGACAACGCCGCACAGCCTGGCGACGCCGCCGGCACAGACAAGAAAGCGGAGAAGTAATGGAAAACAGATCACATGCCCTGATGACGGGATTCTTTACCCTCACCCTGCTGGTGGCCGCCATCCTGTTCGGCGTCTGGTTCAACCGCGACCGCGTGGAACGGGTGCCCTACCTGCTGGCCACCACCCTGTCCGTGCCGGGCCTCAATCCGCAGGCCACCGTGCGCTACCGGGGCCTGGAAGTGGGCAAGGTCGACGCCATCGACTTCGATACGCAAAAGGCGGGGCAGATCCTCGTGCACATCAGCGTGGCGCCCGATACCCCCGTCACCAACACCACCTTTGCCGCGCTGGGCTACCAGGGCGTGACGGGCATCGCCTACATCCAGCTTGACGACGAGCACGTCGGCTCGACACTGCTGGGCACCAGCAAGGACAAGCCATCGCTGATCCCCCTGCGCGCGGGCTTGCTGGACCAATTGGAAAAACGCGGCAAGCGCATCCTCGACCAGGCCGAGCAGATCACCAACAAGGTGAATAACCTGCTCAGCCCCGATAACCAGGCGGCCATGCTGGGCGCCTTCAATGAAGTGGGCAAGGCGGCCAAGGCCTTTGGCGCCATTCCGCAGCAGCTGGAGCCGACCTTGACGCAATTGCCGCAACTGACGGAACAAACGCGGCAAGCCTTGACGGCCGTCAGTACGGCCAGCAAGAATGTCTCGGACCTGACGGCCACCTGGAAAAAGCTGGGCAACGACATCCAGGCCCCCGGCGGCGTGCTCGACAAAGTCAATGGCACGGTCGACAAAGTCGGCAGCTCGGTGGAAACGGTGGCCAATGGCGTCTCGCTGGAAGTCTTGCCCCAGGTAATAGAACTGAGCGGCGAAGCGCGTTCCTCGATGCGCGCGCTGAAAACCACCATGAGCACGCTCAATGAACAGCCGCAGAGCATCTTGTTCGGCGCCCCAGACATCCCGCCCGGCCCGGGCGAGCCCGGTTTTTCGGCGCCGGGCAAATAAGGAGAACACCGCATGCATATCCCGCGCAACGTTACCGCACTGACCCTGGCCACGGCATTCCTGCTGGGTGGCTGCGCCAGCCGCGGCCCCCTGCCCACGTTTTACGACTTTGGCCCGCCGGCGCCGCAGGCGGCGGCAGTACAGCCGGCCGCGCCAGGCGTGCCCGTGCTGGTGATCGCCGAAGCGAATGGCCCATCCTGGCTGGACAGCCAGCGCATGTATTACCGCTTGCTGTACGCCGATGCGCAGCAATCGCGGCCGTACGCCTACAACCGCTGGAACACGCCGCCGCTGCAACTGCTGAGCCAACGCCTGAAGACGCGCGTGGCGCAAAGCGGCATAAAAGTGCTGTCGACCACGGACGCGGCCGCCGGCATTCCCCTGCTGCGCATCGACGTCGATGATTTCTCGCAAAATTTTGATACGCAGACGCAAAGCAGCGGCCATGTCTCGCTGCGCGCCTCGCTGTTCCGCGGCCATCGCCTGATCGACCAGAAAACCTTCAGCCGCAGCGGCCCGGCCAGCAGCGCCGATGCGCAAGGCGGCGCGCAAGCGCTGGCGGCGGCGTCCGATGCCATCGCCGCCGACCTGCTCACCTGGCTGGGCACGCTGACCATCCCGAAAGAATGACGGCACCCGCTTCCCCCGCCAGTCCGAATCCGGCGCCACCGCTGCCGCCCGTGCGCTCGTCGCCCGTGTCGCGCGCGACCCTGCTCGCCTACGTCTTCCTGATCGTGTATGCCAGCTGGTTTCCGTTTACGGGCTGGCACAGCAATGGCCTGTCGCCGCTGACCTTCCTGGAAAACACGCGCATGCCACGCTACTGGACGGGCTTTGACGTCGGCATCAACGTCGTCGGCTACATTCCGCTGGGCGCGCTGATCGTGTATTCGCTGTTCCCCAGAATCACGGGTTTCCTTGCCGTCATCGTCGCCAGCCTGTGCGGCGTGTTGATTTCCGGCAGCATGGAAGCCGTGCAAACCTATCTGCCCAGCCGTGTCTCGTCGAACCTCGACTTCTATACGAATTCGGCCGGCTGCTGCCTCGGCGCCATCATCGGTGCCTTGACGGCGCGCAAGCTGCTCGACCAGAGCCACTTGCTGCGCCTGCGCCAGCGCTGGTTTGCCCAGCACGCCAGCCAGGGCCTGGTGCTGGTGGCGCTGTGGCCGCTGGCGCAAATCTACCCGCAAGGCTACCTGTTCGGCCTGGGCCAGCTGCTGCCCATCCTGTCGGACTGGGCTTCCAGCCTGATGGGCATGGAAATCGACCTGGCCGCCTACCTGCGGCCCGATGTGGTGTTGACGGTTGAGCAATACTGGCTCTCGGAAACCATCATCACGGCTTGCGGCATGACGGGCGCCGTCCTCACCCTGCTGTGCCTGCTACGCCGCGCCGCGCCGCGCGCCATCCTGATGCTGACCCTGATCGCCGCCGCACTGATCGTGCGTTCGATGGCCAGCGCGCTGCTGTTCTCGCCGCAAAACGCCTTCGTCTGGATCACCCCCGGTGCCCAGGGCGGTTTCCTGATCGGCCTGATCATGCTGGGCGGCCTGGCGTTCGCACCCCACGTGGCGCAGCGCCGCATCGCGGCCGCCACCTTGCTGATGAGCCTGGTAATGGTGAACACGACGCCCATCAATCCGTATTTCATGTCGACCTTGCAAGGCTGGGTGCAAGGCAAGTTCCTCAACTTCAATGGCGCGGCGCAATTTTTGGCCTTGCTGTGGCCCTTCATGGCCCTGTGGTTCCTGTGCCTGCCATCACACCGCCTGAACCGCCAGGATGATGTGCAGCGACAGCGTCGCGAAGACCATCCATAAGCGCTATCATGGCGCATTAATGTCTTGAACAGCAGGAGAGCCGCATGAGCGACGCACCGTATTTTGAACGCCACGTTTTTTTCTGCATGAATAAACGTGAAGATGGCCGCAACAGCTGCGGCGACCATGGCGCGGAAGCGGCGCAAAAGCATTGCAAGCGCCGCATCAAGGAGCTGGACATGAATGGCGCGGGCAAGATCCGCATCAACCAGGCCGGCTGCCTGGACCGCTGCGACGAAGGCCCGCTGCTGGTGATCTACCCGGAAGCGACCTGGTACACCTATGTCGACACCAGCGATATCGATGAAATCATCGATACGCACCTGGTGGGCGGCAAGGTCGTCGAACGCCTGAAAATCTAAGTACGCTGAACAAAACCTGCTGCGCGCGCGGGTCGCGGCCGCCGCTGCCCACTGCGCTCCAGCACGGTTCCGCTTCACAGACCAGGGGGGCCGGGCCTCGCTGCCGCCGCGACGGTTTTGTCAGGCGCGCCATGCCCCATCTTTAATCTTAATTTAAGCCTACGCCACCAGTATGAGCACCATGAACAGAAATTCGGAAAAATTTACCCTCGCCGGCCATGCAGGCAGCATGGAAGGCTTGCTCGATTTCCCGGCAGACACGCCGCGCGGCATCGCCCTCGTTGCCCATCCGCATCCGCTGTACGGCGGCACGATGGATAACAAGGTCACGCAAACCCTGGCGCGCGCCTTTGTCGCCCTCGGCTACGTGGTGGCGCGCATCAATTTCCGCGGCGTCGGCGCCTCGGAAGGCGTGCATGACCACGGCGCGGGCGAAACGGATGACATGCAACTGCTGTATGAACACATGCGCGGCCTGTATCCGGGCTTGCCCGTGGCGCTCTCCGGTTTCTCGTTCGGCACCTTCGTGCAATCGAAATTGCAGGAGCGCCTGGCGGCCGCCGGCACGCCCGCCGAACGCTTGGCGCTGATCGGCAGCGCGGCCGGCAAGTGGGCCATGGCCGACATTCCCGCCGACACCATCCTGATCCACGGCGAACTGGACGACACCATTCCCCTGTCCGCCGTCTTCGACTGGGCCCGTCCGCAAGACATCCCCGTGATCGTGATCCCTGGCGCCGACCACTTTTTCCACCGCAAGCTCAACCACATCAAGAACCTCGTGATTGCGCTGTGGCACGGTGACAAACCCGCAATCGCAGCAGATGATCATTGAAGTGTGGGCTTACTAGCGCCTCCACGGCTATAATTGATCCGTTTTTCCCACGCGGCCATGCAGGTAGCAACGGCATGGCCCTCAGCCTTCATCTTTTTCTCGCAGACCAGCCTCCATGAAAAAACTTTTAGCGGCACTGGCCTCCAGTGTATTTTTCTTTTCCGCCGCCTTCGCCCAGAGCGTTCCCGCACCAACCATCGCCGCCAAGTCCTGGCTGCTGCTTGACGCCACCAGTGGCCAGATCATTGCTTCGCAAGATCCGGACGCGCGCATCGAACCGGCATCGTTGACCAAGATCATGACGGCTTACCTGACGTTTGCCGCCATCCGCGAAAAGAAACTGGCGCTGGATCAAAAAGTGAATGTCTCCGTGCGCGCATGGAAAGTCGATTCGAGCAGCTCGAAGATGTTCATCGACCCCGCCACGCCCGTCTCGATCGACGACTTGCTGCATGGCTTGATGATTCAATCGGGTAACGATGCCGCCGTGGCGCTGGCCGAAGCCGTTGCCGGCGATGAAGGCACGTTTGTCGTGCTGATGAACCGCGAAGCCCAGCGCATGGGTCTGAAAAACACGCGTTTTGGCAATCCGCATGGCTTGCCTAGCCCGGACAACTATTCCACGGCGCAAGATTTGTCCGTGCTGGCGCAGCGCGTGATCGCCGATTACCCGGAATTCTACAAAATCGATTCCATCAAGAGCTTTACGTACAACAAGATTACCCAGCCTAACCGCAACCGCCTGCTGTGGCTGGACCCAACCGTCGACGGCATGAAGACGGGCCACACGGAAGCGGCCGGCTATTGCATGATCGCTTCGGCCCGCCGCCCGGGCGGTTCCGGCGAGCGCCGCCTCATCTCCGTGGTGCTGGGCACCACCTCCGACCAGGCGCGGACGCAGGAAAGCCAGAAGCTGCTGAACTGGGGCTTCCAGAACTTCGATACGGTCAAGCTGTACTCGAAAGGCCAGGCCGTGGCCACGCCGGAAGTGTGGAAAGGCTCGAAAGGCACCGTGAAAATCGGTTTCGCCCGCGATGTGCTGGTCACCGTTCCAAAAGGCACGGCTGCCAAGATGAAGCCCGTGCTGGAACGCAAGGACCCGCTGGTCGCCCCGCTGGCCGAGAACGCACCTGTTGGCAAACTGAAAATGATGGTCGACGACAAGGTCTTGCTGGAACTGCCAGTCGTGGCACTGGAAACCATCAACCAGGCCACCATCTTCGGCCGCGCCTGGGATTCCATGCGTCTGTGGATGAAATAAGTCTTTCGCATTCCCTATAAAAAATGCCCGCAGATGCTGCGGGCATTTTTTTCGTCTTGCGCTACGTCACATTACTTCAGTGGCGCATCCTTCAGGTGCGGCGCGCGCGGCACGGGCGGGAAGGTGCCGTGGCGGCCGGCGGCAAAGCTCGCTTCCGTCTGCGATGGCTCGACCGGCACGGATACCTTGCGCACCTTGGCCACTTGCGCCGCCGTCACGGGCGTGCCGCGGTTGCCCCAGCTGGTCTGGATGAAGGTCACCACTTGCGCAGTCTGCTCATCATTGAAGATGTCGGCATACGGCGCCATCGTCAGCGCCGACGGCGCCGTGCGCGTGGCGGGCACGGCACCGCCCGACAGCACGATATTGATGGCCGACGTCGGGTCGTTCGTCTGCAGCACGGCATTGCCGGCCAGCGCAGGGAAAGCCTTGTCGTAGCCCTTGCCATCGGAACGGTGGCAGCCGGCGCAGCGGTCCAGGTACAGCTGCGCGCCCTTGGAATTGACGATACCGCTGAACAACTGCTTGCCTAATTTTTCATCAGCGACAAAGGCGGGCGTGGCCGGATTCGACGGCGGCAGCGACTTCAGGTATTTCGCCATGGCCGCCAAGTCGCCATCCGTCATGTGCTGCATGGAATGGGCCACGACATCGTTCATGGCGCCAAACGAGGCCGTATGGCTGTTGCGGCCCGTCTTCAGGAATTCGGCGATCTCCGCCGCGCTCCAGCGCGCCAGGCCGCCGCCATGCTCATTGCGCAGCGATGGCACGGACCAGCCGTCGATCACGCCGCCGCCCGCCAGGAAGGTCGTGTTGCCCGCATCCGTCAGCGATTTTTCCTGCATGCCCACGCCGCGCGCCGTGTGGCAGGCGCCGCAGTGGCCCAGGCCCTGCACCAGGTAGGCGCCGCGCAGCAATTGCGCGTCACCCGTGGCCGGCGCCTTGTACGGCTGCGGCGTGGGGGCGAAGGCCCAGCGCCAGATGGTCAGCGGGAAACGCATCGACAGCGGCCACGGAATGTCGGCCGCCTTGTTCGGCGTCGGGTCCGCCTTCACGCCATACATGAAATAGGCGTACAGCGCCTGCATGTCCGCCTCGCTCAGGCGCGAGTACGACGGATACGGCATGGCCGGATACACGGTATAGCCATGTTTCGTCACGCCGGTGCGCATCAGCTTGTCGAAATCGGCAAAGCTCCAGTCGCCGATGCCAGCCTTCTTGTCTGGCGTGATGTTGGTGGAATACACCTTGCCGATCGGCGTTTCCATGCCCAGGCCGCCCGCGAACGGCTGGCCTTTCGTGCCGGCCGTATGGCAGGCGATGCAGTCGCCGGCGCGGGCCAGGTATTCGCCCTGGCGTATCAGCTGGGCGTTCGGGGTAGCGGCGGTGGCAACCGCGCCGGCGGACCAGGCGGTGCCGGGGGTACCGGCGGCGAGCGCCAGCAGCAGCGCGCCCACGGTATGGGTGAATGTGTTGTTCATCTTCTTGTTCTTCATCAGGCGACCAGGGGACGGGGATCTTGCAGGTATTGCTCGCGGATGGCCTTGGCCGACCAGTAGGTCAGCGCGCAGGCCAGGCCCGTCGGGTTGTAGCCGATGCCGACGGGGAACACGCTGGAACCGACGGCAAACACGTTGTGCACGTCCCAGCTCTGCAGGTAGCGATTGACGACGCTGGTCTTGCGGTCCGCGCCCATGGCCGTGCCGCCCGCCCAGTGCGTGGTCTGGTAGTTGCGCAAGTCCAGATGGTCGCCCACGTTCTTGACGGATACCTTGATCGCTTCCGGATTCATGGCCTCGGCCACTTTCATCATCTTGTCCGTGACGAAACGGCTCATCTTGATGTCGTTTTCCTTCCAGTCGAAGGTAAAGCGCAGCAATTGCTGGCCATATTTGTCCGTGTAGGTCGGATCGAGGTCGACATAGCAGTCGCGATACGTCATGTTGGCGCCGTGGCAATCGAAAGAGACCGTGTTCAGGTAGCTCTTCTTGACGGCCTTTTTCCAGGCAGAACCCCAGGCGGGCGTGCCGTCCGGCGTGGCGATGCCGGAAATCGGCTTGGAGCCGGCCGGGTTGCACCAGGCGGGCGAACCGCCGACAAAGCCCAGCGGGCCATGGTCGAAATTGTCGCCATTCCAGTCATCGAGCGCGACACCGGTGCCGCCGGCGCCGATGAAGGGGTTGGTGTTCGTGTCTTCCTTGAAGAAGGTCTGGATGGTGGACATCATCTGGTAGGCGATATTGCGCCCCACCACGCCTTCATTGCTGACGGGGTCATATGGCTTGCCGATGCCCGACAGCAGGAACAGGTGCGCATTGTTGTAGGCAAAGGCGCTGGCGATCACCAGGTCGGCCGGCTGCTCGACGGCCTTGCCGTCCGCATTGATGTAGGTCACGCCGGTCGCGCGTTTTTTGCTGCCGTCGAGGTTGATGCGCACGACGTTGCAATTGGCGCGCAATTCAAAGTTGGCCACCATGCGCAGGGCCGGCATGATGTTGACGTTGGGCGAAGCCTTGGAATAGTTGTAGCAGGCGTAGCCGGAGCAGAAGCCGCAGAAGTTGCACGGTCCCATCTGGCAGCCGTACGGGTTCGTGTACGGGCCGGAGGCGTTCGACGAGGCGTTGACGAAGGGGTGGTAGCCGACGGACTGGGCCGCGCGGCGGAACAATTCCGCCGTGTACGGCACTTTTTGCGGCGCCAGCGCGTAATTGTCGGAGCGGTCGCCCTCGAACACATTGCCGTCGCCGACGACGATGCCGTTGACTTTATAGGCCTGGCCCGAGGTGCCGAAGACTTTTTCCACGAAATCGAAGTGCGGCTCCAGCTCGGCGTAGGTCACGCCAAAGTCCTGGATCGTCATGCCTTCGGGGATGAATTTCTTGCCATAGCGGCGCTCGTAATGGCTGCGGATTTGCAGCTCTTCCGGCAGGACGCGCCAGTGCATGCCCGACCAGTGCAGGCCGGCACCGCCCACGCCCGTGCCCGGCTTGAAGGCGCCGATCTGGCGGTAGGGCACGGCCACGCCCGTGATGCTGTGACGGAAGGTAAACGTGCTCTTCGACATATCCTGGAACAGCTTGGTGCGCTGGATGTAGGTCAGCTCGTCGAGGGTCTTCGGGTAGGCGCCGTCGGGATAGGTGTCGCGGTACTCGCCGCGTTCCAGCGCGACCACGTTCAGGCCCGCTTCCGTCAATTCCTTGGCCATGATGGCGCCGGTCCAGCCGAAGCCGACAATCACGGCATCGACAGGCTTCATTTTTACATCGGGTTTGATATCACTCATGATGGTTTTTCTTTTTCTTTGATCTGGTACGAATAACTGAAAGGTTCAGGGCAAGGCGCATTGCCGCAGGCAGTGCAACGCCGCCATGGACGTTGTCAGGCGATCGAGACGGGCGGCAATGGATATTTCTTGCCATACTGCTCGACCCAATCCATGTAGTCGGCGCGGGCGCCAGGGAATCCCACCATCTTCCAGGCCAGCATGTCCTTGTTACCGCCATGCACCGGGTCGCAGAAATAGCCTTCGCGCGTGTTTTGCAGCAGCTGGTTGAAGAAGGTCTTGGCCGGCACTTCGCCGATATCCAGCGTGCCCTTTTGCAATTGCGTGATGACGGCATCGCGCTCGGCCGCATTCAGCTGCACGAAAGGCTTGCCGGACTGCTTGTGCACGGCAGCATGCACGCCCGCCAGGGCGCTGCGGTACAGCTCGCGCGGCGCCATGTGGAACTGGTAGCCGAACTGCTCGACCGATGGCACGAACGGTGCCTGCATGTACCACAGCGCGCCATACGCGTAGGGCGTGTTCATCTGCAAGTCGATGAATTCATGCGCGCCTGATTCCAGCGCGCCCGGCCCTTCGCCGTCGGCGGGGATCAGGCGGTCGACCAGCGCCGTCAGGGTGGCCCATTCCGTCGCGTTGAAAAAAGTAGGCTTGTAGGCAGGCTGGTCTTTGGAGACCGCCATGGCCAGGCCGCCGCCGGCACCGGCCAGCAAGGCCACGGCAGGCGCGGCGCCGACGGCCTTGCGCAAGAAATTACGCCGATGCGGCGAAATCCCGATGGTTTTCATAGGTTTTCCTCAGGCGGCGCGAACCGCCACAGTGATGGATGTGGAAGCAGAAAGAAAATGCGGGCAAGCGCCGCGGAGAGTGCAGAGTTCACGTGGAAAAGACTGGGATATCGCGGCGCCCCTCTGTCAGCCTGTTGGTTAATTGACCAACATGATTGACAAGCAGTTGCTTTGCATTTACGGTGCGCATCGTACCATAATTAAAAGAAACATTCAGAGACAGGTGCAACATGATCAAAAATGCGGCAGCGCCGCGTGGACGTCCGCGCAAGGCGGGCGTGGAAGATGCCGTGCTGGAAGCCATCGTCATGCTGGTGCGCCAGCATGGGCTCGATGCGGTGACGATACAGATGGTGGCCGACGCGGCCGGCGTGGGACGCCAGACGATCTACCGGCGCTGGCCGCGGCGCGAGGAGATGCTGCTCGACGCGCTCGTCAAGCGCACGGCGGAAAAGCTGCAGCGCGCGCTCGACATGCCCGAAGGCCAGGAAATCGAGGCGATCTGCGCGCGCATCTTCGACAACCTGAACGCGGACGGCCGCTTCACCTGCGACTTGCTGGTGCTGATCCACAACGACCCCGCCGCGCAACTGCGCTTTCGCGAACAGATCGTCGCCCCCTGGATCGCCCTGGTGGTGCAGCGCCTGCTGAATATCGGCGTGCGCGCCGACCTCGACCTGCGCCTGTTCGCCTTCATGCTGCAATCGGCGCTGGTGTACCAGATGCAGCTGGGCGGCCAGCTCGACGCGGCCTTGCAGGAACGTTGCTGCCGCTTTATCCGCAGCATGCTCTAGCACTGGATATAATCGTGGCGAGACCATCCACGCCACCACCAGAAAGCCAGCCCATGAGCCATGTATTTCCCGCCAGCCTGCAAGCGCCGCGCAGCCGTTTGAGCAGCGACGGTCCCGAACTGTCGCGCATCGTCGCCGGCATGTGGCGCATCGGCGAGTGGAATATGTCGGCGCAGCAGCGCCTGGCCTTCATCGAGCAATGCCTGGCGCTGGGCGTGACGAGTTTCGACCATGCCGACATCTATGGCGATTACAGCGCCGAAGGCCTGTTTGGCGAAGCGCTGGCCCTGCAGCCGGGCTTGCGCGACAAGATGGAGCTGGTCAGCAAGTGCGGCATCAAGCTGCTGTCGCCGCACCGTCCCGGCCATGCCATCCAGCATTACGACACGAGCGCGGCGCACATCACCAGTTCCGTGGAGCACAGCCTGCGCCAGCTGCAGACGGACCGCCTGGACCTGCTGCTGATCCACCGCCCCGATCCGCTGATGGATTTCGACGAAATCGCCGCCGCGTTTACCCGCTTGCGGCAGGCGGGCAAGGTGCTGCACTTTGGCGTGTCGAACTTCAGCCGCCACCAGTTCGAATGCCTGCACCGGCGTTTCCCGCTGGTGACGAACCAGGTGGAGTTTTCGCCGCTGCACGTGGCGCCGCTGTTCGATGAAACCTTCGACGGCTTGCAGGACGTGGCGGTGGCGCCGATGATCTGGTCGCCGCTGGCGGGCGGCCGGCTGTTCCAGGGCGGCGATGCGAACGTGGAGAACTTGCGCAATGTCATCAAGCAGATCGCCGACCAGCTGCAGCGCCCGTTTGCCAGCGTCGTGTTTGCCTGGATCATGCAACTGCCTTGCCGCCCTCTGCCGCTGACGGGCACGGGCCGCATCGAAGCCGTCGGCGTGGCCGTGGAAGGCACGCAATTCACGCTCAGCCGCAGTGACTGGTTCGCCATCCTGCGCGCCGCGCGCGGGCACGAGGTGGCGTAGCCGTTAATCCATTTCGTCCGGATCGTTGAATACTTGAGGCAGCGCAATACCGCGCCAGCCCAGGTACCACGCCAGGTTGAGCAGCAGGGTGGCGCCGATGTAGACGGCAAAGAAGAGGGCGAAGAAGCTGGTTTTCAGCCACACCAGCAGGGCGATGGCGACGATCAGCACCAGCAGCGCGGCCAGGCTTTTCTTTTGCTTGGAGCTGGGGAAACGCAGGGTCGAGACCATCAGGCTGCCCACGCCCACCAGCAGCAGCATCAGCAGGTAGCTGTGCAGCATGGAATCGATGGGCGCCGGCCAGGCCACCACCACGGCCGCCACGCAGGCGGCACCGGCCGTGATGGGCATGCCGACAAAATACAGGGGATCGGTGCGCCCCACGTTCACATTGAAGCGCGCCAGGCGCATGGCGCCGCAAGCGACAAAAAAGAAGCTGGCCATGCCGCCAAAGCGCAGCAGCAGCGGGTCGTGCACGCCCATCTGCACGAATCCATAGCAATATAGCAATACCGCCGGCGCGCAGCCGAAGTTCATCACGTCGGCGATGGAGTCGAGCTGCACGCCAAATTGCGAGCTGGTGCCCGTCAGGCGCGCCACATAGCCGTCGAGCGCGTCAAACACGCCGGCCAGTACCAGCAGCGCGGCGGCCAGACGGTACGCGTCGGCGTCGCCGACGGTGGCGTTATCGACGGCAATGACGATGCTGGCAAAGCCGCAGGCGATCGACATTAACGTCACCATGCTGGGCAGGGCGTATTTGGCGCGCTGCAGGCGCGACTTGGGCAATGTGTTCAAATTATCGGCAATCAAGGTAGCGGGAATAAAACAGCGCGGCGGCGCACGGTGCACGATGCCCATTCTACCCTGTACCGCCGCGGCACCGTCCGCGCACATGCCAGCGACTTATCTTTTCGATGATGCTCTATAGCCTATAAAAATGCCTTAGAATCGATTCCAGGGCGTCATGGCGGCCCCCACCCTACTTATACAGGAGTCAGCTTGATTGCTTCGTCACCGCGTTGGAAACAGTGTATCCCCGCCCTCCTGACCGCAGCACTGCTGAGCGCTTGCGGCGGTGGCGGCAGCGACAGCGGCAGCAATGGCGCTCAAAACACCTCGACGCCGGCCGGCCAGCTGACCCAGGAACCGGGCGCTCCCGTCCTCAGCAACAATATCGCCACGGATGGCTTCAACTGGATCAATTACCGGCGCAGCCAGGTCGGCCTGTCGCCGCTGGCGCGCAACAGCCTGATCGACAGCGCGGCCCAGGGCCACACCTCGTACCTGAACACCAATAATTTGGTGGCGCACGAGCAAGTCGTGGGCAAGGCGGGGTTTACGGGCGTCTCGCCCTACGACCGCATCACCAAGTCAGGCTATGCCATCACTTCCGTCTGGGGCGAGGTCATCGCCGGCGTGGCCACCAACTCCGGCTTCTACATGGCGGAAAACCTGATCACGGCCATCTATCACCGCTTCGTCATCTTTGAACCGCTGTTCAAGGAAGGCGGCGCCGGTGCGGCCGTCAATAACAGCGGCTACGCCTACTTCACCACCGACCTGGCCGGCAATAGCCGCTACGGCGCCGGCCTGCCCACCGGACAGATCATCACCTACCCGTTCAACGGCCAGGCCAAGGTGGCCAGCAGCTTCTCCAGCAACGAAGAAGAACCCGATCCCGTGCCCAACCAGGACGTGGTCGGCTATCCCATCAGCGTCCATGCGAATTTCGATGCCACCCTCAGCGTGACTGCCTTCACCGTGCGCCAGCGCGGCGCCGGCACGGACCTGACGGTACGGCTGCTCACCAAGAGCACGGATCCCGTCAATACCTCGCGTTCGGTGGCCGCCATCATCCCGCTGTCCCCCCTGCTGGCGAACACTACCTATGACGTGAGTTTCATTGGCAAAGTCAACAGCACGGACGCCACGCGCACCTGGTCATTCACCACGCGCTAGGCGGAACCGCCCTGCCAAGCGGGCGCAGCATCGGGCACGACTGCATGTAAAATAGTAATTCCTGCTTTACGGCAATTGACAAGTTTTGGCCCTGGGCACTCAGGCATGATGAAACCACACGCCACTTGCGATGATGAGGCTGCCCTCGCAGCCTCCGACATGGTCCGTATTCTCGATGTCGAGAACGGACTGGGCCGCATCATGGGCGACCGCCTGCTGTACCTGAAAATCCTGCGCCGCTTCCTGCACGACCACGGCACCACGCCGTGTCAGATCCGCACCGAGTTTGACGCCGGCAATTATGCTTCCGCGCGCCTGAAGGCGCATACCCTGAAAGGTGCCGCCGGCATGATCGGCGCGCGCCATGTGCACCATCTGTCGGCAACGCTGGAATCGGCCCTGCGCGCGCAGGCGCCCGACCTGGCCCAGCAGATGCTGCAGCTGGAACTGGCGCAGGATCAGTTGCTGGGCGCCGTCAGCAGCATGCTGGGCACGCCGGAAGCACCGCATACGGCGGCGCAGGATGTGGCGCCCGACCCGGCCGCGCCCGCCATCCAGCTGCTGCTGGCGCGCCTGGCCAGCCACTTGCGCGAAGGCGACGGCGCGGCCATCGATATCCTGGAAAATTCGGCCAGCCTGCTCGCCGCCAGCCTGGGCGTGAATGTGTACCAGGAGGTGGCGGCTGCGGCGCACGAATTCGATTTCGACGGCGCCCTGGCGGCACTGCTGCGGCGCCGCTAAGTCGCACACTCACGTGTTGTACTGCGCCTCTTCCGCGTAAGCCATGCCGCAGCTCTTGCCGCAAAAGCGGCGCACGGCGTCGAGCGGCTTGTCGCAATACCAACATGCGCCCTTCGGCGGCAAGGAAGCGATCAATTCCGGCATGGCCGGCAATGGCCGCGCCACCACCTCCGCCCCGCCTTCCACGACATCCGGCTGTTTGCTGTCCATGGCGCTTCCTTTCCTAGCGGCACTTCAAGGCCGCTCAGCAAGATTACGTCATTAAAGTTGATGCGATATGAGCATGCTCAATAGACGGCGCTCCCGTGGAATGCATGGCAGCAAATGGCGCTATTCGCGGCGAGGCTGGGTTGGCACGCTCGGCCCCACAAGATCGGCCCGTTCCATGCAGTAAGGCTCCCACGTTGCCTCTTGCCACATGACGAAAGTCATATTGGCAAGACGCGCACCGTGCGCCTGGATGGCTTCCTTGCGCTGGGGTGTATTGACAAGCAAGGCCATCACTTCACCTACCTTGTTTGCATCCTCGGGAACCAACTCGCCAAGGCCAGCCAGGCATTCACTGCTGCGTATCGCCATCGAATGCGCATGTGACGATTCCCAGGGCGTGGTTGCCAGAATAGCCGCCTGGTTGCTGATGGCAACATTTGCCATGCCCCGCAGAAGCCGGGCATCTCGCGAAAAATGCCGCCGCAGAAACAACTCGACATCATCGCGCACGCCATTATCATTGTGATCAATACCAGCAAGCGTTTGTTTGCCAGCAGCACCAGGATCAGGCGGTAACACAGTGTCGATCGTCAATTGCAATGGGACGGCAGCCAAAACCGCGATAGGAGAAACAAGCGTCAATGCAAAAAAAACAATCACGGCACTACGCGGGAATGAGGATATGTCATAGGAACTCCTGCTTGGGAATTCCGACTATAAAATCGTCACACGGCAAGCTATTGCTGTTCCGCAATCAATATGCATTTGCTTGCGGAGACACAGCCGGCTGAAAACCACATCGTATCAATCATCAGGCGACAATTCGCCGGCGGCGCTCGACAGTTGCACCTGCGCCAGGCGCAGCTCTTCGGCGAACAGATCGAGCGCCGGTCTTTTCGCCGTTCGAGGTGTAGGCAAAAAACACCTCTGATGCTTATTTCCGAAAGCTCCTGACGGCATCATTCGCATGCTCGGCGATGCGTTTCTTCAGCGCCGGCTGTCCAGCATACTTGGCAGACAGCCGTTTCCACTGCTTCTGCGCCTGGCCGCACGATTGCTCGACGGCTTGCGTGATCTCGCGCTGCCGCGCCTTGTCGTTGTCATCCCACTCGCCCGCAAAATGTTCGCACATTTGCGCATGCTCAATGAACTGCGCCACGTCGCGCGGCAGTTTTTCCTCGGCCGAAGCCAGCAGGGGCAGACAGCACAGCATGCCAGCGAGCAGGATTTTCAAGGCGCCCCCTTACTTGCCGATGCAGAAACGGCTGAAGATCACGCCCAGCAGGTCGTCGGGCGAGAATTCCCCCGTGATGCTCGACAGCTGCACCTGCGCCAGGCGCAGTTCCTCGGCGAACAGGTCCAGCGACTGGTCGTCCTGCGCCGCGTGCTCGGCGGCGATATTCAGGTGCTTGCCGGCCGATTTCAAGGCGATCAAATGGCGTTCGCGCGCCAGGTACAGCGATTCGCCCGTCTGCTGCCAGCCGGCGATGCGCAAGAGTTCGGCGCGCAAGAGGTCGATGCCGATGTGCTCATGCGCCGACAGATACACGTGGGTGGCGTCGGGCAAGGCATCCACGCTGGGCTTGTGGCCGGACAGATCAATCTTGTTCCACACGCGCACCACGGGCACGCCTTCGGGGAAGGCGGCGACGATGGTTTCGTCGGCCAGCGTCGGGCCATGATCGGCGTCAAGTAGGTGCAGGATGACGTCGGCCTTGCCGATTTCGCCCCAGGTGCGCTCGATGCCGATGCGCTCGACGGCGTCGATGGTGTCGCCCGCGCTGCGGATGCCGGCCGTGTCGATGATGTTGAGCGGAATGCCTTCGATCTGGATGGTTTCGCTGACCTTGTCGCGCGTGGTGCCGGCGATCGGCGTCACAATCGCCACGTCGGCGCCCGCCAGCGCATTGAGCAGCGACGATTTACCCACGTTGGGCTGGCCCGCCAGCACCACGTTGAGGCCTTCGCGCAGCAGCGCACCCTGCGCCGCCTGGGCAAACACCTTATTCAGCGCTTCGATGACGGCTTTCAACTGGCCGCGCGCATTCGATTTTTCCAGGAAGTCGATTTCTTCTTCGGGAAAATCCAGGGTCGCTTCGACCAGCATGCGCAGTCCCGTCACCTGTTCCACCAGCGCGTGGATGGTGTTGGAGAACGCGCCCGACAGCGATTGCGAGGCGGACTTGGCCGCCGCTTCCGTGGAAGCGTCGATCAGGTCGGCCACGGCTTCCGCCTGCGCCAGGTCCAGCTTGTCATTCAGGAAGGCGCGGCGCGTGAATTCGCCCGGCTCGGCCAGGCGCAGGCCACTGTCCTTGCCCGCTTCGAGCACGCGCGCCAGCAGCAGCTGCAGCACGACGGGGCCGCCATGGCCTTGCAATTCCAGCACGTCCTCGCCCGTGTACGAGTGCGGGCCCTTGAAGTGGATGGCGATGCCCTGGTCGATGATGGCGCCGTCGGCTTCCGTAAACGGCAGGTAGGTGGCATGGCGCGCTTTCAGCTGCTGCGCGCCGAACAGGGCCGTCATCAGGGGAGCGAGGTTTTTGCCGGAGGCGCGTACCACGCCGATGCCGCCGCGGCCGGGAGCGGTGGCGATGGCGGCGATAGGGGAAGAGTCAAGTTTCATGGGGATATTGTAGATTATTCGGGGAAGACTGCAGGAGCCGCGTTATTTTCAGCGGCAAACCGGGTGCACATGAAGGGGGAGGTCAGTGGAAAACCGGCAAAACCCACTTTCTTGGCATCGCCCCCATCGGCGACGATGTCAAAAAAAAGCCCGCGCAAGGCGGGCTTTCTGGTCGCTGGCCGCAATTACTTGGCGGCGACCGCGTATTTCTTGGTGATCACCCATTGCTGGCCGATCGACAGGACGTTGTTGACGACCCAGTAAAGTACCAGGCCCGACGGGAAGAAGAAGAACATCACCGAGAATGCCAGTGGCATGAACAGCATCATCTTCGCCTGCATCGGATCGGCCGGGGCCGGGTTCAGCT
>CAUSDR010000057.1:0-18978 GCA_963530105.1 uncultured Janthinobacterium sp.
GCGCGACGGCTTGCGCACGCTGGGACAGGAAGAAGGCTTGCCGCCGCTGCCCCATGCCCGCTTCTATGCATTTGCGCGCAACAATTCTCCGGCCGTGCTGGCACTGGTGGACGCCGTGCGCGGCGCGGGCCAGCGCCACCAGTTCCACGCGCGTTAAGCACGGCGGCTGAACAATGAAGGGGAAAAACGCCGAAGTTTAGTCTGCGTCATAAGCCCGTCATATGCCGCTGTTATGATGCTTTTGTTGGCACACAGCATGCGTTGCGCATATCACTACGCTCCGGGAGCGATAGGATGCAGGCATGACTCAACAGCTTAGCCGGTGAGCTCAACCATCGGCACCAGACACGTCAAACTTGTTTTGATAGCAATGAATGCAGGGCAGGGAGCAGGAAAAGCGGCCATGCGGCAGGAATCGGCCGGGGATTTAATGAAGTCCTAAGCCTGCCGCAGGGAAGGGCTGGCATAGTGGATACATGGCGCACGGAAACCCCGGGCCCAAGGTTGCCGGACACCTCAATGACCGGCACGATTTCCGCTGTGCTTGTTTTTACCAGCTTTCCTAGTTTATCCCTGCGCTCTGAAACAGCGTTTCAACCGGCTGCCGCGACTAGCGAAGCCGGTTTTTTTTTGCCTGTCCGCTTTGCCGGCTCCCTTGCCGGCTCACTTGCCGGGGCCCGGCGCCGCGGCGCCGTGAACCCTGCCTACCCCGCTGCTTACCCCGCTTGTCGTGCCAGCCACGCATCGACGGCGGGCAGCCGTTCGGCGCGCAGCTTGATGCGGTAGGCGATGCCGGCCACGGCGCTGTCGGCGTCACCGCGCGCGCCCGCCGGCAGGTTGGCTTGCGCGTAGGCTTGCAGCTTGGCGATCATCTGCGGCTGTGCCGAGCCGGCGGCCAGGCGCGGGAAGTAGCGGCTGCGCGAACTGGCGTCGATGCGCGCATTGACTTGCTCCAGGTGCGCCAGCGCGAAATCGAAGGCCAGTTCGGGATGCGTGCGCGCCACGCGCGCGATCATGGCGGGGCTGTTGGTCACGCCCGGTTCATCCGTCAGCGCCAGGGCCAGCGCGCGCTGCGCCAGCTCGGTGCTGTCGCTGGAGGCCAGCAAGTCGTACAGCTGGTTCTTGATCAGCGGGGTCTTTTCCTGTTGTGCCTTGGCGTGCAGTTGCTCCCACGTGGCGCTGTCGGCATGCTGCGCCACCACGCCGAGGATGGCGCGGCGCAGCGGCGCCGGCATGGCGGCGGGGTCTTGCTCGCTGGCCGCATGGCGGCGGCGCGCCTCGGCCAGCACGCCAGGCTCGCCCATGTCGCCGAGGATGGCAATGAGCTGGGCGCGCAGGGTCGCCACGCTGGACGCTTCGCCGGCGCGCGCTTCCCAGCCCGTTTGCGCCATCATCGGCGCCAGGCGCGCCATGGCGTAGCGGCCAAACGCCTGCTGGCGCACAGGGTCGCCGGCGTACTGTTCATACAGGCTGTTGAGCGAGGCGGCCACCTTGCCCAGCACTTGCGGGTCGGCCGACAGCGGCGTGGCTTTCACCAGTTCCAGGAAGTCGGACGGCGCCTGCAGGCCGGCCAGGCCCAGCGACTGGCTGTCGGCCAGCAGGCCCAGCTGGTCGATGGGCGCCAGGCGGGCAAAGCTGCCGGCCAGCGCGCGCGTGCCCGCTGGCGCGTACAGGGTGCGGTAGTAGCCGCTCTGGCCCGCGTTCACCAGCAGGGCGCCGCAGCCGGGCACGTTCAAGGTCGCCTTGCCATTGCTCACCAGCACCCTTGCCTGTTTGGCACTGCCGACGGTCGAGGCGATGACGGGCACTTGCCACGCCAGCGGTTTTTTATCCGTTTGATCCTTGGAAAATTCCCCCTGCGTCAGGGTCACGCGCGTGCGGCCCTTGCGGCACACGGCGTCGCCCACCGTGATCATGGGCACGCCGGGCTGCAGGGTGAAATCATGGGCGATGGCGCTGACGGGCTTGCGGGCCGCCGCATCGACTTCGCGCCACAAATCATCGGACACGGTATTGCCATACGCGTGCTTGCGCATGTAGCTGCGCACGGCCGTGCGCCACGTGTCGGCGCCCACGTAGGCTTCGAGCATGCCGATCACCGCCTTGCCCTTCTGGTAGGTGATGCCGTCAAACGCCTGGCTGGCCTGCTCCACGGTGTCGATGCGCTGGATCACCGGGTGCGTGGTGCGCAGCGCGTCCTGGCCCATGGCCGATTCGCGCCCGGCCACGTTCGACAGGGCCGTGTTCCATTCGGGGTGCAAACGCTGCGTGGTGCGCCCTTCCATCCACGAGGCAAAGCCTTCGTTGAGCCACAGGTCGTCCCACCAGCGCATGGTGACCAAGTCGCCGAACCACTGGTGCGCCATTTCATGCGACAGCGTGGTGTAGATGTTTTCCTTGTCCGCCTGGGTCGAGATGGCCGGGTCGAGCAGCAGGCCGTATTCGAAGGTGAAGACGGCGCCCCAGTTTTCCATGGCGCCGAAGAACTGGCTGCGCCCCGGCGCGGCGATGTTGTCGAGCTTGGGCAGCGGGTAGCGCACGCCGAAATAATCGTTGTATTCGCGCAGCAGCGCGGCTGACTCGTCGAGCGCGAAGCGGCTTTGCGCCAGCGCGCCTTTTTTCGTGATCACGCCGATCTCCGTGCCGCCGGCCATCTTGGTCGCCCGCTCGAAGTCGCCCAGGCCGAAGAACAGCAGATAGGTCGACATGCGCGGCGTGGTGGCGAAATACACGTGTTTCTTGCCATTGCCCAGCTCTTCGCTGCTGCTGATGGGCATGTTGCCGACGGCCATCTGACCGCTCGGCACGACCACGTCCAGCGCGAAGGTGGCCTTGTAGTCCGGTTCATCCCACGACGGCAGCATGCTGCGCGCGTCCGAATTCTCGAACTGCGTGTACAGCGCGCGCTGGCGCCCTGCGGGCGTGTCGTAGTCGAGCGAGAACAGGCCCGTGGCCTGCGTGCCGATCTTGCCGCTGTAGTCGATGCGCAGCAGGTACTCGCCCTTGTCCAGCGGCTCGGCGAAATGCACGGTGGCCGTCTGCCTGGTCGCATCGAAGTCGATCTTGCGCGTGACCTGCTTGCTGCCGCCCGCGCCTTCGATGGCGGCGGCGGCAAAGGCCAGGTCCAGCGCATTGAAGGTGATGCTGGCCGTTGGCTTGTCGATGGCCACCTTGATGGCGACTGCGCCCTTGAAGGTGGCGGCGGCGGCGTTCGGCGTGATCGACACGATGTAGTGCAGGGGCGTGACGCCGCGCGGCAGCTGCGTGGTGGTGCCGGCGGCGGGGCTGGCCGAGAGGTAGCTGGCATTGGCGGCGGCGTGGACGGCATGGCTCGCGCCGGCAGTGGCGATGGCGGTCAATGCGAGGACGGCGGCGGCCAGCTGGCTGCGGCGGAAAAGGGGAGTCGGAGTGCGATGCATGGTATGCCCTGGATTCATGGAGTAAACGCCCGCTGGCCGGGTAGGCCGCAGGCGCGGATGACGGTGGCGGGACCTCGCTGGAGCTGTCGGCCAGCGTTCCCGTCCAGCAATCTAAGGCGAAACGGGGGCAAAGTCAACGCGCCAGGGGCGCCGCGCCGCGCCGGTGCGCTGGTATGATGGACGCCTGATCATCCGCCGGGAGCATGCATGATTGACCTGTATACGGCCGCCACGCCAAATGGCCACAAGGTTTCCATCGCGCTGGAAGAGCTGGCGCTGCCGTACGCCGTGCACGCGCTGGAACTGTCGCAGCACCGGCAAAAGGAACCGTGGTTCCTGGCCATCAACCCGAATGGCCGCATCCCGGCCATCGTCGACCGCGCGAACGACGATTTCGCCGTCTTCGAGTCGGGCGCCATCCTCGTCTACCTGGCGGAAAAGACGGGCCGGCTGATGCCGCACGATGCCAAGGGCCGCTCGCGCGTGATGCAGTGGCTGATGTTCCAGATGGGCGGCGTCGGCCCCATGATGGGACAGGCGAACGTGTTTTACCGCTATTTCCCGGAAAAGATCCAGCCTGCCATCGACCGCTACCAGGGCGAAAGCCGGCGGCTGCTGCGCGTGCTCGACACGCACCTGGCGCAGCACGAATACCTGGCTGGCGACTATTCCATCGCCGATATCGCCAACTGGGCCTGGGTGCGCACGCACAAATGGTCGGGCGTGGCCATCGACGACCTGCCGCATTTGCGGCGCTGGCTGGCCGCCATTTACGCGCGCCCGGCGGCGCAGCGCGGCATTCTGACACCGCCGTCGCCCATCGACAGCGACGCCGATGCGGCCAGCACGGCCGCGTTTGCCGCCAGCGCCCGCGCCATCGTCGAAACGGGCCGGCAGCCATCCTGATTTTCAAGCACCAGCATCTTCAACCACCAGCATCTTCAACCACCATAACAAAGCGAGACCTAGCACATGAAACTGTACATCAGCCCCCGCACGCCGAATCCGCGCCGCGTCACCATGTTCATCGCCGAAAAGGGCATCACCGGCATCGAGGAAGTGGCGCTCGACCTGATGGCGGGCCAGCATCGCGACCCGGCCTTCCTGGAAAAGAACCCCATGGGCCGCGTGCCGGCGCTGGAATTGCCGGACGGCCGCGTGCTGGCCGAGACGCGCGCCATCTGCACCTACCTGGAAGGCTTGCAGCCGGCGCCGAACCTGATGGGCGAGGGATTCGAGGAGCGCGCCTTCATTGAAATGGCCGACCGCCGCGTGGAACTGCACCTGTTCATGGGCATCGCCAACGCCATCCGCCACAGCCATCCGGCCCTGGTGGCGCTGGAAAACCCGCAATTTCCCGACTTTGGCGCAGCGCAGGGCGCCAAGATGCGCGAGACGGCGCAATGGCTGGACCAGCTGCTGGCCGGCCAGCCCTACATCGCCGGCGAACGCTTCACCATCGCCGACATCACGGCCTTTTGCGCGCTGGAGTTTGCGCGTGGCCTGATGAAATACAAGCCGGGCGCGGAAGGCCTCGCGCACCTGCAGGCTTACCGCGACCGCATCGCCGAGCGGCCCAGCGCGCAGGCAAAGTAAGCGTTCAATGTAAATAAAACGCCTGTACCGGAGTCTCCGGCGCAGGCGTTTTTGTTGTGGCTGGCCAGCCAGGCCAGCCTTGCTTCAGTCGGCTAGGCCGGATCAGCGGAACGCGTCCTCCCGCATATCCCCCCTTACTTCAGCTGCTCCTGCAGGAAAGTGTAGGTCAGCGCCCACATCAGCGCCTGCTGGTCGTTGTTGGCGGCGCCCGCATGGCCGCCTTCCGTGTTTTCCCAGTACAGCACGTCGTGGCCCTGTTCTTCCATCTTGGCCACCATCTTGCGCGCATGGCCGGGGTGCACCCGGTCGTCGCGCGTCGAGGTGGTAAACAGCACGCGCGGATATTTTTTATCCTTGAAGACGTTGTGGTACGGCGAGTACTTGCTGATGTAGGCCCATTGTTCCGGCACGTCCGGGTCTCCATACTCGCCCATCCACGAGGCGCCCGCCAGCAGCTTGTTATAGCGGCGCATGTCGAGCAGCGGCACCTGGCTGACGACGGCGTTGAACAGGTCGGGACGCTGCACCAGCACGGCGCCCGTCAGCAGGCCGCCATTGCTGCCGCCCATGATGCCCAGGTGGCGCGGGCTGGTGATCTTGCGGGAGATCAAGTCCTGCGCCACGGAGATGAAGTCGTCATACGCGCGCTGGCGGTTTTCCTTCAGCGCCGCCTGGTGCCAGCGCGGGCCGAATTCGCCGCCGCCGCGGATGTTCGCCAGCACGTACACGCCGCCTTTTTCCAGCCACGCCACGCCGGTGGTACCGCTGTAGCTCGGTTTCAGCGACACTTCAAAGCCGCCGTAGCCATACAGCACGGTGGGATTGCTGCCGTCGAACTTGGTCTTCTTGTTCATGATGGCGAAATACGGCACCTTGGTGCCATCCTTCGACGTCGATTCGAACTGCTCCACCTTGTACGGCGTGGCGTCGTAGAAAGCGGGCAGCGACTTGATCTTCGTGCGCTTGTCGCTCTGCGCCGTGGCCAGGTACAGGGTGGTGGGGTTGAGGAAGACGGTCACGGTCAGGAAGTACTGGTCCGAATCGACCGGGTCGAGCGCGCTGGCGGCCAGGGTGCCCAGCTTCGGCGCGTCGACGCTGCGGCGCAGCCACTTGCCGTTCACGTGGCGCAGCTCCGTCAGGCGGTTCTTGACCTTGTCCAGGGTGGTCACGAGGATGGCCGATTTCGTCGGCGTGACGTTGTCCAGCGACGACGTGGCGGTGGGCGCGAACAGCACTTCCAGGTCTTGCTTGCCCTGCATGAAGGCCTTGAAGTCGGTGGCCAGCAGGGCACCTTGCGGGTAAGTCTTGCCCTTGACTTTCCAGTCCGAGCGCAGGGTGATGATCAGCTGGTCGCGCACGGTGAAGGCGGTGGCGTCGTCCGGCTTTGGCACCTTCGTCAGCGTGGCGCCCTCGCGCAGGAACATTTCGCCGCTGTAGAAATCGATCTGCCGCTCGATGAACTGGTGTTCGTGGCCGGGCGTGAAGTCCTTGTAGGCGCCGGCGCTCAAGTCGTCGGCCTTGGCTTCATACACGGTCTGCGCCTGCGGCAGCGGCGTGCCGCGCTGCCACTGCTTGATGATGCGCGGGTAGCCGGAGCTGGTCATCGAGCCGGGGCCGAAATCGGTGGAGACGAACAGGGTGTCCTGGTCGATCCAGCTGGCGCTGCCTTTCGCTTCGGGCAGGGTGAAGCCGCCTTCGACGAAGGCGCGTTTGGCGACGTCGTATTCGCGCACCACCTTGGCGTCGCCGCCGCCGCGCGACAGGGAAATGAGGCAGCGTTCGCCCTTCGGATACAGGCAGGATGCGCCGGCCCAGACCCAGTTTTCATTCTCGCCGGCGGCCAGCTGGTCGAGGTCGATCACGGTTTCCCACGCTGGCTCGGCCAGCTGGTACTGCGCCAGCGTGGTGCGGCGCCAGATGCCGCGCACGTGCTGGGCGTCGCGCCAGAAATTATAGTAATACTCGCCTTCCTTGCTGACGTAGGGAATGCGTTCCTTCGAGTTGAGGATGGTTTTCAGGCGCGCCTGCAGGGCAGGGAAGCCGGGCTGGCTTTCCAGTTCCTTGACGGTGACGGCATTGTGCTGCTTGACCCAGGCCAGCGGCTTGTCGCCGAGGACTTCTTCCAGCCACTGGTGGGGATCGGCAGGGGCGGCGGGGGATGGAGCTTGCGCATGGGCAATGCCCGCTGCGGCCAGGCCCAGCAGCATGCTGCCGGCGAAGGTGCGATATGACGACATATAAGGTTCCTTGATGGTCCGGGTGGAAGCCGTGTTGCAAGCAAAACGGCGCAGCCATGGTGCCATGGATTGCTTGGGGGAACCAGTGTCTCGTGGATATCAGTAAAGGCTTGGCATGTATTTCCTATAATATTTGCCGATGCCGCGCCAGGCCGTATATTCTGCGGCGCTGGCGCAGCCTGGATGCATTTTAGTCAGGCAGCTTGGCCACGACCTTGATTTCGAACTGGAATCCGTACAGCCAGGTCACGCCCACGGCTGTCACGGTGGGGTAGGGCGCCGCGCCCCAGTACTCGGCTTGCACGATATCCCAGATGCGCTGGAAGCTCGCTTCCGGATTGACGATGAACACCGTCACGTCGACCACGTCGTCGAAGGTGCAGCGGGCGGCGTGCAGGATGGCGTTCAGGTTGTCGAAGGCCAGCCGGACCTGCGCTTCCAGTTCCGGTTCCGGCGAGCCGTCGGCGCGGCTGCCCACCTGGCCTGAAACGAACAGCAAGCCATCGGCCCGCACGGCGGGCGAATAGCGGTTCTTGTCATACAGGGCCTGGCGCCCGGGGGGAAATACCACGTCGCGTTTGCTGGTATGGATATGGTTCATTGCATTGCTCCTGGGTTGATCGCGTCGATTCGCAGCCGCGCGGGCTGGCTGGTGAACACTGTAGCCATGAAAACAGTGCAGATAAACAGGCAAGTCACCCCAAGACTGTTTGTATAATCCAAACAATCAAGTAGCGGAGGTGACGATGGACAAGCTCGATGCGATGCGCGTGTTCGTGCGGGTGGTGGAAACGGGCAGTTTTACGCGGGCGGCCCAGAGCATGCACATGAGCCGTACCAGCGTGACGCAGCTGGTGCAGCAGCTGGAAGCCCGGCTGCGCCTGAAATTGCTGAACCGTACGACGCGCAAGGTCAACGTCACGGCCGACAGCGCCGCGTATTACGAGCGCATCGTGCCCGTGCTGGCCACCCTGGACGAGATTGAAACGAGCTTGCCCGGTGCCGCGGCGCTGCCGCGTGGCCAGTTGCGGGTAGACGTGCCTAGTCCGCTTGCCAGCATGCTGCTGGTGCCGGCGCTGCCGCAGTTTTCCGCCCGCTATCCTGACATCCAGCTGGACATGGGCGCCAGCGACCGCATGGCCGACGTGATCGGCGACAAAGTCGATTGCGTCATCCGTGGCGGCGAAGTGCGCGACCAGTCGCTGGTGGCGCGCCATATCGGCGACTTGCAGCTGGCCGTGTATGCGGCGCCCGGCTACCTGGCGCGCGCGGGCACGCCCAGCCATCCGCAGCAGCTGCAGGAGGCGCAGCACCGCATCGTGCGTTTTCGCTGGGGACGCGACGGCAGCTTTCCCGCCGTGATGCAGCAGGGCGGCGCGCGGGTGACGGTCGAAGGCCAGCATATCCTGTCCATCGATGACGGCAACGCTTATCTGGCGGCAGGGCTGGCGGGGCTGGGCGTGCTGTGGCTGCCCGACTACATGGCCAGGCCCCACGTGGCGGCAGGGGCCTTGCTTCCCCTGTTCGAGGCATGGCAGATGGCGCCGATGCCCTTGTACCTGGCGTATCCGCCCAACCGCCATGTGAGCAAGAAGCTGCGCGTCTTCATCGACTGGGTCGCTGACTTGATGGCCCTGCATGCGCCCGTGGTGCGGGGCGGCATGCGCCAGGTTTAATTGCCCAGGATGATTTGCGCGATCAAGCCCGTCGCGGCCGCCATCAGCACGTAGTCATTGTCGACCTTCACCCATTGGTGGCCGCGTGGCGGCGGGCTGAGGCGGCGGGCGCGCCAGTCATTGACGACATGCTGCTTGCTGCGGTATGCGGCCGGCAGGCGATTGCCCTTGTGCAAGTCGTGCCGTGGACCGACGCCACGGTTGCCTGGCTGTGCGTGGCCATTCTGCGGGCGGCCATGGTCGTCGCCGCGGTGATCGTCGTTCTGCTTGTCGTTGCGGTGCTCACCGCGGTCGTTGCGCTCGTCGTGTTGCTGCGCCATGCGGTCGTTCTGCTGATGGCGATCCTGGGCAAAAGCCGAGGCGCCACTGGCCAGCAAGGCGGCAAGCATGGCGGAAAAGACGATGTTCTTGTTCATGGGGTGCTTTCTTCTTGGACGATGGCCGAAACATATTTCCAGGCCGATAGTCCATTGGAACACGGTTGCGCCGTCCCGTCAGTTCGCTAGCGTACGCAGCTTTGGCGTGCTATGGCAGCTGATTGACCCACACGGGCGCCGACCAGACGAGGTTGCCGTCGTCCTGCGTCAGCCGCGCATAATAGAAATGGGCGCCGGGCGCGGGCGTGACGGTGAACTCGGCCTGGTCCGACAGGGCCGTGACGGAACCGTTGCCTCCCGGCACGCCGTGGAAGATGGCGACGGCGGCCGCTTGCCGCCCCGCGCTGTTGCTGAAATGGGTGGCCAGGTGCAGCGGCCCCTGGTTGTCGAAGCGTTCGCCCATCAGCTTGCCATTGGCCGTGAACAGCAGCTGCGCATGCTTGTCCATGGTGGCAAACACGCGGCGCGCGCGCAGCGCTGCGAGGAAGCTGTCGCGTGAAACGGGCATGCCCGCGGCCGGGCTGCCCACCAGCACGGCCGTGCGGTTGCCGTAGGACGCGCCCCAGTTGGCGCAGTGGTTGTCCTGGTTGCTGCTGAAGGCCACATGGTAGCCGGCCGCCAGGGCCCGGTTGCAGGCCGCCTCGTAATTGCTGCGCCGCGTTTCCGTTTCCTTGTCATTGGTGGAAAAGGCGGACGTGTTCATCACTTCGCACAAGACCATGGCCGCATCGCCATCTGCCGTATAGCCCAGCGGCTGGCCGCCGACGAGAAACTGGCCCGCATAGGCGGGATGGTTGAATTGCCCGATCCAGCCCCGTTCGCGCATCAGCGCATACAGGGCGGCGTAATCGCCTTTCGGCGTCTCGATATCGGCCAGCAGTTCGCCGCGCCCGTTCTTTTCCCAGCCCAGCAACTGCTCGCTGTTGAAGATGTTCAGGTGGCCGCCCTTGTTGATGACGCCCCATTCCATGCCATACAGGGCCAGGAAGCCGGGATGGGCGGCCGTGTAGGCGGCCGCTTCGGCCAGGCCCGTTTGGTACAGGGCTTTTGCCTCGGCAGGGGTGGCCGCTGCATTCGTGCCATCCGAACCGTCATACATATGGTTGTGCTCGGACGTCAGCAAGGCGTCGAGTCCATGGTCCTGCGCATATTTGTAGGCATCGATGGGGCCGAAGGGCGCCGTTTGCGGTTCCTGCGCGCCACGGCAGGCGTCGAGCGCCGCGCCGCCGTCGCTGTGGCGCGTCTGGCTGTGCAGGTTGGCGTAGACGATGCGGTAGTCGACCTGGCCGTCAAGGCTGGGCAATTGCTGCACGCCGGCCTGGAAGGCGGGAAGGCGGGGGCCGGCGCTGCGCCCCCGCTGTACCTGGATTGGCCATTGCTGCTCTGCCTGCGCTTCCTGCGGCGTGCCCGCATCGGCCACGGCCAGCAGGCGCAGCTGGTACAGGCCGTCCGCCGCCTGCGCGCGGCGTGTGCGCGCATCGGCGTCGGCGCGGCCATCCCACGGCAGGCGGATGCTGCGTTCACTGGCGCCGCCGGCGCCCACCTCGCCCACCTGTTCCATGCCCGACCAGCGCCGCAGCACGGTCCCTTGCGGGCCGGGACCGGACAAGGTCAAGCTCCAGCGCACCGCATGCGGGCGGCCGCCGTCCGGATAGGCGAGGCGCACGACAAACGTGCGCGCCTGCGTGCCGCGCTGGGCGGGCGCGGCGCGGAACGGTGCTTGCACAGTGGCATCGAGTTCGCTGTGCTCCTTCGGCTCGGCACCGGCTTGCGCCGCCGTGCTGCTGCTCCAGGCCAGCAGCACGGCGCCGATGCACGCGCACGCCATCCATCTGCCTTGGCGCCAACGTGGCCGCCAAGGTAGGTTGCCGGCCCCGTTGCTCGGCTGACTGCTCAGATGATTGCTCAGCTGAATGCTCGCCTGATTGCTTGCCCGATTACTCGCCCGATTACTCATTCGATCACTCGCCCGATTAATCGTTCGATCACTCGTTCCATTAATCGTTCGATTAATCGCCGGACTAATTACCGGATTACGCACAGGACCACCCACTGGACCACCCACTGGACCACCCACCGGACCACCCACACGACCACCCACAGGACCACCCACCGGACCACCCACAGGACTGCTCACCGTACCACCCACAGGACCACCCACAGGACTGCTCACCGTACCACCCACCGGATTGTGCACGCGATCGCTCACCCGCTCCTCCCGCTTCGTCTTGCCAATGGTATTTAGACAAGCCGCTCGCTGCGCCAGTTCCCCGCGTGCACCAGGAAGTGGCGTGCCTGCACCGTCAGGTGACATGATCTGGCGCAAATGGCATGCGGATAGTCGTGCCAGCCCGTGCCGCAAGCTGGCACGGCGCTTGCTAAACAGGAGAGACGGATCAACGGCGATCCCCTGAATAAACGCACAACGGTCCAACGACGGACCACATGGACAACGGCGTCCGCCCAGGCTGATTTTTCATCGGCGGGGGCGGGCGCCGTTTTGTTTTATCAACGGGATATTTCGGGAACCAATCATGGCCAGCCAAAAAGCAACGCGCATCGCGCTCTTCTCCCTCGCCACGCCGCCCATGCGCGCATTCCACCTGACGTGGATGGCATTTTTCGTGTGTTTCTTCGCCTGGTTCGCCTGCGCCCCCTTGATGCCTGTCATCAAGGGCGAGTTCGGCCTGTCGCTGGCGCAAGTGGCGAATATCAATATCGCGGCCGTCGCCATCACCATCCTCGTGCGCCTGCTCGTCGGCCCCTTGTGCGACCGCTACGGCCCCCGCAAGACTTACACGGGCTTGCTGCTGCTGGGCGCCATTCCCGTGCTGGGCGTGGCCGCGTCGCAAAGCTATGAAAGTTTCCTGTTCTTCCGCCTGGGCATCGGCGCCGTGGGCGCCAGCTTTGTCATTACGCAATATCACACCTCCGTGATGTTCGCCCCCAGAGTCGTCGGCACGGCGAATGCGGCCGCCGCCGGCTGGGGCAATGCGGGCGGCGGCGCGGCGCAGGCGCTGATGCCGCTGCTGCTGGGCGCCGTGCTGATGCTGGGCGTGTCCGAATCGATGGGCTGGCGCGTGGCCCTGCTGGTGCCGGGCGTGCTGATGCTGATCATGGCCGCGCTGTACTGGCGCTATACGCAGGATTGCCCGGAAGGCAATTACGCGGACTTGCGCAAGGCTGGCGTGCCTATCGAGGGTGGCAAGAAGGGGGGCTGGGACAGCTTCAAGGCCGCCAGCAGCAACTATCGCGTGTGGCTGCTGTTCGTCACCTACGGAGCCTGCTTCGGCATCGAGATTTTCATCCACAATATCGCCGCCGTGTACTACGTCGACCATTTCGGCCTGTCGCTCAAGTCCGCCGGCCTGGCTGCCGGCAGCTTCGGCTTGCTGGCCCTGTTCGCCCGCGCCCTCGGCGGCTGGCTGTCCGACAAGCTGGCCCTGCGCGGCAACCTGAACAGCCGCGTGACCCTGCTGTTCATGCTGATGATCGGCGAAGGCGTGGGCTTGCTGTGGTTTGCGAAAGTCGACAGCGTCACGTATGCCGTCATCGCCATGCTGGTCTTCGGCCTGTTCACCCACATGGCGTGCGGCGCCACCTATGCGCTGGTGCCCTTCATCGACAGCCGCGCCCTGGGCGGCGTGGCCGGCATCATCGGCGCGGGCGGCAATGTGGGCGCCGTGGCGGCCGGCTTTTTGATGAAGGGCACGGGCGACATCCGCCAGACCCTGATCATCTTGAGCGCGCTGGTGGTGATCTCGGCTCTGTGCGCCATTGCCGTGCGCTTTACCCGCGAAGCGGCCGAACCGAACATGGCTGCGGCCTGAGGAGACAGCAATGCACCACCCCTTGAACATCGTCGTCCTCGGCCATGGCATGGTCGGGCATAAATTCCTCGAACGCCTGGCACTGGAACACAATACGCGCCTGCGCGTCACCGTGCTGTGCGAAGAGCCGCGTCCCGCCTACGACAGGGTGCACCTGTCCGAATTTTTCAGCGGCAAATCGGCGGCAGACCTGTCGCTGGTGGCGCCCGGCTTCTTCGACAAGGACAACCTGGTGCTGAAGCTCAATGCGCGCGCCGTATCCATCGACCGCGCGGCAAAAACCGTCACGGCCAGCACGGGGGAGGTCTTGATCTACGACAAACTGGTGTTCGCCACCGGCTCCACGCCCTTCGTGCCGCCGCTGCCGGGCAAGGAGCGCGACGGCTGCTTCGTCTACCGCACCATCGAAGACCTGGAAGCCATGCTGGCCTGGGGCGCCAAATCCACCACGGGCGTGGTGATCGGCGGCGGCCTGCTGGGCCTGGAATGCGCGAAAGCCTTGCGCGACTTGCAGCTCGACACCCACGTGGTGGAATTCGCGCCGCGCCTGATGGCCGTGCAGGTCGATGAAGGCGGCGCGCGCGTGCTGCGCCGCAAGATCGAGGAACTGGGCGTGACCGTGCACACGCAAAAAAATACGCTGGCCATCGTCGATGGCGAGGCGGCCACGCACCGCATGCAGTTCGCCGACGGCAGCCACCTGGAAGCGGACATGATCGTTTTCTCGGCCGGCATCCGCCCGCGCGACGAACTGGCGCGGGCCTGCGGCCTGGAAGTGGGCCCGCGCGGCGGCATCGCCATCGACGACCGCTGCCTCACGTCCGACCCCGATATCTACGCCATCGGCGAATGCGCGCTGTGGGGCGGCCTGGTGTTCGGCCTGGTGGCGCCCGGCTATGAAATGGCGCGCATCGCGGCGCGCCACCTGCTGCAGGAGGAGGAAGGAGAAGCGGGCGAGGCCGGCTTCAAGGGCGCCGACATGAGCACCAAGCTCAAATTGATGGGCGTGGACGTGGCCAGCCTGGGCGACCCGCATGGCAATGCGCCGGGCAGCCGCTCCTACCAGTTCATGGACGAGCGCAAGCAGATTTACAAGAAAATCGTCGTCTCCGATTGCGGCAAGTATTTGCTGGGCGGCGTGATGGTGGGCGACGCCAGCGAATACGGCACCCTGCTGCAGATGATGCTGAATAAAATCGAGCTGCCGGCATCGCCCGAGTTTTTGATTCTGCCGCAGGCGGACGGCCAGCAAAAGACGGGGCTGGGCGTCGATGCCTTGCCCGATGGCGCGCAAATCTGCTCGTGCAATGACGTCTCGAAAGGCGCGCTGTGCGCGGCGGTGGCTGCGGGCGCCACCACCATCGGCGCATTAAAATCCTGCACGAAAGCCGGCACCGCGTGCGGCGGCTGCGTGCCCCTGGTGACGCAGGTCATGAAGGCGGCCATGCAGAAGCAGGGCATGGCGGTCAACAACCACGTGTGCGAGCACTTTGCGTATTCGCGCCAGGAATTGCATCATTTGGTGCGCGTGGGCAAGATCCGCAGTTTTAATGCGCTGCTGGCCGCGCATGGCCGGGGCCTCGGTTGCGACGTGTGCAAGCCCGTGGCGGCCAATATCCTCGCCTCGTGCTGGAACGATTTCGTGCTGTCGCCCGTCCACGCCAGCCTGCAGGACAGCAACGATTATTTTCTCGGCAACATCCAGAAGGATGGCACGTATTCCGTCGTGCCGCGCATGCCGGGCGGCGAAGTGACGGCCGACGGCTTGATCGCCGTGGGCATGGTGGCGAAAAAATACGGTTTATATACCAAGATCACGGGCGGCCAGCGGGTCGACCTGTTCGGCGCCCGCGTCGAGCAGTTGCCGGCCATCTGGGAAGAATTGATCGCGGCCGGCTTCGAATCGGGCCATGCCTACGGCAAATCCTTGCGCACGGTCAAATCGTGCGTCGGCTCCACCTGGTGCCGCTACGGCGTGGCCGACAGCGTGGGCTTTGCCATCGCGCTGGAAAACCGCTACAAGGGCTTGCGCACGCCGCACAAGATCAAGTTCGGCGTCTCCGGCTGCACGCGCGAATGCGCCGAGGCGCAGGGCAAGGATGTCGGCCTGATCGCCACGGAAAAGGGCTGGAACCTGTACGTGTGCGGCAATGGCGGCATGAAGCCGCGCCACGCGGAACTGATCGCCTCCGACCTCGATGAAGCCACCCTGGTGCGCTATGTCGACCGCTTCCTGATGTTTTACGTGCGCACGGCCGACCGCCTGCAGCGTACCAGCGTGTGGCGCGACAACCTCGAAGGGGGCCTCGATTACCTCAAGCGCATCATCATCGACGACAGCCTGGGCATGGGCGCCGAGCTGGAGGCGGACATGCAGCACGTGGTCGACACCTATGCCTGCGAGTGGAAAGCGGCCGTCACGGACCCCGCCGTGCGCCAGCGCTTCCGCCACTTCGTCAACAGCGACAACACGGATGAAAACGTGGTGTTCGTCGAGGAACGGGGCCAGATCCGGCCCGCCACCGAGATGGAACGCCGCGGCACCGTGATTCCCATCCTTGCCGTGGAGGCGTGATTGCATGAACGCGATGAATGAACTTTCCGGCGCCAGCGCCGACAACTGGGTGGCCATCTGCCGGCTGGATGACATCGTGCCCGACACGGGCGTGTGCGCCTTGCTGAAAGGCCGGCACGTGGCCGTGTTCCGCGTCGGCGAAGCGTCGCCGCGCGTGTACGCCATCGACAATATCGACCCGAATGCGGGCGCCTCGGTGCTGTCGCGCGGCCTGGTGGGCAGCCTGGGCGAGCGCATCGTCGTCGCCTCGCCGCTCTACAAGCAGCATTTCGACCTGGCCAGCGGCGAGTGCATCGAAGCTCCCGAACATTCCGTCGCCGCCTGGCCCGCGCGCGTGTTCGGCGGCATGGTGTGGGTGGCCCTGTGAACCCGCCAGTCAGGGCCGCTGCGCGTCCCGCGCTGGTGGTGGTCGGCAACGGCATGGCCGGCATGCGCACGGTCGAGGAACTGTTGAAACTCGCGCCCGACCTGTACGACATCACCGTGTTCGGCGCCGAGCCGCACGGCAATTACAACCGCATCCTGCTGTCTCCCGTGCTGGCCGGCGAAAAGACGGTGGACGACATCATGCTGCACACGCGCGACTGGTATGCGCAGCACGGCATCACCCTGCACGCGGGCGACCCGGTGGTGCGCATCGACCGCCAGGCGCGCACGGTACGGGCCTTGTCCGGCATCGAGGTGCGCTATGACCGCCTGCTGCTGGCGACGGGGTCCACGCCCTTCATCGTGCCCGTGCCGGGCCACGCGCTGCCGGGCGTGATCGGCTTTCGCGATATCAGCGACGTCGACACCATGCTGCAGGCGGCGCGCAGGCACCGCCACGCGGTGGTCATCGGCGGCGGCTTGCTGGGGCTGGAAGCGGCCAACGGCCTGCAGCGCCAGGGCATGGATGTCACGGTGGTGCACATGAGCGGCAGCCTGATGAACCAGCAGCTGGACGCCCCCGCCTCGCTGCTGCTGAAAACGGCGCTGGAAGCGCGCGGCCTGCGTTTCCTGATGCAGGCGCAGACGGCGGAAATCACGGGCACGGACCGGGTGCAGGGCGTGCGCTTTGCGGACGGCAGCGTCATCCCCGCCGACCTGGTGGTGATGACGGCCGGCGTGCGGCCCAACATCGCCCTGGCGCAAGCGGCCGGCCTGCACTGCGAGCGCGCCATCGTCGTCGACGACTGCCTGCAAAGCTACGACCCGCGCGTGTACGCCGTGGGCGAATGCGTGCAGCACCGGCGCGCCACCTTCGGCCTGGTGGCGCCCATCTGGGAGCAGGCGCGCGTGTGCGGCGCCCACCTGGCGGGCGCGGGCCACCGGCGCTACGTGCAGCAAGCCAGCGCCACCAAGCTGAAAGTGACGGGCATCGACCTGTATTCGGCCGGCGACATCCTCGGCGGCGAGGGCAGCGAAGACCTGGTGCTGCGCGACCCGCGCCGCGGCGTCTACAAGCGCCTGGTGGTGCAGGGCAGCCGCCTGGTAGGCGCCGTGCTGTATGGCGAGGTGCAGGACGGGCCCTGGTATTTCGACCTGATCCAGCAGCGCCGCGACATCAGCGCGCTGCGTGCCCATTTATTGTTTGGCCAGGCCCTGTGCGGCCAGGCCGCCTGACAGCGACCGACAGGATACCCCCATGACGACTTGCACGCCCGTGAAAACCACCTGTCCATACTGCGGCGTCGGCTGCGGCGTGGAAGCGGCGCGCCTGCCCGACGGCGCCATCCGCATCGCCGGCGATGCCGCGCATCCGGCCAACCTGGGCAAGCTGTGCGTGAAAGGCTCGGCGCTGGGCGACACCCTGGGCCTCGACGACCGCCTGCTGCGGCCGCAGGTGCGTGTCGGCGGCGTGCTGCAGCCGTCCTCGTGGGACGCCGCGCTGGAGAGGGTGGCCGGCGGCTTGCGCGCCATCATAGCCGAGCACGGCCCCGACGCCGTGGCCCTGTATGTGTCGGGCCAGCTGCTGACGGAAGATTATTACATTGCCAATAAATTCATGAAGGGCTACGTGGGCAGCGCGAATATCGACACCAATTCGCGCCTGTGCATGTCGTCGGCCGTGGCGGGCCACAAGCGCGCGTTCGGCGAAGACATCGTGCCCGGCTGCTACGCAGACCTGGAACTGGCCGACATGATCGTTCTGGTCGGCTCGAACACGGCCTGGTGCCACCCGATCCTGTTCCAGCGCATCGCGCGCATCCGCGAAAGCCGGCCGGAGGTGAAACTGGTGGTGATCGACCCGCGCCGCACGGCCACCTGCGAGCTGGCCGACCTGCACCTGCCCGTCAAGCCCGGCACGGACGTGTGGCTGTTCAACGGCTTGCTGTGCCACCTGGCGAAGGAGGGCATGGTCGACGATGCCTTCGTCACGCGGCACAGTGCCGGCCTGGACGCGGCGCTGGCGGCCGCGCATGTCGATTGCGGCGATCCGCTGCAGGTGGCGAAGATCTGCAAGGTCGATGCGCACGCCCTGCTGGCGTTTTACCAGGCGTTCGCCGCCACGCGCAAGGTCGTCACCGCGTTTTCGCAGGGCGTCAACCAGTCGTCTTCCGGCACGGACAAGGTCAACAGCATCATCAATTGCCACCTGGCGACGGGGCGCATCGGCCAGCCCGGCATGGGGCCGTTTTCCCTCACGGGCCAGCCGAACGCCATGGGCGGGCGCGAAGTGGGCGGCCTGGCCAACATGCTGGCGGCGCACCTGGAGCTGGACAATCCGCAGCACCGCGACGCGGTGCAGGCGTTCTGGGATTCGCCGACGATCGCGCACCAGCCGGGCCTGAAAGCCGTGGAGCTGTTCCAGGCCATCGAGGCGGGTACAGTGAAAGCCGTGTGGATCATCGCCACCAACCCGCTGGTGAGCATGCCGGACGCCGACCAGGTGCGCCGCGCGCTGGCCAAATGCGAACTGGTGGTGGTGTCGGACATCAGCGCGCAGTCGGACACGAACGCGCATGCGCACGTGCTGCTGCCCGCGCTGGGCTGGGGCGAGAAGGATGGCACGGTGACGAACTCGGAACGGCGCATCTCGCGCCAGCGGGCATTCCTGCCGGCACCGGGCGAAGCGCGTGCCGACTGGGACGTGCTGTGCGACGTGGCGCGGCGCATGGGCCATGCCGGTTTCGATTTCACGGCGCCGCACGCCATTTTCGACGAGCACGCGCGCCTGTCCGCCTTCCGCAACGCGGGCGAGACGGCGCGTTTGTTCAATCTGTCGCACCTGGTGGCGCTGAGCGCCGCGCAGTACGACGCGCTGGCGCCGCAGCAGTGGCCGCAGGGC
>CAUSDR010000058.1:0-18871 GCA_963530105.1 uncultured Janthinobacterium sp.
GGCCGTTGACCTGGCGCAAGCCGTCGGCATGTTCCGCCTGGGCGATGCGGGTCCTGCCGCCGCGCCCGCGCCCGTGACGCGCTTCAAGGCGAAGCCGGCCGTTCGTGCTCCCGCGCCGCGCGCGCCAGCCCGCGCGCTGTCGCCAGCCAAGCCCGTCAAGGCGGCCAAGGCGGGCGCCGACGAGTGGGAAGAGTTTTAAGCAGGCTCTGCTAAAAAGTGACGTCCATCCGCGTTTTTGTCAGGCCAGCCTGCCAAAAGCGCAGTTCGTCGCAATCGGCGTGCCGGCCGGGGGCGGTATGGCTATAGTCACACCATACCGCAAGCCCACTGCCAGACACCCGAGGAGAACCACATGAACGTCGCTAAAAACATGGAAGTCATTGCCGTTGCCGCCGCCATCCTGCTGAGCGCCAGCTGCTACGCCATCGCCCCTGCCGCGCCAGCGCTGCACGTGGCCAGCACCACCGCCACCCTGGCCGCGCCAGCGGGCAAGGTGGCCATGCACGTGGTGCAGGTGAAAGCCAAGCGCCTGAGCGCCGCCGAAAAAGCCCGTTTCGCGTAATCGATTGTCAGCGGTTTTCGGCGCTGCTACAGTGCTAGCCAGTGGCAAGGCGCGGACGTTCCGCGACGGCGCCATGACATATAAAAACAAGATACCGAGGATGCAATACATGAAAAAGACACTGCAACTGGCGCTGTTGTTCCTGGCGACACTGGGCCTGGTGCGCGCTGCGGCCGCCGAGACCCGCTTGCTGGAAATGCGCACCATCGACGCCCGCGTGGTGCGCGTCAAGCTCGACGGCGTGATGGAAGTGCGCATTCGCCAGGGCAACGTGCCCTCGCTGAGCATCACGGCCGACAAGCGCTATATCGCCGATGTCAGCACGGCGCAAAGTGGCGACACCTTGCATATCGAAACGGAAGTGCGCGGCTTCAAGATCAATCCTGCCTCGATCCGCGCCGACCTGGTCTTGCCGAACCTGCGTGAAGTGAGTTCGGAAGGCTTCGGCAGCACGGATATCACGGGTTTCACGGGCGAGGAACTGACCCTGTCGCTGGAGGGCGCGGGCAGCATCAAGGTGGTGGGCGATTACCGCAAGCTCAATGCCAGCCTGGGCGGCGTGGGCAGCATGCAGATCTGGGTCGGCAACAATGAAAAGGCGGAACTCGACCTGCAGGGCGCCGGCTCCGTCGTGCTCGGCGGCCGCGGCCGCGTGCTGAAGGCCAGCCTCGGCGGCCTGGGCAGCCTGAATGCGCAGCAATTCGAAACGGATGCCGTCAATCTCGATCTTAGCGGCCTGGGCAATGCCACGGTCAATGCCCGTACGAATGCCAAGCTGAACCTGAGCGGACTCGGTTCGGTGGTGGTGTACGGCAAGCCGGCCAACCGCGATGTCAGCGTCGATGGCCTGGGCAAGGTAAGCTGGAAGTAAGGACATAAGGGGCTCCTGATTCAGTCAGGATAAGAAAAGAAAAAGCAGTCAGACCACATCCCATTCCGATGAAAAAACTGATCATTACATTACTCATGCTCTGCGCCATACAGCTACCCGCGCGGGCAGGCTTCGTCGAAGGCGCCAGTGCCTACAACAACAAGAATTACGCCCTGGCTTACAAGGAAATCTTACCGCTTGCCAAGACCGGCAATGCCGATGCCCAGCATTTGCTGGGCTTGATGTATTACATGGGACGGGGCTTGCCGCAGGATTACAAGCAAGCCATGTTCTGGCACCGCAAGGCGGCCGAGCAGGGCAAGGCCGACGCCCAGTACGTGGTGGGCGCCATGTATTACACGGGCAATGCCGTGCTGCAAGACCACAAGCAGGCCGTGGGCTGGTTCCGCAAGGCGGCCGAGCAAAACCATGCCGAGGCGCAGCAGGTGCTGGGCCTGATGTACCGCTACCACATGGGGGGCGTGCAGCAGGATAACGTCATCGCCTACATGCTGTGGAACCTGGCGGCCGCCAACGGCAATGCGAATGCGGCCGACCAGCGCGCCGCCGTGGTGCGCAAGATGACGCATGAGCAAGTCGAGGAGGGGCAAGCCCTGTCGGCGAAATGGAAGCCGGGCACGCCCTTGCCGCGCCAGTCGAAAACGGGCGCCGGTTAAGACGGGGCGGCGGTCTGCAGGGGAGGGCGGCTTGGCGTACAATCGCCGTTTTCCCTTGAAAGAGTACACCCATGCGTGCAGTTGCCATCAGCCAGCCAGGTCCCGCCGACGTTTTGCAGATTGCCGAGCATCCCGTTCCCGCTTTCAAGGCGGGTGAACTGCTGATCAAGGTGCACGCGGCCGGCATCAACCGCCCCGACGTGCTGCAGCGCCTGGGCAAATACGCGCCGCCGGCCGGCGCCTCCGATTTGCCCGGCCTGGAAGTGGCGGGTGAAATCGTCGACGGCGATTTTGCCGATACCGAGTTCAGGAAGGGCGACCTGGTCTGCGCGCTGGTGCAGGGCGGCGGCTATGCCGAATTCTGCGCCGCGCCTGCGGGCCAGTGCCTGCCCCTGCCGAAAGGCTTGACGGCGCTGGAAGGCGCGTCCCTGCCGGAAAACTTCTTTACCGTCTGGAGCAATGTCTTCGACCGCTGCGCGCTGGCCGATGGCGAAACGTTATTGGTGCAGGGCGGCACTTCCGGCATCGGCGTGACGGCCATCCAGCTGGCGGCCGCGCTGGGCCACCGCGTCTTCGCCACGGCGGGCAGCGATGAAAAGGCGCGCGCCTGCGAAGCGCTGGGCGCCGAACGGGGCATCAATTACCGCACGGAAGATTTCGTTGCCGTCGTGAAGGAGTTGACCGGTGGCAAGGGCGTCGACGTCATCCTCGACATGGTGGGCGGCGACTACCTGCCGCGCGAGATCGCCTGCCTGGCCGACGATGGCCGCATCGGCCTGATCGCCGTGCAGGGCGGCACCAAGGCGGAACTCGACCTGGGCACCTTGCTGCGCCGCCGCCTGACGGTGACAGGTTCCACCCTGCGTCCCCGTTCCGTCGCCTTCAAGGCCGCCATCGCGCGCAACTTGCGCAACACCGTCTGGCCCCTGATCGAAGCGGGCAAGATCAAGCCCGTGATCTATCAAACTTTCCCGTTGGAAAAAGCCAGCGAGGCGCATGCCTTGATGGAAGCGAGCACGCACGTGGGCAAGATCATGTTGCAAGTTGCCTGAAACGGGGCACTGCCTGTTTGACCGGCATCGGTGCTGGAGTTAGAATGACGGGTTATTAGAATTTAGGCTACTATGCGTCGCAAACTCGTCGTCGGAAATTGGAAAATGAACGGCAGTCGCACCTCGAACGCGGTGTTATTGTCTGAAATAGTTGCTGGCTTGAGCGCCTCTGGCGCCGCCAGCGCCGTCTGTGTGCCCGCGCCGTATCTGGCGCAGTGCCAGGCGCAATTGGCAGGCACGCCCCTGGCCTGGGGTGCGCAAGATGTTTCCGCCCATGCCGGCGGCGCGTACACGGGAGAAATCTCGACCGCCATGCTGCAGGATTTTGCCTGCAGCTATGTGGTGATCGGGCATTCCGAGCGCCGCGCCTACCATGGCGAGAGCGATGCGCAAGTGGCGGCCAAGACGGTTGCCGCGCTGGCGGCCGGCATCACGCCGATCGTCTGCATCGGCGAGACGCTGGCGCAGCGCGAAGCGGGCCAGACCGACGCAGTGGTGGCGCAGCAGCTGGGCGCCGTGCTGGCGGCGATTGGCGCCGACGACGTGGCCAGGCTGGTGCTGGCCTATGAGCCGGTCTGGGCCATCGGCACGGGCAAGACGGCCACGCCGCAGATGGCGCAGGACGTGCATCAGGTGCTGCGCGGCCAGCTGGCAGCAAAGAATGCGGTAGCGGCGGCCGGCGTGCAAATCCTGTACGGCGGCAGCATGAAGCCAGAGAACGCAAAAGAATTGATGGCGATGCCGGATATCGATGGCGGTCTGATCGGTGGAGCAGCATTGAAGGCGGCGGATTTCCTGGCAATTATTCACGCCGCTGATTGAATTAATTTAAACTAAGAATGGAATTGCAATGAACATGATGTTCAATCTGGTAGTGGTAGTACAGGTTATCTCGGCTTTGTCGATTATCGCGCTGGTGTTGTTGCAGCACGGTAAGGGCGCCGACATGGGTGCGGCTTTCGGTTCGGGCGCATCGGGCAGCCTGTTTGGTGCGACGGGTTCGTCGAACTTCATGTCCAAGTCGACCGGCGTCGCCGCCGCGATCTTCTTCGGCGCCACCCTGGCCCTGTCGCTGATGGCCAATCAGCGCGCCACCACGGTGGGCGGCGGCGTGATGGACAAAGTCGTCAAGCCAGTGCCGGTCACCGGCGCGGGCGCGATCCCGACGACGGTGCCAGCGGCCCCGGCTGCCAGCGCTCCGGCAGCGGCGGCACCGGTTGCCAGCACCCCGGCCGGCGCAATTCCGAAGTAATCAGATGGCCGCCAAATAATCATTGCGCGGCCACGCGGTAGTAACTCGATACCTCATCGAGAGTAATTCTCATTACGGGCAGATTATTGCTCAATGTTTTAGCAGCGCGGCAGGAAAAAATCATGGTGCGCTGTAAGCTGTAAAAATTTATCGTTTTTATCTGTGTTTTGATGCATTTGTGCATTAACTTTAGCGTCAAAGCAGAGTAGAATACGGGCCTTACCGCCGACGTGGTGAAATTGGTAGACACGCTATCTTGAGGGGGTAGTGGCGCAAGCTGTACGAGTTCGAGTCTCGTCGTCGGCACCAGAAATCAGAAGCCAGCAACGGCGCACGAGCCATGGCTCGTACAAAGTTGCTGGCTTTTTTTACGAGGATGTGTCGTTCGATCCTGGTCTTAGCTTTGATTGGGGTCGTGCGTTAGATACGCTGCAAATGATCGCAGTGTCCTCATTTAACCGATCGTTCAATATAAGCTTATCAATCGTGAACCTCGAAAATTACTTCCCCGTCCTGCTGTTCATTCTTATCGGCCTCGGTGTCGGTATCGCTCCCCAGCTCCTGGGGCGCCTGTTAGGCCCTAACAAGCCTGACGCAGCAAAACTCTCCCCGTACGAATGTGGCTTTGAAGCATTCGAAGACGCGCGCATGAAATTCGATGTGCGCTACTATCTGGTCGCAATCCTGTTTATTTTGTTCGATCTGGAAACGGCATTCTTTTTCCCGTGGGGCGTAGCAATGCGCGACCTGGGTTGGGCCGGTTTCGTCACGATGATGGTGTTCATCGCTGAATTCGTGGTCGGATTTTGGTACATTTGGAAGAAAGGTGCCCTTGACTGGGAATAAGCCATGGCTATTGAAGGCGTATTAAGCGAAGGTTTCATCACCACCTCGGCCGACAAGCTGATCAACTGGGCGCGTACCGGGTCGATGTTCCCGATGACGTTCGGTCTGGCCTGCTGTGCGGTCGAAATGATGCATGTGGGCGCAGCCCGCTACGATATGGACCGTTTTGGCGTCGTGTTTCGTCCGTCGCCGCGTCAGTCCGACGTCATGATCGTTGCCGGTACCCTGTGCAACAAGATGGCGCCGGCCCTGCGCAAGGTCTACGACCAGATGGCAGAGCCACGCTGGGTCATCTCGATGGGTTCCTGCGCCAATGGCGGCGGGTACTACCATTACTCCTACTCTGTGGTGCGCGGTTGCGACCGCATCGTGCCCGTCGACGTGTATGTGCCTGGCTGTCCTCCGACCGCTGAAGCCTTGCTGTACGGCATCATGCAGTTGCAGAACAAGATCAAGCGTACCAGCACGATCGCACGCTAACCGGGCCGCTTCAGATTATGACAACACATTTAGAAGTACTGCAAAACGCCCTCGGCACTGCCCTGGGCGAACGCGTTAGCACGACGGTTGCCCTGGGCGAAGTCACCTTGCTGGTCAAGGCCGAAGACTACCTGGGCGTGATGCAGACCCTGCGCGACGATCCGTCCCTGCATTTCGAGCAATTGCTCGACCTGTGCGGCGTCGATTACTCGACCTATGGCGATGGCAGTTGGGACGGCCTGCGTTTTGCGGCCGTGTCGCACTTGCTGTCGGTTAAGCACAACTGGCGCGTGCGCGTGCGCGTGTTCGCGCCCGACGACGACATGCCGCTGCTGCCTTCCGTGGTGGGCATCTGGCGCGCCGTCAACTGGTACGAGCGCGAAGCATTCGACCTGCTGGGCATCCTCTTCGAAGGCCACAACGACTTGCGCCGCCTGCTGACCGATTACGGTTTCATCGGCCATCCGTTCCGCAAGGATTTCCCCGTCTCCGGCTATGTCGAGATGCGTTACGATCCGGAACAAAAGCGCGTGATTTACCAGCCCGTGACGATCGAGCCGCGGGAAAACGTGCCGCGCGTGATCCGCGAAGAACATTACGGGATGAAATAATGGCTGAGATTAAGAACTACACCCTGAACTTTGGGCCGCAGCATCCGGCCGCGCACGGTGTGCTGCGCCTGGTGCTGGAGATGGATGGCGAAGTCATCCAGCGCGCCGACCCGCACATCGGCCTGCTGCACCGCGCCACCGAAAAGCTGGCTGAACAGAAGACCTATCTGCAATCCGTGCCGTACATGGACCGTCTCGACTATGTGTCGATGATGTGCAATGAGCACGCGTACGTGATGGCCATCGAAAAGATGCTGGGCCTGGAAGTGCCGCTGCGCGCGCAATACATCCGCGTCATGTTCGACGAGATGACGCGCATCCTGAATCACCTGATGTGGCTCGGTACCCACGCGCTGGACGTCGGCGCCATGGGCCCGTTCCTGTATTGCTTCCGCGACCGCGAAGACTTGTTCGACGCCTACGAGGCAGTGTCGGGCGCACGCATGCACGCGGCCTACTACCGTCCGGGCGGCGTGTACCGCGACCTGCCGGACGCGATGCCGCAGCACAAGGCGTCGATCATCCGCAATGCCAAGGCCATCGGCAAGCTCAATGAAAACCGTCAGGGTTCCCTGCTGGACTTCATCGAAGACTTCGCGCGCCGTTTCCCGAACTCGGTGGACGAGTACGAAACCTTGCTGACCGACAACCGTATCTGGAAACAGCGTACCGTCGGCATCGGCGTGGTGTCGCCAGAAGATGCGCTGGCCATGGGCTTCACGGGCGCCATGCTGCGCGGCTCGGGCGTGCAGTGGGACTTGCGCAAGAAACAGCCGTACGAAGTGTACGACCTGATGGATTTCGACATTCCTATCGGCACCAACGGCGACTGCTACGACCGTTACCTGGTCCGCGTGGAAGAGTTGCGCCAGTCGAACCGCATCATCAAGCAATGCGTGGAGTGGCTGCGCAACAATGAAGGTCCTGTCATGACCAGCAACCGCAAGGTGGCGCCTCCGGGCCGCGTCGACATGAAGACCAACATGGAATCGCTGATTCACCACTTCAAGCTGTTTACCGAAGGTTTCCACGTGCCGCCAGGCGAGGCCTACAGCGCCGTGGAACATCCGAAGGGCGAGTTCGGCGTGTACCTGGTGTCCGATGGCGCCAACAAGCCGTACCGCATGAAACTGCGCGCGCCAGACTACGCCCACTTGCAGTCGCTCGATGAGATGGCGCGTGGGCACATGCTTGCCGACGCCGTGACCATCATCGGTACGCAAGATATCGTGTTCGGCAGTATTGACCGCTAAGAGGCAAAAAGTATGTTGTTATCAGAGCAATGCTATAAGAAAATTGACCGCGAGCTGGCCAAGTACCCGGCCGACCAGCGTCAATCCGCCGTCATGGCCGCGCTGGCGCATGCCCAGGATGAACTGGGCTGGCTGGCACCGGAAACCATGAAGGAACTGGCCGATTACATCGGCATGCCGGCGATTGCCGTGCAGGAAGTGGCCACGTTTTACAATATGTACAACGTGAAACCCGTGGGCAAGCACAAGATCACCGTGTGCACCAACCTGCCATGCGCCCTGTCGGGCGGCGTGCGCGCTGCAGACTACCTGAAGCAGAAGCTGGGTATCGATTTCCGCGAAACCACCCCTGACGGCCAGTTCACCCTGGTTGAAGGCGAGTGCATGGGTGCCTGCGGCGATGCGCCTGTCTTGCTGGTCAGCAATAAAACCATGTGCAGCTGGATGTCGAACGAGAAAATCGACGCCATGCTGGAGGAACTCAAGAAATGACGTCACTCCACAACCGCCATATCGATCCATTGATCCTGAAGGATCTGGATGGCAAGAACTGGCATTTGCAAGATTATGTGAACCGCGGCGGCTATTCGGCCCTGCGGCGTATCCTGGAAGAGAAAATCACGCCGGAACAGATCATCGCCGACCTCAAGGCTTCGTCCTTGCGCGGCCGTGGCGGCGCGGGTTTCCCTACCGGCCTGAAGTGGAGCTTCATGCCGCGCCAGTTCCCGGGTCAAAAATACCTCGTCTGCAATACAGATGAAGGCGAACCGGGCACTTTCAAGGACCGTGACATCATTCGTTACAATCCCCATGCGCTGATCGAAGGCATGGCCATTGGCGCTTACGCCATGGGCATCACCGTGGGTTATAACTACATCCACGGCGAGATCTTCCAGGAATACCTGCGTTTCGAAGAAGCGCTGGAAGAGGCGCGCGCCGCCGGTTTCCTGGGCGACAAGATCATGGGCAGCGAATTCTCGTTCCAGTTGCATGCGCACCATGGTTATGGCGCCTACATCTGCGGCGAAGAAACGGCCCTGCTGGAGTCGCTGGAAGGCAAGAAAGGCCAGCCGCGCTTCAAGCCGCCTTTCCCTGCCTCGTTCGGCCTGTACGGCAAGCCGACGACGATCAACAACACGGAAACCTTCGCGGCCGTGCCATTCGTGCTGAACATTGGTCCAGAGAAATACCTGGCGATGGGCAAGCCGAACAACGGCGGTTCGAAGATCTTCTCGATCTCGGGCGACGTGGAAAAACCGGGCAACTACGAAGTGCCGCTCGGCACCCCGTTTGCGACCCTGCTGGAACTGGCAGGCGGCATGCGCGGTGGCAAAAAGATCAAGGCCGTGATCCCTGGCGGTTCGTCCGCTCCGGTGATCCGCGGCGACATCATGATGCAGACCGACCTGGACTATGACTCGATCGCGAAAGCCGGTTCGATGTTGGGTTCGGGCGCCGTCATCGTGATGGACGAAACACGCTGCATGGTGAAGGCGCTGGAACGCCTGTCCTACTTCTATTTTGAAGAATCGTGCGGCCAGTGTACGCCTTGCCGTGAAGGCACAGGCTGGATGTACCGCATGGTGCACCGCATCGAGCAGGGGCAGGGTCGTCCAGACGACCTGGACATGCTCAACTCGATCGCCGACAACATCCAGGGCCGCACCATTTGCGCGCTGGGCGATGCGGCTGCCATGCCGGTACGGGCCTTCATTAAGAATTTCCGTGAAGAATTTGAATATCATATCGAGCACAAGCATTGCTTAGTGCCCGCATATATCTAAGCTGCGTCAGGTAACGATCACCATGGTTGAAATCGAAATAGACGGCAAAAAAGTCGAAGTCCCTGCTGGTAGCATGGTGATGGACGCCGCCAACAAATTGGGAACCTACATTCCGCACTTCTGCTATCACAAGAAATTGTCGATCGCAGCGAACTGCCGCATGTGCCTGGTCGAAGTGGAAAAGGCGCCCAAGCCTTTGCCCGCTTGCGCGACCCCGGTCAGTGCCGGCATGATCGTGCGCTCTTCCAGCGATAAAGCTGTGCAGGCGCAAAAGTCGGTCATGGAATTCTTGCTGATTAACCACCCGCTCGACTGCCCGATCTGCGATCAGGGCGGCGAGTGCCAGTTGCAAGACTTGGCAGTGGGCTACGGCAAGAGCGAATCGCGCTACAAGGAAGACAAGCGCGTTGTCACGCCGAAGGAAGCCGGTCCGCTGGTATCCATGCAGGAAATGTCGCGCTGCATCCAGTGCACCCGCTGCGTGCGCTTTGGCCAGGAAGTGGCCGGCGTGATGGAGCTGGGCATGATCGGCCGCGGCGAACACTCGGAAATCGTGTCCTTCGTCGGCCAGTCGGTCGACTCCGAACTGTCGGGCAACATGATCGACCTGTGCCCGGTTGGCGCGCTGACGTCGAAGCCTTTCCGCTACAGCGCCCGTACGTGGGAACTGTCGCGCCGCAAATCGGTCAGCCCGCATGACGGCCTCGGTTCGAACCTGATCGTGCAAGTGAAAGCTGGCAAGGTCAAGCGCGTATTGCCGCTGGAAAACGAAGCCGTCAACGAGTGCTGGATTTCGGACAAGGACCGTTTCTCGTACGAAGCGCTGGACAGCGCCGAACGCCTGACGTCGCCGATGCTGAAACAAGGCAACGAGTGGAAAGAAGTCGATTGGCAAACGGCGCTGGAATACGTGGCGCACGGTTTGAAAAATATCAAGCACGAGCATGGCGCCGACGCCATCGCCGCGCTGGCAACGCCGCACTCGACCGTTGAAGAACTGGTTCTGCTGCAAAAAGTGGCCCACGGTCTCGGCAGCGAGAACGTCGACTTCCGCCTGCGCCAGACCGATTTCGCGCTCGATGCCGGCGTCAAGCCATGGCTGGGCATGCCGATCAACGAATTTGGCCAGATCAAGCGCGCCTTCGTCATCGGCTCCTTCCTGCGCAAGGACCACCCGCTGCTGGCCACGCGCCTGCGCGCGTCCGTCAAGGGCGGCGCCAAGCTGTCGATCCTGCACGCCTCCGACGATGATCAATTGATCACCATCGCCAACAAGATGATCGTTGCGCCAAATGACTGGCTGGCGGCCTTGTCGGAAGTGGTCGTCGCTGTTGCTAAAGCGAAAGAAATTGCGGCGCCAGCCGGTTTCGAAGCGGTTGCCGCTTCGGACGTGGCCACCGCCATCGCTGCCAGCCTGATGGCTGGCGACCATGGCGCCGTCCTGCTGGGTAATGCGGCAACGCAACACCCGCAAGCGTCGCAACTGCATGCTGCCGCGCAATGGATCGCCGAACAGACGGGCGCCACCCTGGGCTACCTGACGGAAGCGGCCAACACGGTTGGCGCGCACCTGGTCGCCAAGCCGCGCACCAATGTGCAAGCGGCGTTTGCCGTACCGAAAAAAGCCTACGTGCTGCTGCACGCCGAGCCGGAACTCGATGCCGCCAATCCACAAGCGGCCCGCGCCGCCCTGGACCAGGCCGAGATGGTCGTGGCAATGTCGGCCTTCAAGCACGGCATGGATTACGCCGATGTGCTGCTGCCGATCGCCCCGTTTGCTGAAACCTCGGGTACCTTCGTCAACTGCGAAGGCCGCGCGCAAAGTTTCAACGGCACCGTGAAACCGCTGGCGGAAACCCGTCCAGCCTGGAAAGTGCTGCGCGTCCTGGGCAACATTCTGGGCCTGGCCGGTTTCGACTACGACACTTCCGAAGCGATCCGCGACGAAGCGTTCGGCCTGGGCGTGACCGATCTGTCGGCGCAGCTGAACAACGTCGCCAAGAACGCGCCGGAAGCGGCAACGTACGCGCCGGCATCGCCAGCGCTGCAACGCATCGCCGACGTGCCGATCTACTTCGCCGACGCGCTGGTACGCCGCTCCGAGCCGCTGCTGCGCACGGTCGATGGCGCCGCGCCGCAAGCCCACCTGTCCGCCGAACTGGCTGGCAAGCTGGGCATCAAGGCGGGCGACAAGGTCAAAGTGGCGCAAGGCTCCGGCAGCGCCATCCTGGTGGCGGCAATCCATGCCGGCCTGCCAGCCAATGTGGTCAAGGTGTCGGCGGCGCATGCCTCGACGGCTAGCCTGGGCGGCATGTTCGGTGACATCACAGTTGAAACAGCAGAGGGGAAAATCTGATGGCTCTGCCTGAATTTGTAAACGTCATCAACAGCGGCGGCCAAGAACTGCTGGGCGGTAGCTGGCCTTTCTTCTGGACCCTGATCAAGATCCTGTGCGTGCTGTTGCCGCTGATGGGCCTGGTTGCTTACGCCACCCTGTGGGAGCGCAAGCTGATCGGCTGGATTCAGATCCGAGTCGGTCCGAACCGCGTCGGCCCGCTGGGCTTGCTGCAACCGATCGCCGATGCACTGAAACTCTTGTTCAAAGAGATCATCATCCCGTCCAAGGCCGCCAAAGGCCTGTTCGTGATCGGCCCGATCATGACCATCATGCCGGCCCTGGCCGCCTGGTCGGTCGTGCCGTTCGGTCCGGAAGCCGTGCTGGCCAACGTCAACGCGGGCTTGCTGCTGCTGCTGGCGATTACCTCGATGGAAGTCTACGGCATCATCATCGCCGGCTGGGCCTCGAACTCGAAGTACTCGTTCATGGGCGCCATGCGCGCTTCGGCACAGATGATTTCGTATGAAATCCCGATGGGCTTCGTGATGGTCATCGTGCTGATGGTGTCGGGCAGCCTGAACTTCATCGACATCGTTGGCGGCCAGCAAATCGGCTACTTCGCCGACAAGGGCGTGAACTTCATGTCGTGGAACTGGCTGCCGCTGCTGCCGATGTTCGTCATCTACCTGGTGTCGGGCCTGGCTGAAGCCAACCGCCATCCGTTCGACGTCGTCGAAGGCGAGTCGGAAATCGTTGCCGGCCACATGGTCGAGTACTCGGGCATGGCCTACGCCATGTTCATGCTGGCCGAATACGCCAACATGATCCTGATCGGCGCCCTGGCTTCGATCATGTTCCTCGGTGGCTGGTCCGCACCATTTGCATTCCTTGAGTTCTGGGGTGGGTTCGGCGGCTTCTTCTGGCTGTTCGCGAAAACCTTCTTCATCGTGTCGGTGTTCATCTGGGTGCGCGGTACTTTCCCACGCTACCGTTATGACCAGATCATGCGCCTCGGCTGGAAAGTGTTTATCCCGTTGACGCTGGTCTACCTGGTCTTCGTCGCTGCCTGGATGCAGACATCCTGGAATATTTGGAAGTAAGAGAGTGCATACGAATGGATAAGGTAAAAGATTTCTTCAGCAGCCTCTTGTTAGGCGAGCTGATCAAGGGCATGGCGCTGACAGGCAAGTACATGTTTTCGCGCAAGATCACGGTGCAATTCCCGGAAGAGAAGACACCGATCTCGCCGCGTTTCCGTGGCTTGCACGCGCTGCGCCGCTACCCGAACGGCGAGGAACGTTGCATCGCCTGCAAACTGTGCGAAGCGGTTTGCCCGGCGATGGCCATCACGATCGAATCGGAACAGCGTGACGACGGTTCGCGCCGCACCACGCGTTACGATATCGACTTGACCAAGTGCATCTTCTGCGGTTTCTGCGAAGAGTCCTGCCCGGTCGATTCGATCGTCGAGACGCAAATCCTGGAATACCACGGCGAGAAACGCGGGGATTTGTATTACACGAAAGAGATGTTGCTGGCCGTAGGTGATCGTTATGAAAATGACATCGCCGCTGCGCGCGCCGCCGACGCACCTTATCGCTGATGGATGCGCCGCAGCTGAGAGGCTGCGGCGCGCCCCTCGTTCATCTGTACGTCTATTGGGTTTTTTATGGACTTTAAAACAATTTTGTTTTACGCCTTCGCGCTGATCTTGATCCTGGCAGCGACGCGCGTCATCACGGCCCGTAATCCGGTCCACGCAGTACTGTTCCTGGTACTGTCCTTCTTCTCCGCGGCCGGCATCTGGATGCTGCTGCAAGCTGAATTCCTGGCCATCGTGCTGGTATTGGTGTATGTCGGCGCCGTGATGGTGCTGTTCCTCTTCGTCGTCATGATGCTCGATATCAATATCGACCGCATGCGCGAAGGTTTCTGGGGCTATCTGCCATTGTCCGTGACGGTGGGCGTGATCATCGTGCTGGAAATGGCTGCCGTCCTGTGGCACGGTTTCCGTAACTTTGCGCCGAGCATCGCGCCGGTGAACGTCAACCTGGGCGGCACCAAGGAACTGGGCATGCTGATCTACACCAAGTATGTGTTTGCCTTCGAGATCGCTGCCGTCGTGCTGCTGGTGGCCATCGTTGCCGCGGTCGCATTGACCCTGCGCAAACGTAAGGACACCAAGCATTTTGCTCCGGGCGATGCGGTACGCGTAAAGCGCAACGACCGCCTGAAGATCATCAAGATGGACGCGGTTGTCGAGCGTCCTGCGGCTGAGCCGGAAGTTAAGGAGGCACCATGACATTATCGCTCACACATTTTCTGGTCCTGGGCGCGATCCTGTTCGCAATCTCGATCGTCGGTATTTTCCTGAACCGCAAGAACATCATCGTATTGCTGATGGCAATCGAATTGATGCTGCTGGCGGTGAATATGAATTTCATCGCGTTCTCCCATTTCATGGGCGACGCGGCCGGTCAGATCTTCGTTTTCTTCATCCTGACGGTTGCCGCCGCTGAGTCGGCTATCGGTCTGGCTATTCTGGTGGTGATGTTCCGTAATCTGGATACCATCAACGTCGAAGACCTGGACAGCCTCAAAGGCTGATGTTTTTCAGACTCGATCTCTCGAATAATAACGATTAAGGTTCATCATGGCGGGGCAACTCCTCAACCCTAACCTCCTTCTTGCCGTACCGCTGGCGCCGCTGGCCGGTGCCGCGATTGCAGGTTTGCTTGGCACCCAGTTCCTGGGTAATTTGGTCGGACGCAAGACGTCGCATACCGCGACGATCCTGGGCGTTCTGATTGCACTCATCCTGTCCGTCCACACGCTGCTGGCCGTACTCGATGGCGCGACGTTCAATGGCACCATCTATAACTGGATGACGATCGGCACCCTGAAGATGGAAGTGGGCTTCCAGATCGATTCGCTGTCGGCGATGATGATGTGCGTGGTCACCTTCGTTTCCCTGATGGTGCATATCTACACGATCGGCTACATGAAGGACGATGAAGGCTACAACCGCTTCTTCGCCTACATCTCGCTGTTCACGTTCTCGATGCTGATGCTGGTCATGGCCAACAACTTCCTGCAACTGTTCTTCGGTTGGGAAGCCGTGGGCCTGGTCTCTTACCTGCTGATCGGTTTCTGGTACCAGCGTCCGACGGCCATCGTGGCCAACATGAAGGCTTTCCTCGTCAACCGCGTGGGCGACTTCGGCTTCATCCTGGGCATTGGCCTGCTGCTGGCCTACGCCGGCACCATGAACTACCAGGAAGTGTTCGCCAAGAAAGACGAACTGGCGCTGCTGACGATGCCGGGCACCGACTGGGCCCTGCTGACCGTGGCCTGCATCTGCCTGTTCATCGGCGCGATGGGCAAGTCGGCGCAGTTCCCGCTGCACGTGTGGCTGCCTGACTCGATGGAAGGTCCTACCCCGATCTCGGCACTGATCCACGCCGCGACGATGGTGACGGCCGGTATCTTCATGGTTTCGCGCATGTCGCCGCTGTTCGAACTGTCCGACACGGCACTGTCCTTCATCCTGGTGATCGGTTCCATCACGGCGCTGTTCATGGGCTTCCTGGGCATCATCCAGAACGACATCAAGCGCGTCGTCGCTTACTCGACCCTGTCGCAGCTGGGCTACATGACCGTGGCGCTGGGTTCGTCCGCGTACTCCGTGGCCGTGTTCCACCTGATGACGCACGCATTCTTCAAGGCACTGCTGTTCCTGGGCGCCGGTTCCGTCATCATCGGCATGCACCACGACCAGGACATCCGCAACATGGGCGGCCTGCGCAAATACATGCCGATCACCTGGATCACTTCCCTGATCGGTTCGCTGGCCCTGATCGGCACGCCGCTGTTCTCCGGTTTCTACTCGAAAGACAGCATCATCGAAGCCGTCGAAGCAACGCACATCTGGGGTGCTGGCTTTGCCCAGTTCGCCGTGCTGGCGGGCGTGTTCGTGACCGCTTTCTACTCGTTCCGCATGTATTTCCTCGTCTTCCACGGCAAGGAACGTTTCGGCCAGCCGCACGCGCATGGTCATGACGACCACCACGCACCGAAGGCGGCCCATGGCGCGCACGGCGATGCGCATGACGACCACCACGAGGAAGAGGAAGACGACCACGCGCACCACGGTCTGGAACCAGGCCAGAAGCCGCATGAATCGCCGTTCGTCGTGTGGTTCCCGCTGGTGATGCTGGCGATTCCTTCGCTGATCATCGGCTACCTCACGATCGGCCCGATGCTGCATGGCGATTTCTTCAAGGGCGTGATCTTTGTCGGCGAAAACCATCCAGCAATGGAAGAGTTGTCGCATGAATTCCACGGCGCAATGGCGATGGCGATCCATGGCCTGTCGACGGCACCGTTCTGGCTGGCATTGTCCGGCGTGGTGGCAGCCTACTACTGCTACATGGTCAACCCGCGCGTACCGGCCTGGTTCTTTGCCAAGTTCCACGCCATCCACACCTTGCTGGACAACAAGTACTACATGGACAAGTTCAATGAAGTTGTGTTCGCCGGCGGTGCCCGCTTGCTGGGTAACGGCCTGTGGAACTTCGGTGACAAGAAGCTGATCGATGGCCTGCTGGTCAACGGTAGCGCCAAGGTCGTCGCCTGGCTGTCCTCGCTGTCGCGGGTGCTGCAGACCGGCTACATCTATCACTATGCATTCGTGATGATCCTGGGCGTGCTGGGCTTCCTGATCTATTTCCTGCCAGTTTGGCCTGCCAAGTAAGCTGACCTGATAAAAGAATACTGAGAACCATGATGCAGTCTACGATTTCTACCCTACCTCCTTACCTGAGTCTGTCGATCTGGGTGCCGATTATTTGCGGCGTCCTGGTCCTGGCTCTCGGCCGTGACAGCAAAGCGGGCTTCACCCGCTGGCTGTCGCTGGCTGGCGCGGTGCTCAGCATGCTGTGCACCCTGCCGCTGATCCAGCATTTCGACAACGCCGCGCACGGCATGCAATTTGTCGAAAAAGCACCGTGGATTGAAACCTTCAATATCTGGTACTCGCTGGGTATCGACGGCCTGTCGCTGTGGTTCGTGCCGCTGACGGCCTTCATCACCGTCATCGTCGTCATTTCCGCATGGCAAGTGATCGAGAAGCGCATCGCCCAGTACATGGGCGCGTTTTTGATCCTGTCGGGCCTGATGATCGGCGTGTTCTGCGCGCTGGACGGCTTGCTGTTCTACTTCTTCTTTGAAGCCACCCTGATCCCGATGTTCATCATCATCGGTATCTGGGGCGGTTCGAACCGTGTGTACGCGTCGTTCAAGTTCTTCCTGTACACCTTCTTCGGTTCGCTGCTGACCCTGGTTGCCATCATCTACCTGCGCAATGTGTCGGGCACCTTTGACATCCTGGCCTGGCATGCGTTCAAGCTGACGATGAACGAACAGATCTTCATCTTCCTGGCCTTCCTGATGGCGTTTGCCGTGAAAGTGCCGATGTTCCCTGTCCACACGTGGCTGCCGGACGTCCACGTGGAAGCGCCAACGGGCGGTTCCGCCGTGCTGGCCGCCATCATGCTGAAACTGGGCGCCTACGGCTTCCTGCGTTTTTCGCTGCCGATTACGCCGGACGCCAGCCATTACCTGTCGGGCTTCATGATCACCCTGTCGCTGATCGCCGTGATCTACATCGGTCTGGTTGCCCTGGTGCAAACCGACATGAAAAAACTGGTCGCCTATTCGTCGATCGCGCACATGGGCTTTGTCACCCTGGGCTTCTTCATGTTCAACGACATCTCGGTGCAGGGCGGTATCGTGCAGATGGTGTCGCACGGCTTCATCTCCGGCGCCATGTTCCTGTGCATCGGCGTGCTGTATGACCGCATGCATACCCGCAACATCGCCGACTACGGCGGCGTCGTGAACCGCATGCCGAAATTTGCCGCCTTCTTCGTGCTGTTCTCGATGGCCAACTGCGGCTTGCCAGCGACGTCCGGCTTCGTCGGCGAGTTCATGGTGATCCTGGGCGCGGTGAAATACAACTTCTGGATCGGCTTGCTGGCTGCAACGGCACTGATCTGGGGCGCGGCGTACTCGCTGTGGATGGCCAAGCGCGTGGTGTTCGGCAAGATCAAGAACAAGCATGTGGCTGAATTGACCGATATCAACAAACGTGAATTCTTCATGCTTGCTGTACTGGCCATCGCCGTGCTCGTAATGGGTCTGTACCCAGCCCCGTTCACCGACACGATGCAAACTTCGGTTGCTGACCTGCTGCAGCATGTCGCCACCAGCAAGTTGCCTTAAATAGAAGACCGATAACATGACTAATGCACCTAATCTGGTACCGCTGTACGCGGAAATCTTTCTGCTGATCGCCACGTCGGCGCTCTTGCTGATCGATATGTTCTTGCCTGCGGCGAAGCGTTCGATCACCTATGCGCTGTCGCTGCTGACGCTGGCCGGCTGCGCCTTGCTGACCGTGGGCGACTTCAACGCGGGCACCACCGTCTACACGTTCCACAACATGTTCGTGTCGGACCCGATGTCGCAGCTGCTGAAACTGTTCTCGTACGGCGCCGTGGCGCTGACCCTGATCTACTCGCGTGCCTATGCCACCGACCGCAACATGCTGTCGGGTAACCTGGGCGGCGAGTTCTACGTGCTGGCCCTGTTTGCACTGCTGGGCCAGATGATCATGATTTCGGCCAACAACTTCCTGATCATCTACCTGGGTCTGGAACTGATGTCGCTGTCGCTGTACGCACTGATCGCCTTGCGCCGTGACAATGCCAAGGCCACGGAAGCGGCCATGAAGTACTTCATCCTGGGCGCGCTGGCTTCCGGTTTCATGTTGTACGGTATCTCGATGCTGTACGGCGCCTCCGGCACCCTGGACTTGAACGAAGTGCGCGTGGCGCTGGAAAACGGCAAGACCAACGGCACCATCATGGTCTTCGGCCTGGTCTTCCTCGTTGCCGGCCTGGCCTTCAAACTGGGCGTCGTGCCATTCCACATGTGGGTGCCTGACGTGTATCAAGGTTCGCCGACGGCCGTGACCCTGCTGCTGGGCGGCGCGCCGAAGCTGGCCGCGTTTGCCATCACCCTGCGCCTGCTGGGCGAGGGCCTGCTGCCGATGGCGCATGACTGGCAGCAAATGCTGCTGGTGC
>CAUSDR010000059.1:0-18815 GCA_963530105.1 uncultured Janthinobacterium sp.
GGCCGCCGTGGCGCTGCCGCCATGCAGTTCGGCCAGGCGCCGCACCAGCGACAGGCCGATGCCCAGCCCGCCCTGTGCGCGGCCCATGTTCTGTCCCACCTGGGTGAACATGTCGAACACGGTCGACAGCGATTCGGCGGGAATGCCCACGCCGCTGTCGCGCACCTCGATCAGGGCGTCGCCGCCGTCGCGCCGCGCGCGCAGGGTGATGTGGCCGCCCGCGGGCGTGTACTTGGCGGCGTTGTTGAGCAGATTGCCCAGCACCTGCGCCAGGCGCGTGGGGTCGGCGCTGAGCGGCAGCGGCTCGTCGGCGAGCTGCACCTTCAGCTGATGGCGGCTGGCCTCGATCAGCGGCATGCTCGTTTCCACGGCGCCGGCGATGATGGCCTTCAAGTCCGCGCGTTCCAGCTTGAGTTCGATCTGCCCCCGCGTGATGCGCGCCACGTCCAGCAAATCATTGACCAGGTGCACCATCTGATTGACTTGCCGTTCCATCACGTCGCGCACGCGCGCCACGGTGGCCGGCTTGTCGGCCGCCAGGCGCATGATCTGCAAGCCGTTGCGGATGGGCGCGAGGGGATTGCGCAGTTCGTGCGCCAGGGTGGCCAGGAATTCCGTCTTGCGCCGGTCCATTTCGGACAGGTTGTCGGCCAGCTGGCGCAACTGCTGTTCCGAGCGCTTGCGTTCGCTGACGTCGCTGAACAGCACCGTCAGCAGGCGGCTGCCGGGGCCGCCCAGGCGCGCGGCAAAGACTTCGAACCAGCGCTCCATGGCCACCGCTTCGTTTTCATAGCGCGCGGGTTCGCCGCTGACGAGGACTTGATGGTAGAGGTCGAACCAGTGCTGGTCATGCTCGGGCACGAAGCTGCGGATGGTCTTGCCGATGGCATTGTCCAGCCCCGATTGCTTGACGAAGGCGGGGTTGCCTTCCAGATAGCGAAAATCGACGGGCCGGCCTTGCTCGTCGTACAGCATTTCGATGACGCAGAAGGCCTGGTCCATCAGTTCGATCAGGGTGCTGTAGCGTTCCTCGCTGCTGCGCAGCGCCGCCTCCACCTGTTTCTGCCGCGTAATGTCGAGTATGACGCCGGGCAATTGCAACGGCGTGCCGTCAGCCGCGTATTCCACGCGGCCCCGCGCAATGACGGAGCGGTACTGGCCGTCGCTGGCGCACACGCGGTAGCTGGCCTCGAATGGCGTGCGTGCCTGCAGCGCCTGGGCAATCAGCTGGCTCACCTGGGCGCGGTCGTCGGGATGGATGATCTCCACGTAGCGCGCCAGCGGCGCCGGCGCGGCCGCGCTGGCATCGACGGGAAACAGGCGCGCCATGTTGCTGTCGGCCGTGACCTGGTCGGCAACGATATCCCAGTTCCAGGTGGCCACTTCGCCGGCGGCCAGGGTCAGGCGCAAGGTTTCCTCGTTGTGCTTGCTGGCCGTCAAGTCGAGCGAGATGCCGGACAGGGTAATGACATTGCCGGCGCCATCGCTGGCGCAAGTGCCGCGCATGTGCGCCCAGTGCAGCGAGCCGTCGGGCCAGCGCATGCGGATGTCGATCTCGAAATCGCTGGCGCTGGCAATCGCCGCATGCACCACCGTTTGCCACTGCTGCAGATCGCCGTCGAGCATGCTGCCCGTCAATTGCGCGTAATCGACGCTGCTTGCCTGCGGAAAGCCGAAGTTGGCCTTGAAGGCGTCGGAACACGTCATGCTGCCGCTGCCCAGGTCGATTTCCCACGTGCCCATGCGGCCGCCCTGCATGGCCAGGCGCAAGCGCTGTTCCGTCTGCCGCTGCTGTGTCACGTCGCAATGCGAACCGAGCCACTCCAGCACGCTGCCGTCGGGCGCCCGCACGGGCAGCATGCGCACGATGACGTTGCGGTAGGCGCCGCTGACGTGGCGCAGCCGGTATTCCGTCTCGAACACGGTGGTCAGCTGCGTCGGCATGACGTAGGGCAAATTGCGGTCGTCCGGATGCAGCGCATTGATCCAGCCGCGTCCCATCAGCTCCGCTTCGCTCTGGCCCGTGTAGGCGCGCCAGGACGGCTGGTCGGCGTCGAACAGGCCAAAGGTTTGCGTGCTCCAGACGATGTCGCAGTGTGCGCCCAGCAGCAAATGCGCCGCCTGGGCGGCGGTGGGGGAGGCGGGATGGTCGTGGCGGTGCAGGCTGGGTTCGGGCATGGGTAGGGTCGTTATGGTGCGGCGCGCCGCCGCTGCACCGGAATGTGGCAGCGCGGCAAGCTCAAGTACGGCGATATTACAGTCAAACGCGGGTGCGGGCCTGTCTTTCAGGAGCTTAATGGCGCAATTTCGCCGCCTTGGCCGCTTGGCGGTTTCGGCGCCGGAACATGGGTAAAACGGCAAGCGCTAGCCTGTAGTGTGGCTGAATAACCACTAGTCAGCGGTTAATGTTAACGAATGAATATTTTACATAACAATATTCTTGCAGCGCATAAGGCGCGTGAAATAAAGTGGCGCCTTACTGAAAAGTTGGTGTTCATCAGACATCCCAGAGATGCGGCCGGAACCGCTGTCAGCAAGCGCGACAGCCAGGGCAGAGCCAGTGACGCCGAGAGCGGGGGGACATCCGCTCGCGCTGTTGCACCGTGATGGTGCAAACGATCGTCCAGCGCCGTACATTCCGGAGACAAGTTGCAAGAAAGACAGATTTCGCAATTCTTTTTTTAAACTTCTGGGAAACCACATGATCAAGATGTCCAAGATGCACAAGCGTTTGTGCGCCAAAAGCGCTGCTATGCTGGCTCTGTCCGCTGCCTTGCCTATCGGCTCGGCTTATGCTGATGAAGCCGCTGCTGATACGGCGCCTGCCGCCAGCCAGCTGGAAACCGTGACCGTCACGGCGCAGCGCCGCAAGGAAAATATCCGCGACGTGCCCGTCTCCGTGTCGCTGCTGCGCGACGAGAAACTCGACGTGCTGGTATCGAGCGGACAAGACATCCGCGTGTTGGCCGGCAAGGTGCCGAGCCTGAACGTGGAATCGTCGAATGGCCGCACCTTCCCGCGCTTCTACATCCGCGGCTACGGCAATACCGACTTCAACATCTTCGCATCGCAACCTGTTTCCCTGATTTACGACGACGTGGTGCAGGAAAATCCCATCCTGAAAGGCTATCCGATCTTCGACGTGGCCGGCGTGGAAGTGCTGCGCGGCCCGCAAGGCACCTTGTTCGGCCGCAATACGCCAGCCGGCGTGGTCAAGTTCGAATCCGTCAAGCCGAGCCTGGACAAGGTCGAAGGCTATTACAACGTCTCCACCGCCACGCACAACACCAGCAATTTTGACGGCGCCGTCAACGTGCCGCTGAGCAAGGAATGGGCGATGCGCGTCTCGACCCTGCGCCAGCACCGCGATGACTACGTCGACAACACGTTTACGGGCCAGAAGAATGCCCTGGACGGCTACAACGAACACGCGGAACGCGTGCAACTGCTGTACGCGCCGAACACCACGTTCAACGCCCTGTTCAATGTGCATCAGCGCAACACCACGGGCAGCGCGCGCGTCTTCTACGCCAACATGATCAAGCAAGGCACGAACGACATCGTCGACGGTTTCGACCCGAACAAATCGTTCACCAATGCACCGAATTTCCAGCACCTGCGCACCAACGGCGCCAGCGCCCGCCTGAGCTGGGACCTGGACGGCGTCAAGCTGTACTCGATCACCGGCTTCGAACACGTGGGTAGCTATGTGTCGCACGGCGACATCGACGGCGGCGCGCCGACGGGCCCGGGCTTCATTCCCTTCCAGGTGGAAACGGCTGGCGGCATCACCAGCGTGAAACAATACTCGCAGGAATTCCGCGCCGAATCGAAGAATGCCGGTCCGCTCAATTGGCAGGCTGGCGTGTACTACTTCAACGAAGATGCCAACGGCTTCTCCGACACCTTCAATACCGACACGCACGTGCTGGCATCGCACCTGGCCAGCCGCCAGAAAAACACGGCATGGGCCACCTTCGGTTCCGTCAATTACGCCGTCAACGATGACTTCATGCTGCGCGCCGGCTTGCGCTACACCAAGGACAAGAAGGATTTCGACACGGTCGCGGCCAACAATGTCGTGCAGATCAATCCCACCAGCGCCGACGTCAGCAAGGCCAAGGTCAACTGGGACTTGAGCGGTACGTATAAATACAACAAGGACGTGAACTTCTACGGCCGTATCGCCACCGGCTTCCGCGCGCCAAGTATCGCCCCGGCCAGCGACAAGGTAGCCGTGACCGTGGCCGATGCGGAAACCATCACTTCGTACGAAGCCGGCGTGAAGGCCGACCTGTTCAACCGCCGCGCGCGCGTCGCGTTCAGCGTGTATGACTACCAGGTCAAAAACCAGCAGCTGACGGTGGTGGGCGGCACGTCGAACGTCACGCGCCTGATCAACGCCGCCAAGACGAATGGCCGCGGCGCGGAACTGGAACTGGAAGGATTTGTCACGCCGAGCCTGAAGATGTCCCTGGGCGGCAGCTACAACTTCACGGAAATCAAGGATCCGAGCCTGTCGATCGCCACCTGCAACCCGGCGCGCTGCACCGTGACGGATCCGACCAATGCGGCCGGCAACGCCATCATCGATGGCAATCCGCTGCCGCAAGCGCCAAAATGGACGGTCACGGCCACGGGCCGCTATTCGATCCCGATGGAAAACGGCGAATTCTTCGTCTTCACGGACTGGGCATACCGCAGCAAGGTCAACTTCTTCCTGTATGAAGCGACCGAGTTTGCCGGCAAGGCCATGCTGGAAGGCGGCTTGCGCGTGGGCTACACCTGGGATGCCGGCAAGTATGAAGTGGCTGCCTTCGGCCGCAACATCACCGACACCAAGCGCATCACGGGCGCCATCGACTTCAACAACCGCACGGGCTTCATCAATGAGCCGCGCCAGTTTGGCGTACAGTTCAAGGGCAACTTCTAATGGCCTGATACCTGGCGCCGGCATTCATGCCGGCACCAGCTTCAACCCGCCGACGGCTCGCGCCGCGGCGGGTTTTTTTATGCCTGCCGCCCGCCTCAGGGCAGCAGCACGGACAGTTCCTGCGCGCCGCGCTGCAGCACGGGCAGGAATTCCTCGCGCATCTGCGCGGCGCTGACGCGCGCCGCCTGCGCGCCGACGTTCAGCGCGGCCAGCACCCTGCCCGAGGCGCCGCGCACCGGCACGGCGATCGAGCGCAGCCCCAGTTCCAGTTCCTCGTCATTGATGGCATAGCCGTCCCGGCGCACGCCGGCGAGGAGTTCGCGCAGCTGCTCCGGCGCCACCACCGTGCGTTCCGTCATGGGGCGCAGCCGGGTCCTGGCGAAATAGGCGTCGAGTTCATCGGGCGCCATGTGCGCCAGCATCACGCGGCCCAGCGAGGTGCAGTAGGCAGGCAGGCGGCTGCCCGCGTTGAGCGCCACCGACATCACGCGCGACGTGGCCGAGCGGGCCACGTACAGCACTTCGCTGTCGTCGAGCACGGCCAGCGAGCACGATTCGTTGAGGGTGCGGCTGATGTTGTTCAGGCAAGGCTGCGAAGACACGGCCAGCGGCGTCGACGACAGGTATGAATACCCGAGCGAAAGCACTTTCGGGCGCAGCGAAAAGTTGTTCATTTCCGCTTCCGCATAGCCGAGCTGCTGCAGCGTGTGCAGGCAGCGCCGCACGGCCGCGCGGGGGATGCCCGTCTTCTGGCTGATCTGCGCGATGGTCAGGGGGCGGCGCGAATCGCTGAAGGTGCGCAGCACGGCAAGGCCGCGCGCCAGCGAAGTCATGAAATTGGGATCGGTCAGCGCGTCGATCTGTTCGGCGATGCTCGGTTCGGCCGCCTCTGTCGTGGCGGGAGTGTCGGACGGCGTGGCGCCGGAGTGTGGGATGGCTGGTTTGGGCATGGTCTGGGTCGGATGGTGGCGCACACGCTGCCGCGTGCCGCAAGGGTCGGATGATTCTAGTCGAGCGGCCGCCGTTTGTGTTCCCCGCATGTTTCGCTTGACCGCGATGGCCACGCATGGGTACACTAATTTGTGCGGTAATAAAACATTTGTTCGATTATCGAACAAATTGGATGAATTGACAAGCAAGACCTTCAGCGGAAAGACTATCGTGATCGATAAAATATATGACTCACTGGAACGGGCCGTGGCCGATGTTCCCGATGGCGCCACCATCATGATCGGTGGCTTTGGCAACGCCGGCATGCCGGCCGCGCTGATCGATGCGCTGATTGCGCAGGGCGCGCGCGATTTGACCATCGTCAACAACAACGCCGGCAATGGCGAAACGGGGCTGGCGGCCCTGCTCAAGGCAGGCCGCGTGCGCAAGATCATCTGTTCGTTTCCGCGCCAGGCCGATTCGCAGGTATTCGACGCCCTGTACCGCGCCGGCAAGATCGAACTGGAACTGACGCCGCAAGGCAACCTGGCCGAGCGCATCCGCGCCGCCGGCGCCGGCATCGGCGGCTTCTTCACGCCCACCGGCTACGGCACCTTGCTGGCCGAGGGCAAGGAAACGCGCCTGATCAATGGCCGCCAGTATGTCTTCGAACTGCCCATCCATGCCGACTATGCGCTGATCAAGGCGCACCGCGGCGACCGCTGGGGCAACCTGGTGTACCGCAAGGCGGCGCGCAATTTCGGCCCCATCATGGCGGCGGCGGCCACTTGCACCATTGCCCAGGTACACGACGTGGTGGCGCTGGGCGAACTCGATCCGGAAGTGATCGTCACGCCCGGCATTTATGTGCAACGCGTTGTCAGGGAGCAAGCATGATCACACCATTTACCCGCGATGCAATCGCCGCCCGCGTGGCGCAGGACATTCCCGACGGCGCCTACGTCAATCTGGGCATCGGCTTGCCGACCCGCGTCGCCAACTATTTGCCGGCCGACCGCGAAGTGTTCCTGCACAGCGAAAACGGCTTGCTGGGCATGGGCCCGGCGCCGGCGCCGGGCGAGGAAGACGAAGACCTGATCAACGCCGGCAAGCAGCCGGTGACGCTGCTGACGGGCGGCGCGTACTTTCACCATGCCGATGCGTTTGCCATGATGCGCGGCGGCCACCTCGACATCTGCGTGCTGGGCGCCTTCCAGGTGTCCGCCGGCGGCGACCTGGCCAACTGGCACACGGGCGCGCCGGACGCGATACCCGCCGTCGGCGGCGCCATGGACCTGGCGTTGGGCGCGCGCAAGGTCTTCGTCATGATGGACCACCAGACCAAGTCGGGCGACAGCAAGATCGTCGCGCAGTGCAGCTACCCGCTGACGGCCGTGGCCTGCGTCGACCGCATCTATACCGACCTGGCCGTGCTGGCCGTCACGCCCGACGGCTTGCGCGTGTGCGAGATGGCCGACGGCCTCGATTTCGCCGAACTGCAGGCGCGCACCGGCGCGCCGCTGCTGCCACCGCTGCCAGGAGAACCAGCATGAACGACGCTTTTATCTGTGACGCCATCCGCACCCCGATCGGCCGCTACGGCGGCGCGCTGAAGGACGTGCGCGCCGACGACCTGGGCGCGCTGCCCCTGCGTGAATTGATGCGGCGCAACCCGTCCGTCGACTGGAGCGCCATCGACGACGTCATCTACGGCTGCGCCAACCAGGCGGGCGAAGACAACCGCAACGTGGCGCGCATGTCGGCGCTGCTGGCCGGCTTGCCGCAGGAAGTGCCCGGCGCCACCGTGAACCGCCTGTGCGGTTCCGGCATGGATGCCGTGGGCAGCGCCGCGCGCGCCATCGCTTCCGGCGATTGCGCATTGATGCTGGCCGGCGGCGTCGAATCGATGACGCGCGCGCCCTTCGTCATGGGCAAGGCGGACACGGCGTTCGCGCGCAACGCGGCCATCTACGACACCACGATCGGCTGGCGCTTCCCGAACCCGCTGATGCGCCAGCTGTACGGCACGGACGCCATGCCGGAGACGGCGGAAAATGTCGCCGACGACTACGCCGTCAGCCGCGCCGACCAGGACCTGTTCGCCTTCCACAGCCAGCGCAAGGCGGCGCAGGCGCAGGCCGATGGCATCCTGGCGCAGGAAATCGTCGGCGTGCGGATCGCGCAAAAGAAGGGCGAGCCGCTGCTGTTCGAACACGATGAGCATTTGCGCCAGTCCAGCCTGGAGGCGCTGGCCAAATTGAAAGGCGTGGTGCGCCCGGACGGCAGCGTCACGGCGGCGAATGCCTCGGGCGTCAACGATGGCGCCTGCGCCTTGCTGCTGGCCAGCGCGCAGGCGGCCACGCGGCATGGCCTGACGCCAAAGGCGCGCATCGTCGGCATGGCGACGGCCGGCGTGGCGCCGCGCGTGATGGGCATCGGCCCGGCGCCCGCCTCGCAAAAAGTGCTGGCGCAGCTGGGCATGACGCTCGATCAAATGGATGTCATCGAACTCAACGAGGCCTTCGCCTCGCAGGGCCTGGCCGTGCTGCGCATGCTGGGTCTGCGCGACGACGACCCGCGCGTCAATCCGAACGGCGGTGCCATCGCCCTTGGCCACCCGCTCGGCATGAGCGGCGCGCGCCTGGTGACGACGGCCATGTACCAGCTGCACCGCAGCGGCGGCCGCTATGCCTTGTGCACCATGTGCATCGGCGTCGGCCAGGGCATCGCCATCGTCATCGAGCGCGTTTGAGGCGCTGAATTTGATGCGCCAAACTTGATGCGCTGAGTTTGATGCATTGAGTTTGACGCATTGAGTTTGAAGCACTGAGTTTGACGCATTGAGTTTGAAGCACTGAGTTTGATGCATTGATACCCCAGGCTTGCCTGGCTCAGGGCAGCTGCGCCAGGCGCCGCTCCCAGGCGGGAATGGCGCGTTGCCAGAAGTTGTCCACGCTGTCGGCGCGCACGTCGAGGCCGAGGAAGCGGGCCGCCGGCTGCAGGGCCGACGCCAGCAGCGCGCCGGCATCGGTGCCCGTGTCGAAGGCGAGGGCGCCCGTCTGCTTCGACAGCTTTTCACCGCTGTCGTTGCTCACGACGGGCACGTGCAGGAAGCCCGGATGCGGCAGGCGCAAGGCGTCCTGCAGGTACAGTTGGCGCGGCGTCGAGTCGAGCAAGTCGGCCCCGCGCACCACCTGCGTGATGCCCTGCGCGCCATCGTCGACCACCACGGCCAGCTGGTAAGCCCAGTAGCCGTCGCCGCGCAGCACGATGAAGTCGCCCACTTCGCCGGCCAGGTCCTGCCGCTGCGGCCCATGCCAGCGGTCGGTAAAACTGTAGACGGCGTCAGCCCCTTGCGGCACGCGCAGGCGCAAGGCGCGCGCCGCCTTGCCCGGCGCCAAGCCATGCCGGCACGTGCCCGGATACACCGTCGCGCCATTTTTCGCCAGCCCCGCCTGCAGCACCGAATCCTGGATCTCCTTGCGCGAACAGCCGCAGGGATACACGAGTCCCTCCTCCTGCAACTGCTTCAGCGCCGCCTCGTACAGCGGCAAGCGCTTGCTTTGCCACGTCGCCTCGCCATCCCACAGCATGCCGCAGCGTTGCAGGCTGGCCAGGATGCCGCTATCGGCGCCCTCGACATTGCGGTCATAGTCCAGATCCTCGATACGCAACAGCCACGTTCCTTGATGCACCTTGGCATCGAGATAACTGGCCATGGCGGCAACAAGCGAGCCCATGTGCAGGGGGCCGGAGGGGGAGGGGGCAAAGCGGCCGATGTAGGGGAGAGGCGTTGAGGTCATGCAAAAATTTTTATGAAAATCTGATGTGCTGGTGTTGCAGAGTTGATTGGCATATTGTAAGTCTGCAATGAGAAGTATCGTTCAGAATGAAAAGTAAGTCAAATTCGAACTTGATTTTATTAATTTCTTGCTCTTAAAAATAGTTTTTTTAATTGTCTTCCATGCATACTAATATAGATAGTGGAAAATAATTGATGTCGTAAGATTGTGAGGGTCATAAAATGCATCTACCTCGCCCCATGATCCAGATTGTGGAAGAGTAAGTTGGAAGTTTTCAAAAAACCATTCCCTCATTTTTTTCGTGTATTTCCCTTCCGGTTTTGATTGAATTTCATTGGTATTTTTTTCTGGTCCAATATCCAAAAATTTTATATGGCCATTATTTTTTCGAAAAAAATAATTGCAATTAAGGTTTCTTTCGGTTTATTGTCGTTTTTTAATGTTGTCTTGTAAGATATTATCTCGCCATCTCTTTTGATCCAATCCTTCCATATTTGTTTTTTTGATTGTGATAGTAAATCATTTCGTTTCATGCCTCTGAATAAGGTAATGAATTTTCCGATATTGACGGTTCCGTCAGTAATATTTATTTCCATAATTTATCTCATTTTAATTTTATTTTTGGACTTCCAGCGCTGGCACGGCGCCTTGCCGGTTCAGCGAATCGCGGCTGCTGCGGGCGCTGCGCGGGTTCTTGAAGTTGAAGCTGGCCACCGTCATCTGCGCCGACGCCATGCGCCGTACCGTGCTCCACTGGTGCACGCCATCGTCTTCCTGCGAACCCGCCTGGTGCTGGAAGGGCATGTCGCTCCGCTCCCCGTCGATGGCCTTGCCGCTCGTGCTGTCGTCGGACAGCCACAGGGTATGGCCGTCGGCGCGGTATTCATAGCGGTAGTGCCAGCCCAGGTGCTCCCAGTGCCGGTGCAGCAGGTTGTGGTCGCTCTCGTTATGCTGGCACGTGTAGGTAATGGCCGGATCGATGCCGCTGGCCGCCAGCCTGTAGTCGCGCATCAGGTAGTCGTCGAAGACCTTGTCCGTCAGCGCCGCCACCGTCAAGCCATGGAAGGCGACATTGTTTTGCCGCAAGTGCAAATGCGCCAGCCACGGTGCCAGCACCATCTCGTAAAAGGCGAAGCCGCCATCCGTGCGCAGGAAGCGGAACTCGAAGACGTAGCCATTGAAGTAGCGCAAGGTGCCGTCTTCACGCACCAGTTCGATGGTCACCATCTTGCCCATCACTTTGTCGAGCGCGATGCCGGCATCGTCGGACAATACTTCCACCACATAGGAAAAATCGCGCGACAGGCTTTCGCTGGCGTCGAGGCTGTTGACGAGGAACTGGATGTGGGCCGGTCCGTCGCCATGGGGGAATCGCAAACGCAGCAGGCGCTCGCCCTGCATGTCGCCCAGCAGGGCCATCAATGCCGCCGTCGTATCCGGGAACAGACTCATGGAGCAGCCTCGCGCTAGGGATGGTTGGCCGACTGTAGCAATAGCGAACACAAGCGTCTTGCGCGGCCGCAAGTCTCAGGCATTGAGGGCGGGCATCAGGTGCATTGCGTAGTGCATGTCGTCGCGCGGGCGGGGCGTGGCGTCGTTGCCGAGGAAGCTGTTGCAGCCGAGGCCGCCTTGCGCCGTGGCGGCCAGCGTCAGGCCGCGTACTTCGCTGGCGCGCAGCACCAGCACGATGTCGTAGCGCAGCAAGGGCTGGCCGCACAGCATCAGCAGCCGCTGCAGCGCCAGGCTGGACGGCGCGCGCGGCAGGAAGCTGGCGTGCTGCCCGGCCGTAAGCGGACCGATGCGCAGGCGCACGGCCAGGTCGGGGCGGCGGCAGCGTTCGCCGACGGTGGCGCGCTGGCCCAGCACGGCATTTGCGCCGCCCAGCGCCGTTTGCTCCGCCGCGCACATGGCCGCCATGGCTCCCGTCGCTTCGCTCACCTGGAAGGGCACGCCAAAATGATCGGCGAGGATGCGCGCCATGACGATGGATGACACATTGCGCTGCTGCAGCAAGCCGCTGTACAGGGCGATGGCCTGGTCTTCGCCCCCGGGGCGGCAGCCGGCCAGGGCCAGCAGGCTGGGCAGGAAGGCCACGCGCAGGGGACCGTGTTCGAGGCGGTATTTGCGCCATGCCTGGTAAAACAGGGCGATGGTGCGATTGGAAAACAGGTCGAGAAAGGCGCGCGGGCTGTTGTCGCGTTCGCTGTACTGGTGGGCGGCGATCCGCTCCGAATAGTGGCTGGGCAAGACGCCCTGGCAGCCCAGCAATCCCATGAAGGCGGGCGTGAGGTGGATAGGCTGGCGCTGCCCCGCCAGCAGCGCTGGAAGCAAGGCGTCCGCACTGCTGATGCCATGCGTTTCCAGCGCTTCGATCTGGCTGGCGGGAAAGCCCAATGAGACGCTATTGTCGAAGCGCACGTACTTCGCCAGCGCCGCGTCTTCATCGACGCCGTGTTCGCCCAGCCATGCCAGCAGCAGGTGCAGCGCCTGAAAGCACTCGAAGTGCTGTGGCGCATCGAGCAGTCGGTCGATTACGCTGGCGTGGCGTCGGCGCTGCGCGCTGGGCATCGTATGAGCTCCTCGCCGCTGCGGCGTGACAGCAGCGTCAGTTGGGTGAAACAGTTGAGCTGGCTGTTCAGGGCGAAATAGCGCTGCAGCACCTGGGCAAACAGATAGATGCTGTGGCCGACGAACGCCTGTTCGTCGATGCCCAGGCGAATGGCGATGCCGGGCATCAGGGTGGGAAACGGCACGGTGGGCATCCAGGCGCGCGTGCTGCCGTGTTCGAGCGTGACGATGCCCTGGATCAGGCGCTGCGTGGCAGGCGAGCGGGGCAGATCGTACAGGTTCAGCATCTTCTGGAATTCCCCCAGGCCCGCCTGCGTCAGGCTGGAATAATTGAGCGACAGGTGCGAGATCAGGCGCCAGTGCGCGCCGCTGTCCGCATCGAAGCGCACACTGGGCGAAGGCTTGCGCAGGAAGCGCACGGGGATGCCGTCCGGCACGTCCTCGGCCAGCAAGTCGCCGCCGGGCAAGCCGTAATGCAGTTGCGTGGGCAAGTCGCGATTGCTGCACAGCAGCTGGGTCGAGACGGTGGCGCAGGCCGCGTTGCCGGGAGAAAATTGCGGGTCGATCAGGCTCAGGCGCATTTCATGGCCGGGGCTGATCGCCGCCACGGTTTCGTCGCGGCGCGCCAGCCAGTATTGGCCATGCTCCTGGCCACCTGCCTGGCCATGTTCGGCCTGGGCATCGTGCAGCGCGGCATACAGGGGCAGGAAGGTGCTCAGGCGTTCGCCGGCCTCGTCTTTGCGCACGACGGTCACGGCTTCGATGCCGTGGATGTCGTAGGCAAACGCATGCGTGGCATCGGCAAGGAGGGCGTAGTCGGGTTCGGTGTGCGTGAGGCGGATGGGCACGCCGGACTTGGCGAACAGGTTGACCACGGGCGTGCAGCCCAGCAAAAGATTGTCGCGGCCGACGCCGGACAGCAGCCGCGCTTCGTGGCTGTCGCTGCGCATGCCCTTGAGCGGCAGGTGCAGCGTGAACTGGTGGCAATGCGGCGGCAGCAAGGGCGCCAGCAGGGACCAGGCGATATCGAAAAACTGGAATTTTTCCGGGAACGCGAAATACTCGGTCAGCAGGCGTAGCGCCGGATGCGAGCGGGCGGAAACGGGCAGCAGCGCCTCGTCGTCGGCATAGCCGGCCGGCGTCAGCAGCGGGCCATCGACGGCATGCCACGGGCCGTGCTCGTCCAGCGCCACATAAGCGCCCGCACCGCGCAGGAAAAGGGCGTCGAGCAGGGCCGCGCGCACGGACGGTTCGCCATCGGCAAAGACGCGCAGCGTGGACAAGCCCGCCTGCTCCAGGTGGTCATGGTCGCTGCTGCTGGCGAATTGAATGCTGAGCATGGCGCTGGCGCCGTCGGGCAGGCGCAGGCCGGGCGGCGCATCGATGAGGGGAGAAAAATGCAGGCGCGCAATGGTCAGCGGCGCCACCGTGACCTCATACGCGCTGCTGAATTTGCAGGCCACGCCTTGCACCGGCTGCGAGCGCAGCACGGTGCCGCGGGCAATATGCGCAAGTCCGGCCAGTTGCGCGCCAGCGGGCGCGTCGTCGGACGCGATGCGCACGATCGAGCACGAGGGGAACGGACGCAGGTAGTGCGGGTACAGGGTTTCCAGCAGCGATTCCGTGAACTGCGGATAGGCGTCGTCGAGGCGCTTGGCGACTCTTGCCGTGAGCAGGGCGACGGACTGGATCAGGCGCTCGACATGCGGGTCTTCGCACGTCTCGCCGGCGATCAGCAGGCGCCCGGCCGCTTTCGGGTAGCGGCTGGAAAACTCGCGCGTGTACTGGCGGAACAGGCCCAGTTCGCGCTCGTAATACGGCAGTAAGTGTTCCACGGTCGCGCTCTCCGCCAGCTGGAAAGCTTCATGCTGGCATCAAGCGCGCGCGTGGGTGTTGATACGTGACAATGAAGTTTAGAAATGGTACTCGGCGCGTACCATCGGCGTCCTGGCCGTCTGGCCCACGTTGCCCGTGGTGGCGGCCGAGTTGCCGAACTTGTTCTTCCAGTACTGGTACTCCAGGCCCACGCGGAAGGTGTTCTTGGCGCTGCCCAGGGCCGCGCCCACGTCGAACATCACTTGCATGTCGATATTCGTTTCCACTGCGGTCTTGCGGCCCACTTCATCGTTGCCCTTGGAATCGATGAGGTTAAAGAAGCCTTCGAACGAGAACAGCGGCGACAATGGAATGGCCCAGGCGCCCGTCAGCATGGCGTGCGTCTTGTAGGTGTAGCGGCCCGTCACTTGCGAGATGGGCGGGAAGGCGCCGCTGGGGGCATTGCTTTCACGCAGCAACAGCAGGCTGGTGTTGAAGAAGCCGGGCACGTCCCACATCAGGGTGGGGCCGGCCACCAGCATGCGCTTGCGCGAGTTGTAGCCGACGTCGTTTTTCGTGTTGACGTCGAAGCCCAGGGTGACGCCGACGCCGCGCACGGGGCCGAACTTGATGTCGCTGCCGCGCACCTTGCCGATGTCGATGGTGTTGCGGTACACGAGATACGCTTCCTGCGCGCCGGAAGTCTTGCCCAGCGCGCCAGGGTCCTTGCTGTCGGACATCAGGAAATCGAGGTTGACGAAATTGCTGCCGTATTTGTAGCCGCTGGCATGCGTGATGGCGAAGATGTTTTTCTTGATGTCGTCCGGGTTGAACGGTTCGCGGTAGTCATTGCCGGCGCGCCAGCTCAGCGCGGTATCGCTCCATTCGGCGGCCTGGGCGGTCGCGCCCATGCCAAGAGTGGTGGTGAGGCAGAGCAACAGACACGGTAGGGTTTTTGGCACTTTCGGCTCCTGATGGCGGTGTTGAAAAACGGAAACTGGGGATGGCTGGCGCGTAGCGCACACGATGCGCTGCGATGGGGCCAATTGCGCGCCGTTCAATCCATGATGCGAGAATCGCCGCGCCGAACGATATGTGTTATCTGCATACTTGGTATCATTTCCTGCATATAATCATCGCACCTTCTGACGCTTGCGGGGCAAGGCAGCTGCTGTAAAGCTGATAATTTTTTTCAAAATTGTATACAGGTGTTGTTTTTTTGTGGAAATGGAAATGCACGCCGACTAGCGATGTCCCCAAGCGCCGCGGATGCCGATACGATAGAGACAGAAGCTTGATTTGTTCCACCGGCGCCCATGCCGGCTACCCCGCAGCGAGGCATGAAAAAAAACATGACGGCACGCCTGGAATTACTCGATATCAGCAAGCGCTACCCGGCCGTGGTGGCCAATGACGGCATCCACCTGACGGTGGCGCCTGGACAGATTCACGCCGTGCTGGGCGAGAACGGCGCCGGCAAATCGACCTTGATGAAAATCATCTACGGCGCCGTGCAGCCCGATGACGGCCGCATGCTGTGGAATGGCCGCGAGGTGGACATCGCCAACCCGGCCGCCGCGCGCGCGCTGGGCATCGCCATGGTGTTCCAGCACTTTTCCCTGTTCGATACCTTGACCGTGACGGAAAACATCGCCCTCGGTTTGCCCGCCGGCACCAACATGACGGAGCTGGCGCAGCGCATCGACGCGACGGCGCGACAGTACGGCCTGGACCTGGAACCGCAGCGCCATGTGCATACCCTGTCCGTGGGCGAATGCCAGCGCGTGGAAATCGTGCGCGCCTTGCTGGCCAAGCCGCAGCTGCTGATCCTCGACGAACCGACTTCCGTGCTGACGCCGGGCGCCGTGGACAAACTGTTTGCCACCTTGCGCCAGCTGGCGGCGGAAGGCTGCAGCATCCTCTACATCAGCCACAAGCTCGACGAGATCCGCGCCCTGTGCCACACGTGCACGGTGGTGCGCGCTGGCAAGAATGCGGGCGTGTGCGACCCGTCGCAGGAATCGGCGGCCAGCCTGTCGCGCATGATGATCGGCGCCGAACCGCCCGCCGTCACGCGCGTGGCGCGCACGCCGGGCGCCGTCATGCTCAGCGTCAAAGCACTGAACTTGCCGAAGAGCCACCCGTTCGCCACCGAGTTGACGGACATTAGCTTCGACGTGCGCGCGGGCGAAATCGTCGGCATCGCGGGCGTGTCCGGCAATGGCCAGCAGGAATTGCTGGCCGCGCTGTCGGGCGAGGATGCGCGCGCGGCCGCCGCCAGCATCATGCTGAACGGCACGCCGGCGGGCCGCCTGCCGCCGGGCCGGCGCCGCGCGCTGGGGTTTGGCTTCGTGCCGGAAGAGCGGCTGGGCCGCGGCGCCGTGCCCGACATGGCGCTGGCCGACAACGTGCTGCTCAGCTTGCAGACTCCGGCCACCATCCGTCACGGCTTCGTGCGCCACAAGGTCATCGCGCAGCGCGCGGCCGCCATCATCGCCCGCTTCCAGGTCAAGGCGGGCGGGCCGCAGGCGCTGGCGCGCAGCCTGTCGGGCGGCAACTTGCAGAAATACATAGTCGGGCGCGAAGTCATGCGCGAACCCAGCGTGCTGGTGGTGGCGCAGCCGACCTGGGGCGTGGACGTGGGCGCGGCGGCGCAGATCCGCGCGGAATTGCTGGCCTTGCGCGACGCGGGCTGCGCCGTGCTGGTGGTGTCGGAAGAACTCGATGAATTGTTCGAGATCAGCGACCGTTTGCTGGTGATGGCGAAAGGAAAAGTTTCCCCATCCGTGGATGCGGCCGGGGCCAGCGTGGCCCAGGTGGGGCAGTGGATGAGCGGGCTGTGGCCGCAGGAGGCTGTCCATGCTTAAGTTCGTCTTGCGGGTGGAAAAGCGCCAGGCATGCCGGGAGGGGATGCTCCATGGCTAAGTTTGCCTTGCGCCTGGAAGCCCGGCCCGCGCCGTCGCGGCTGATGTCGTGGCTGTCGCCCGTGCTGGCCGTGCTGCTCACCGTGCTGTGCGGCGCGCTGCTGTTTATTGCATTGGGGCACGATCCGCTGGCCGGCCTGGCCGTCTTTTTCGTGGAACCCTTGCGCGACGCGCACGGCTGGTCCGAGCTGGGCCTCAAGGTGGCGCCGCTGCTCCTGATCGCCGTCGGCCTGGCCATCTGCTTTCGCGCCAACATCTATAACATCGGCGCGGAAGGGCAGCTGACCCTGGGCGCCATCTGCGGCGGCGCGGCCGCCCTGTACCTCGACGATGGCGTGGGCGGCGCGGCCATCATCGGCGTGTCCCTGCTGGCCGGCATGGCGGGCGGCATGGCGTGGGCGGGACTGGTGGCGTGGCTGCGCGACCGCTACAACGCCAGCGAAATCCTCGTCTCGCTGATGCTGGTCTACATCGCCCAGTTGCTGCTCAGCTATCTCGTGTATGGCGTGCTGCGCGATCCGGAAGGCTTCAACTTCCCCCAGTCGAAACTGCTGTCGGACGGTTTGCTGCTGCCGATGGTCGTGGCGGATACGCGCTTGCATGTGGGCATCGTGTTCGCCGTGCTGGCCTCGCTGGGCGGCTGGCTGTATTTATCCAGGAGCATTGCGGGCTTCCGCCTGCGCGTGGGCGGCATGGCGCCGGCCGCCGCCCGCTATGCGGGGTTTTCTTCGCGCAAGACCTTGTGGTCGTCGCTGCTGATCTGCGGCGCCCTGTCGGGCCTGGCGGGCGCCTGCGAAGTGCTGGGGCCGATGGGACAGCTGACGCCCACGGTATCGCCCGGCTACGGCTTTGCCGCCATCATCGTCGCCTTTGTCGGGCGCCTGCATCCCGTGGGCGTGGTCTTTTCCAGCTTCGTCATGGCCCTGTTTTATATCGGCGGCGAACTGGCGCAATCGCGCCTCGGCCTGCCCAGCGCGATCACGGGCGTGTTCCAGGGCATCTTGCTATTCGCCTTGCTCGCTTGCGATGTGTTGATTCAATACAAACTGCGCTGGAGAAAACATGGATAACCTGGCCCTGACGATTGCGCCATTGGTCGCCGCCAGCATCAACGCGGGCACGCCGCTGATGCTGGCCGCGCTCGGTTTACTGGTGAATGAAAAGGCGGGCGTGGTCAACCTGGGCGCGGAAGGCATGATGCTGGTCTCGGCCATCACGGGCTTTGCCGTGGCCGTCAACACGGGCAGCCCGACCCTGGGCTTTCTGGCGGGGGCGGGCGCCAGCATGGTCTTGTCCGGCTTTTTTGCCTGGCTGACGGTATGGCTGGGCACGAACCAGTATGCGACGGGCCTGGCCCTGTCGCTGTTCGGCGCGGGCGCGTCCACGTATATCGGCCTGAAGTATGTGGGCAACAGCCTGCAGAACGGCCGCTTTGGCATCCCTTTCCTGGAAGACATACCCGTGCTGGGGCCGGCCCTGTTCCGCCAGCATCCGATGGTGTATCTGTCGCTGCTGCTGTGCGCGGCCATCGCCTGGTTTTTGTACCGCACGCGGGCGGGACTGGTGCTGCGCGCCGTGGGCGAGTCGCCCGCGTCGGCCCATGCGCTGGGCTACCCGGTGCGCCGCATCCGCCTGGCGGCCGTGCTGTTCGGCGGCGCCTGCTGCGGCCTGGCCGGCGCCTTTTTGTCGCTCGTCTACACGCCGCTGTGGGTCGAGGGCATGGTGGCGGGACGGGGCTGGATTGCGCTGGCGCTGACCACCTTTGCCACCTGGCGTCCCGCGCGCGTGGTGGGCGGCGCCTACCTGTTCGGCGGCATCACGATACTGACTTTCCACGCGCAG
>CAUSDR010000060.1:0-18671 GCA_963530105.1 uncultured Janthinobacterium sp.
GGACCCGGGCACGCGCGTGTGGGACGTGGCGATGACGGCGTTTCCCAGCAATCCCCTGTGCTGGATCTATGTCACGCTCGACAGCAAGACGGACGCCTACACCTTGCGGCGCGGCACCTTGAGCCTGCTGCCCGAATCGCTGGCGCCCGCCGCCTGCCCGGCGGGCCTGGTCGAAACGGGGAAACCGGGCCAGCAGCTGGCGCCCGGCATCGCCGTGTCCGCCCAAGCCACGGGCAGCCTGGCCGCCCTGCGCGCCTTGCAGCAGGATAATTGCTATGTCGACGCCTGGTTCCGCTTCGCCCGCATGCCCAGGTTAAATGGAGACAAGCTGACGGACGTGCGTTTCAATCCGGACATGCTGCCCAATTTCACCACCGTCGAGCTGCAGCAGTTCCGCAGCCGGCCGTGTCCCGCCTATGTGCCGGGCTGGGACCGCCCGCGTGCCGACATGCTGGCGACGCCCGCGGAACACCGGTAGCGAAAATATTGCCCTGCGGAAAAAAAGTGGCGTGCCGGCGTTCCCAGTGCCGGCCTGGCATGCGACAATTGCCAATTCGGCATGGATGCCGTCACTGATATGGATGTGGAATCATTTTGGAAGAGCAGCACGCCTTACCGTATTTGCGAGAAACCCTGCTGTTTCTTGCCCTGGCCGGGATATTCATTCCGCTATTGCAACGCCTGAAAGTCAACCAGGTGCTCGGTTTCCTCGCCGTCGGCGCCCTGTTCGGGCCATTCGGCTTCGGCCTGTGGGCCGGCGACTTCACGTGGCTGACGTATTTCTCGTTCGTCCGCGCCGAGCAGGTGAGCGGCCTGGCCGAGCTGGGCGTGATGTTCCTGATGTTCATGATCGGCCTGGAACTGTCGACGGAGCGGTTGTGGGCGCTGCGCCGCTGGGTATTCGGCGCGGGCGTGGGGCAGGTGGCCGTCAGCGCCTGCCTGATCGGCGGCGTGGCGTATTACTTCGGCCTGTCGCTGGAAGCGTCCATCGTGCTGGGGCTGGTGCTGTCGCTGTCGTCCACGGCCGTCGTGATGCAGTTGCTCACTGATCAACGTTCCCTGCAGACCCCGGCCGGCCAGGCGGGCTTTTCCATCCTGATGTTCCAGGACTTGATGGTGGTGCCGCTGTTCATCCTGATCGACGTCTTCGCCAGCGGGCGCAGCGACGACCTGGCGTATCTGCTCAGCTTTGCGGCCGTCAAGTCGGCCGGCGCCATCCTGCTGATCTATCTGCTGGGACGCCGGGTCATCCGCCCGCTGTTCCAGTTTTTCGTCAAGAAACACCAGCCCGATGTCTTCATGGCCCTGACTTTGCTCAGCACGCTGGGCATCGCGGGGCTGACCTACCTGGCGGGCCTGTCGATGGCGCTGGGCGCCCTGCTGGCCGGCCTGCTGCTGGCGGAAACGGAATTCCGCCATGAAGTGGAAGTGACGATCGAGCCGTTCAAGGGCTTGCTGATGGGCCTGTTCTTCATGTCGGTGGGCATGCAGATCGACGTGCGCGAAATCCTCAAGTCGCCGATTTTGATTCCCCTGGCCGTGCTGAGCCTGTTTTTCCTGAAAACCCTGGTCATCAGCGTGATTTTCCGCGTCGGCGGCTTTCACTGGGGGCGCGCCGTGGAAACGGGCGTGCTGCTGGGACAGGGCGGCGAATTTGCCTTCATCGTCGTTGCCTATGCGCTGGGTACCAAACTGATCGGCCCGGAAGTGGCGCAATTCGTCATGCTGGTGGTGGGCCTGAGCCTGTTTGCCACGCCGGCGCTGGCGAAAGCGGCGCGCGGCTTTGGCAACTGGTGGGAAAAGCGCCACCACCACCAGCTGGCCGACCTGGCCGAGGGCGCCCGTCCGCCGCAGGGCAGCACCGTCATCATCGCCGGTTTCGGCAGGGTGGGGCAGTTGCTGGCCAAGGTGCTGACGGAACAGGACATCGCTTACGTTGCCATCGAGAATGATGCACGCCTGGTGACGACCCTGCATCCGCGCGGTTTTCCCGTGTATTTCGGCGATGCTTCGCGCGCGGAACTGTTGCAAAAGGTCAATGCGGACCGGGCCGCCGCCGTGGTGCTGACCATGGACCATGCGGCGTCCGTGCTGCACGCCGTGAAATCGATCCGCCGCGAATACCCGCAGCTGCCCGTGTATGCGCGCGCGCGCGACGAGGCGCATGCGGTGGCGCTGATCCAGGCGGGCGCCACGCTGGTCGTGCCCGAGGCGCTGGAAGCGGCGCTGCAGCTGACGGCCACCGTGCTGCATACGGCGGGCTTGAGTGAGACGCGCGCGGCGGACATCGTGCAAGCCGAGCGCGACCGGCGTAATGCCGTGCTGCTGGCCAGGAAAGCGTCCTAGCCAGCGCGCCGCCGTGTGCGGCAAATTATCTATACAATAATAAGTGTATGCGCAAACTACCGAACAGACTACCCACATGAAGGCCGCGACGAAGAGCGGGGCGGCGCCCTTGACGCCGCAGCAAATTGCCGCGCAGGAAACGCAGCAGAAATATGGCAAGCCCGAGCGCGGCTGGCGCGAGCAGGTGTACACCGTCATCTTCGAGGCGGAAACGCGCACGGGCCGCGCCTTCGACCTGGTATTGATCGGCGCCATCCTGATGAGCGTGACGGTGGTGGTGCTCAGCAGCGTTGCGTCCGTGGCGGCCCGCTACGGCACCTGGCTGACGGCGCTGGAATGGTTTTTCACCATCCTGTTTACCGTCGAGTATTTCGCGCGCCTGTCGTGCCTGCAGCATCCGGTGCGCTACGCCAAGAGTTTCTTCGGCATTATCGACTTGCTGGCCATCGTGCCGACCTACATCGGCTTGCTGCTGCCGGGCGCGCATGTGCTGATCGACGTGCGCATCCTGCGCCTGCTGCGCATGTTCCGCATCCTCAAGCTCACGTCCTACGTGCATGAATACACGGTGCTGGGCCGCGCCTTGCTGGCCAGCCGGCGCAAGATTCTCATCTTCCTGTCCTTCGTGATGATGGTGGTCTTTCTGCTTGGCACTGTGATGTATGTCGTGGAAGGGCCAGATAACGGTTTCAGCAGTATCCCCACGGCGATATACTGGGCCATCAGCACCATGACCACGGTGGGTTTCGGCGATATCACGCCGCGCACCGACATCGGGCGCACCATCGCTTCCCTGATGATGCTGCTCGGCTGGGGCATCCTGGCAGTGCCTACCGGCATTATCAGCGCCGAAATGACGGTACAGCGCAGCGCCAAGCTGGTCACGACGCGTACCTGTCCCACCTGCCTGAAGGAAGGCCTCGATGACGATGCCAACTTCTGCAAGAACTGTGGCGTCACGTTGCCGCCTTTGGTACTCGATTAAGCACGTTAACCGCATTGACTTTACTTTATTTACTTTATTAAGGCCGACATGATTCCAGTTCGCCTGATCGCGACGGGCAAAGCCGTGCCCTCGCATAGCGTGACGTCCGCAAGCCTGGACCTGAAACTGGGCCACCCGCCCGGCTATACCCTGCGCAAGAGCGGCGTGCTGTCGCGCTTTGTCGCCGCGCCCGATGAATCGCAAAGCCAGCTGGGCGCCGCCGCCCTGCGCGACGCGCTGCAGAACGCCAGCCTGCAGCCATCCGACATCGACTTGCTGATCTGCGCCTGCGGCGTGCCCGAGCAAGCCTTGCCGAACACGGCATGTTTTGTCGCCGAACACGCCGGCTTGCCGCCAGGCACGCAAAGCTTCGACGTCAACGCCAGCTGCCTCAGTTTCATGGCCGCCTTCCGCGTGGCCGCTTCCATGCTGGCCGGCGGCGCCTACCGGCGCATCGCCATCGTTTCGTCCGACCTCGCTTCGCGCGGCGTCGACTGGAGCGAGCCGGAAGCGTCGATGATCTTTGGCGACGGCGCCGCCGCCGTCATCGTCGAGCGCGGCGACGGCAGCGCGGGCATCCGCGCCTACAAGATGGGCACCTATCCGGAAGGGCGGCGCTACTGCGAAATCCGCGGCGGCGGCACCGAGCGCAACCCGCGCAACGGCTGCGAGCCGGGCGACTACCTGTTCCGCATGGATGGCAAGGCCGTGTTCCGCCTGGCCGTCAAGGTGATGCCGGATTTCCTCGCGGAATTAATGGCCGCATCGGGCGCCGGGCTGGAGCGCATCGACGTGGTGGTGCCGCACCAGGCCAGCCCGCTGGGCCTCGCGCATGCGGCGCGCATCCTCGATGTCCCCGATGCTAAAATCATCAAGATCTTTGAAACCCATGGCAACCAGGTGGCCGCATCCCTGCCCACGGCCCTGCACGAGGCGGTGATGACGGGGCGCGCCGTGGCGGGCCAGCGTTTGCTGATGATGGGCACGGCCGCTGGCCTGACCATCGGCGGCATGATTCTTGATCTGTGAAGGTGGTGCGATGAGGCGGATACTGGTCACGGGAGCGACGGGCGGGCTGGGGCGCAATGCCGTGCGCACCCTGCTGGCGCAGGGCGTGGAAGTGCGCGCCACCGGCCGCAACGTGGCCGTCGGCCGCGAACTGGAACGCATGGGCGCGCAATTCGTGGCGCTCGACCTGGCGCAGGCGTCGCCGCGCCAGGTCGATGAACTGGTGCGCGGCATGGACACCGTCTGGCACTGCGCCGCGCTGTCGTCGCCGTGGGGCCCGGAGCGCGACTTCATCGCCGCCAACGTCACGGCCACGGGCCAGCTGCTGCGCGCGGCGGCCGGCATGCACGTGGCGCGCTTCGTGCACATTTCCACGCCGGCCATCTATTTCGACTACCGCAACCGCTACGAGGTGCCGGAAACCTTCCGCCCGGACGCCTTTGTCAACGCCTATGCGCGTTCGAAAGCCATGGCGGAAAAACTGGTGCAGGATTGCGTCGACCGCCACCGCGGCATGACGTGCGTGATCCTGCGCCCGCGCGCCATCTTCGGCCCGCACGACCAGGTGCTCATTCCGCGCCTGGCGCGCGTGCTGCAGCAGCGCGGCGGCAAGCTGCCCCTGCCCAATGGCGGCGCGGCCACCATCGACATCACCTATGTCGATAACGTCGTGCATGCGATGTGGCTGGCCACCGTGCACAAGACCATCGCCTCGGGCGCCGCCTTCAATATCACGAATGGCGAACCGGCGCGCCTGTGCGACATCCTGCGCACCCTGTTCTGCGACCACCTGCAGCAGCCGTTCCAGATCGTCAGCATGCCCTACCGCGTGCTGGCGCTGGCGGCGCGCCTGATGCAGTTCGCCTCGCGTTTTACGCGCCGCGAACCGGCCTTGACGCCCTACAGCATCGGCGCCCTCAGTTTCGACATGACGCTCGACAGCGCCAAGGCGCGCAAGGTGCTCGGCTACCGTCCCATCGTCAGCCTGCAGGAGGGCATCGCCCTGACGGCGCAGTGGATGCGCCAGGAAGCGGCGGCGCACAAGGTGGGCAAGGAGCGCAATGGCTAGCATCACCGCGTTTCGCGTCGGCCACTGCACGCATCCGTCGTGCATGGTCCTGAAAGGCAGCGGGCTGGCCAGCCGCTGCTTCCCCTCGCGCGCCTACCTGATCGAGACGCGCGCGGGCCTGTACCTGTGGGACACGGGCTACGCGGAGCACTTCCGCGCCGCCACCTCGAAAGGCGTGTACCGGCTGTACGCGTGGGTGACGCCGATTGCCTTCGATGACAGCGAATCGCTGCAAGGCCAGCTGCGCGCGCATGGCGTGGCGCCGGGCGACATCCATACCTTGCTGCTGTCGCACTTCCACGCCGACCATATCGCCGGCATGCGCGATTTTCCCGGCGCGCGGCTGATGGCGTCCAAAGCGGGCTGGGACGCCGTGCGCGGCCTGTCCGGCGTGGCCGCCGTGCGCCAGGCTTTCGTGCCCGAGCTGCTGCCAGCCGATATTGCGGATCGTTTGCGTTTTGTGGAAAGCGTGCCCGAGACGGCCCTGCCGGCCGCCCTGCTGCCATTCACGCACGGGCGCGACGTCAGCGGCACGGGCGAGATCTACATCGTCGACCTGCCGGGCCACGCCATCGGGCACCTGGGCGCCTTCGTGCTGCAGGAGGGCGGCTGGACCCTGCTGGCGTCCGACGCCGCCTGGGTGCCGGAAAGCTTCCAGCAGCTGCGCGGACCGTCCGAACTGTCCTTCCTCATCCAGCACAAGCGCGCGCCGTACTATGCCACCCTGAACCGCCTGCACCAGCTGCACCGCTCGGGCAATGCGCACATCCGCATCACGCATGAAGACACGGCGGACTATGCGCCTGTGGCGGGCCGCCCGTGAAGCGCATCGCCTGGCTGCTGCTGTCGTACTGGCGCACGCGCCGCCTGCGCTTCACCAGCCGCGCGCAGCTGGAAAGCTATCAGCAGCGGCAGCTGGCGCGTTTCCTCGACGTGCTGTGCGCCCGCAGCCGCTACTTCGCGCCGTACCGCAAGCTGCCTTTGGCGCAGTGGCCGACGATGAACAAGGCGCTGATGCTCGAGCATTTCGACGCGATGAACACAGAAGGCATCAGCCTGGCCCAGGCGATGGCCGCGGCCATGGCGGCCGAGCAGAGCCGCGACTTCACGCCGGCCGTGGGCGACATCACCGTGGGCCTGTCGTCGGGCACGTCGTCGCGGCGCGCCGTGTTTACCGTCAGTCCCCGCGAAAAAGCGCAATGGGCGGGCGTGATGCTGGCCAAGGCGCTGCCCGGCGGCCTGTTTTCCGGCGAAAAGGTGGCGCTGTTCCTGCGCGCGAACAGCAATCTGTACACGGCCGTGCGCTCGCCGTGGCTGACCTTTGCCTTCTACGATTTGTTCGAACCGTTTGACAGCCTGTGCGCGCGGCTTGCGCAATATCAACCGTCCGTCATCGTCGCGCCGGCGCAGGTGCTGCGCCAGCTGGCCCTGCGCGTCATCGATGGCAGCCTGGCGCTGGCGCCGAAAAAAGTCATTTCGGTCGCCGAAGTGCTGGAAGCGCAGGACCGCGCGCTGATCGTGCAGGCGTTTGGCGCCGTGCATGAAATCTACCAGGCCACGGAGGGTTTCCTCGCCAGCAGCTGCGAACACGGCGTGCTGCACTTGAATGAAGAGTATGTGCACATCGAGCCGCAGTGGCTGGATGGGGAACAGCGCCGCTTCGTGCCCGTGATTACGGACTTCACGCGCATCACGCAGCCCATCGTGCGCTACCGCCTGGACGATATCCTGCTCGCGCGCGCCGCGCCATGCCCGTGCGGCCGCGCCACGCGCGCCATCGACGGCATCGAGGGGCGCTGCGACGACATGCTGTTCTTGCCATCCTTGTCGTCGGCGAACGGCGGCGCACCCGTCGCCGTGTTTGCCGACGTATTGACGCGCGCGTTTGCGCAAGCCTTGCCGCCGGACGCCGATTACCGGCTGCTGCAGTCGGGCGGCAGCGCCCTGCAGCTGCACGCGGCGCTGGACGCCGCTGGCCTGGCGGCCCTGCGCGCGCACCTGGCGACGGTGCTGCACGGCCTGGGCGTGGCCGTCGACAGCCTGGCCTGGACGGTGAGCGGCGAGCTGCCTCCCTTCGACCCCACCATGAAACGGCGCCGCATCCGGCGCCTTGCCACCGCATGAACGATTCTTCCATGACTGTACGCGGCCGCCTGCTGCACTTGCTGGCCGGCTGGGGCAGCGTCGGCCTCGTGTATTTTTCCAGCGACCTGCTGCAAGGCCAGGGCGTGCTGCTGCCGGAAACGGCCCTCGACCGCGCCATCCCCTACAGCGACGCGGCCATCTGGCTGTACCTGTCTTTCTTCATCCTGATCCCGTACGCCTACCTGAAGGCCGACGCGGCGCGCGTGCGCTGGCTGGCGCGCGCCATGGCGTTGTCCGCCCTCATGTGCGGCGTGGTGTTCCTGCTGTATCCCACCACGCTCGCGTATCCGCCCGTGGGTGACGGCGCGGCCTGGAGCACGCAGGCGCTGCGCCTGCTGCAGGCGGCGGATTCCACGCAAAACTGTTTGCCGTCGCTGCATGGCGCCCTGACCCTGCTGTGCGCGTGGGCCCTGTGCGAGCGGCGCCACCAGTTCCGTTCCGCGCTGGCCATCGCGCTGGGCGCGGCCATCTGCTACGCCATCATCGCCCTGCGCCGGCACGTGAGCATCGACCTGGCGGCCGGCCTGTTTGTCGGCGTCGCTGGCGGCATGCTGGCCAAAATGCGCGTATTCTGGGCGTCGCGCCGTGTCATTTCCACTGAAACCGCATCATGATGAATCCCTTTGCCCTGTCGTTCCTGATCATGCTGGCCTTCGTGCTGGCCGAACTGCTGATCCTCAAATGGGTGCGCAAGACGCCCGTGCCGTGGAAAGACGTCATCTTCAACCTCAATTCCGGGCACATATTGATGTGGGTGTTCCGCGGCGTGGAAGTGGCCGCGTTTGCCCTGCTGCTGCGGCATGTGAACCTGCATGTCGTCGACCAGTGGCCCGTGGCGGCGCAGTGGGTCTTCGCCTTCTTTGCCTGGGACCTGTGCTTTTACTGGATGCACCGGCTGCACCACAAGATTCCGTTGCTGTGGGCCGTGCACGTGGTGCACCACCAGGGCGAGCATTTCAACCTGTCGCTGGGCGTGCGCAATTCCTGGTATTCGTCGCTGACGAATTTCCCCTTCATCGCCATCCTGGCCGTGCTGGGCGTGCCGCTGGAAATCTTCCTCGTCGTCTCGTCGCTGCATTACACGGTGCAGTTCTACAACCACAATGCGCTGGTGAATAAATCCGGCATCCTCGACAAGTTCATGGTCACGCCCTCGCACCACCGCGTGCACCACGGCACCGACAAACGCTACATCAACCGCAATTTCGGCGGCACGCTGCTGTTGTGGGATAAGCTGTTCGGCAGCTTCCAGCCGGAGCTGGAGGGCGTGGAAATGCGCTACGGCGTGAAGGGCATGACACCCACGCACAACCCGCTGCTGGCCAGCAACGGCAAACTGTTCACATGGCTGCGCGCGCGCTTTCCCCACTGGCAGTCGCGCGGCACTTTCCACGTGCCCGAGCTGTTCATCGGCACCGGCGGCGTGATCCTGTTTGGCCTGGTGATCTATTACGTCAACCACGAGGCGGCGCTGGCCGGCGCGCAGCAGGCCATCCTGTTCGCGCTGATCTTCGGCGGCACCTTGGCGCTGGGCGGCCTGTCGGATGCGCGCCGCTGGGGCGCCATCGCCTGGGTGGCCATCGCGCTGGCCATGCCGCTGCTCTTTCTGGGCTGGTATGGCGCGCGCGATGCGTGGGGCATGGTCTTCCTGGCCGCGCTGCTGGCGCATGGCCTCGACGGCGCGCGCCGCCTGTGGCGGCCATCGGCGGCGGGGACGCGCGCGTGACGCAGCCTGTACCTTCGCTGCCGCCGCTGCGCTTCCAGCCCGCCCGCGATTCCGCCTTCCGCCGCGCACTGCGCGCGCGCGCCGATGCCTACCTGGCGGGAGCAGGAAAACACCGCTTTGGCGATGCGCGCATGCATTGCAAGGCCGTGTTCCTCGCCGTGCTGACGGTGGGTCTGTATGTGCTGGCCCTGAACGTCGATGGCGCGTGGCCGTTTGTTGCCAGCTATGTGGCTTGCCTGGTCACGGCCATGGCGCTGGCCATGAATACCCTGCACGACGCGGCCCACGGCGCCGTCTTCCGCAATGGCTGGCTGAACCGCGTGCTGATCCGCCTGGTGAGCCTGCCCGTCGGCGTGGACACGGATTTCTGGACCATCCGCCACGTGCATTTCCATCATACCTATGCCAACGTGGAAGGCTATGACCTCGACACGGAACCGAATCCCTTTTTGCGCCAGACGCCGTACCAGCGCTGGTCGCCGCAATACCGCTATCAATACCTGTACTGGCCCGTGGTGGCGGCCCTGTCGCTGCCCTACCTGAACTGGTATGGCGACTGGCTGGACCGCTTCGGCAAGACGCCCGTGGCCGCGCACAGCCGCCTGCAGGGCTGGCGCGGCTGGCTGTCTTTTCTGGGCTGGAAGCTGGGCCACGTGGCGCTGGTGCTGGCGCTGCCCATGTGGGTGCTGCAGCAGCACGGCATGGGCTGGGGCGTGGTGCTGGGCGCGTATTTCCTTGGGCAGATGCTCGCCTCGTGCGTGCTGGTGGCGCTGATCCTCGGCACGCACTGGGCCGAAGTGGAATTCTTTCAGCCGGGGCCGGACGGCACCCTGCCGCATGACTGGTACCAGCACACGTTTTACACGGCCTGCGACTGGACGCCGCAGCCGCGCGCCCTGCGCTGGCTTGGCTACTGGCTCGGCGGCCTGAATCTGCACCTGACGCACCACCTGTTCCCCACCTGGAACCACCGCCACTATCCGGCGCTGGCGCGCATCATCGCCGAGCTGGCCCCGCACCACGGCCTCGTGTACCGCGAGCTGGGCTACGGCCAGCTGCACGCCTCGCAGCAAGCCTTCCTGCGCGCCATGGGGCAGCCGCCGCCACAGTCCTGACGAATCGCGCTTGACGCGGCTTCTGTTCCGTCTTACATTTCTGTAACGACAGAAATTAGAGAAATTCATGAAATCAAGAACGCCTGACAGAACCGTAGCGAGCGGCAGTGATTTGTGGCCGGGAAGCGCAGCTGTGCTTGCGCACAGTGAGCATCGCAGAGCGCAAAGCGCGACGCGGAGTAGATTATGGTAGGCGTTCTGAGTCCGACCACCCAAAAGTACATCCTCCACTGGGGCGAGATGGGCACCCGCTGGGGCGTCAACCGCACGGTGGCGCAAATCCACGCGCTGCTGTTCCTGGCCAATGAGCCGCTGACGGCGGAAGACATCGCGGCCAGCCTGAATGTGGCCCGCTCCAACGTCAGCAACAGCTTGAAGGAATTGCAAAGCTGGGGGCTGGCGCGCATCACGCACGTGATGGGGGACCGGCGCGACCATTTCGTCGCCCTGCAGGATGTATGGGAAATCTTCAGGGTCATCATGGAAGAGCGCAAGCGGCGCGAGATCGACCCCACCCTGACGGTGCTGCGCGAATGCGCCATCGAGGGCGAACAGGATGCGGCCATTGCACCGGCGACCCTGGAGCGCATGGGCGAAGTGCTGGCCTTCCTGGAAATGCTCAGCAGCACCTACAGCGACTATAAAAACCTGCCGCCGGCGACCCTGCAGCGCATGCTGTCGATGGGCGGCAAGGTGGCCAAGTTCCTCAGTCCGGACGAGAAGCCGGCGAACCCGAAAAAGCCGGGCAAGTCATGAACGGGCCGTCGGAAGGAGAGCTGTTCAAGAAGGTGATGGGCGCGCAGTGGCTCACCCTGCACCCGGACATCCGCCGCCGCTTCGAGAAAAATCCCGCGCCGGGCCAGCCCCTGTACTACCGGGGCGAGCTCACCGAGCTTTCCAGTTCGCGCCTGGGGAAAGTGCTCGGCTGGCTGACGCGCCCCTTCATCGACGGCGCCCTGATACCGTACGACGACGCGGATTTTCCCGTCGATATCGAAGTCTATTCGCGCCCCGGCTGCCCGTTCATCTTCAAGCAGCGCACCTACCGTTTGCACGGGCGCGCGCCGATCCGTTTTACTTCCTACATGGCGGAAAGCGCCAGGGGCGAAGTGCTTGAATACGTGGGCATGGGCCTGGGCATGAAGCTGCTGCTGCACGTGGAAGAGGGCAATTTGCACTTCACCAGCGACGGCTATTTTCTCGATATTTTCGGCTGGCGCCTGCCGCTGCCCGGCATGCTCACGCCCGGCAAGACGTATCTGTGCCACCGCAACGACACACCGCAGCAGTTCAACATCCGCATCGAGATCCGCCACGCCCTGTTCGGCACCACGTTTACCCAGGCGGGCGTGTTCCGCGAGTCCGCTGCGCCGGAAAGCCACAAGGAGACACCATGAATACGCATTTGCTGGCCCTGCAACTGATGGCGGCGCAAGGCTGCCTGGGCGCCTTCGACACCATCTACCACCATGAAATCACGGAAGCGCTGCCGCAAAAGGCGTCGGCAAGGCTGGAACTGACCATCCACGCCACGCGCGCCCTGATCTACAGCCTGCTGTTCGTCGGCCTGGCCGCCTGGGAATGGCATGGCGCCTGGGCCTGGGTGCTGGTCATCGTCTTTGGCGTGGAAATCGTTCTGACCCTGTGGGATTTCGTCGTCGAAGACCGGACCCGCCTTCTGCCCGCCACGGAGCGCGTCACGCACACGGTGCTGGCGATTAACGCGGGCGCCTTTATTGCCTTGCTTGCCCTGAACAGCAGCGAGTGGGCCACGTTGCCGACAGCCCTCGTGTGGCAGCCCTACGGCTGGCTCAGCGTCTTCCTCGCCCTGTGCGGCGCGGGCGTGGGCTTGTCCGGCCTGCGCGACGCATATGCCGTGTGGCAGCTGGGCCGGCGCCAGGTGCAGGAGACGGCAGAGCAAGAGGAGCAGCTGCGCTTTGCCAGCACACTGCAATCCGTGCTGGTGACGGGCGCCACGGGCTTCATCGGCCAGCAGCTGGTGGCCGCCTTGCTGGCCGACGGCCACGCGGTGACGGTGCTGACGCGCCAGCCGAAACAGGCCGCGTGGACGTTCAACGGCCAGGTGCGCTGCATCGCCTCGTTCGGCGACATGGCGGATGCGCAGCGCATCGACATGGTGGTCAACCTGGCTGGCGCGCGCATCGTCGGGCGGCGCTGGACGGCGGCGCGCAAGGCGGCCTTGCGCCGCAGCCGGGTAGCGCTGACGCAGGAGCTGGTGGCGTGGATCGCCCGCGCGCAGCACAAGCCGCGGGTGCTGCTGTCGGCGTCGGCCATCGGCTACTACGGCGTGCAGGCGCAGGGCGATGCGACGGAGCTCGATGAAGACAGCGCGCCGCAAGCCATCTTCATGTCGCAGCTGTGCCAGGAATGGGAAGCGGCCGCGCGCCAGGCGCAGCAATACGGCGTGCAGGTGGGCTGCATGCGCTTTGGCCTCGTCTTTGGCCACCAGGGTTCGCTGCCGCAAATGCTGCTGCCGGTGCGCTTCGGCGCGGGCGGCCCGCTGGGCAGCGGCCAGCAGTGGCTCACGTGGGTGCATGTGCGCGACGTGATCCGTGGCATCGCCCACCTGGCGCGCCGCAGCGAAGAAGGCAGCGTCAGCGGCGCCTACAACTTCTGCGCGCCGGAAGCGGTGCAGCAGCGCCAGTTCGCCCGGGTGGCGGGCGCCGTGCTGCACCGGCCATCCTTGCTGCCGACGCCGGCGTGGCTCATGCGCGCCTTGCTGGGCGAGCAGGCCGATTTGCTGGTGGAAGGCCAGCGCGTGGCGCCGCGCCGCCTGCTGGCCGACGGCTTTGCCTTCCGCTACCCGCGGCTGGAAGGCGCGCTGCGCAGCCTGTAGCCTGGCGTAGAATGGGGCATGGGAGGAACCGCGCCATGCCCCGCTACAGCCATACGATCGCCAGCCATACTTACCAGTTTTCCAGCCTGAAGGACTTGCTGGCGAAAGCCACGCCGCCCCGTTCGGGCGATGTGCTGGCCGGCGTGGCCGCCGCCAGCGCGCAGGAGCGGGTGGCGGCGCGGCTGGCGCTGGCGGACGTGCCCTTGTTGACCTTTCTCAATGAGGCGCTGGTGCCGTACGAAGACGATGAAGTCACGCGCCTGATCATCGACTCGCATGCGCGCGCCGCCTTTGCGCCCCTTTCCCACCTGTGCGTGGGCGACTTGCGCGACTGGCTGCTGGACGATGCGACGGATGCGGCGACACTGTCGCAGGTGGCCGCCGGCATCACGCCGGAAATGGCGGCCGCCGTCTCCAAATTGATGCGCCTGCAGGACCTGGTGCTGGTGGCGCGCAAGTGCCGCGTGGTGACGGCCTTCCGCAATACCCTGGGCCTGGAAAGCCGATTGTCCACGCGGCTGCAGCCGAACCACCCGACGGACGACGCCACCGGCATCGCCGCCTCCATCCTCGATGGCCTGCTGCTGGGCAGCGGCGACGCCGTGATCGGCATCAATCCCGCCACCGACAACGTGGCGCAGGTGGTGTCGCTGCTGCACCTGCTCGATGCCGTTATTGATGAATATCAGATTCCCACGCAGTCGTGCGTGCTCACGCATATCACCAACACGCTGGAAGCGATCCGCCGCGGCGCGCCCGTCGACCTGGTGTTCCAGTCGGTGGCGGGCACCGAGGCGGCCAACCGCAGCTTCGGCATCGATTTGTCCCTGCTGGCCGAAGGCCGGGCGGCGGCCCTGTCGCTGGGGCGCGGCACGGTAGGCGGCAACGTCATGTATTTCGAGACGGGGCAGGGCAGCGCGCTGTCGGCCGGTGCCCACCACGGCATGGACCAGCAGACGTGCGAGGCGCGCGCGTATGCCGTGGCGCGCGCGTATCAGCCGCTGCTGGTCAATTCCGTCGTCGGCTTCATCGGTCCCGAATACCTGTACGACGGCAAGCAGATCCTGCGCGCGGGGCTGGAAGACCATTTCTGCGCCAAGCTGCTGGGCCTGCCCATGGGCTGCGACGTGTGCTACACCAACCACGCGGAGGCGGACCAGGACGACATGGATGCCTTGCTGACCATGCTGGGCGCGGCCGGCTGCAATTTCATCATGGGCGTGCCGGGCGCGGACGACATCATGCTGGGCTACCAGAGCACCTCCTTCCACGACGCCCTGTATGCGCGCCGCGTGCTGGGCCTGCGCGCCGCGCCCGAATTCGAGGCCTGGCTGGCGCGCATGCGCATCACCGACGCGCAGGGCCGCCTGAACGGCGCGCTGGCGCCCGCCTTCCAGGCGGCCCTGGGGCGACTGCCACCGTAAAACGGCGCAAATTACGCCCCGTCCGCGCGCGCCGGTGCGATAATCGGCGATCTCCCCCTCCGACACGACCATGCTGCCACCCGACCCCGATTCCCTCGATCCGCACGACTGGGACGCGTTTCGCGCGCAAAGCCACCAGATGCTCGACGACATGCTCGATTACGCGCAGCAGATTCGCCAGCGGCCCGTGTGGCAGGCGGCGCCGGACAGCGCCCGCGCGCAATTTGCCCAGCCGCTGCCGCGCGCGCCGGGCGACCTGGGCGACGCCCACGCCAGCTTCATGCGCGACGTGCTGCCCTACGCCGTCGGCAATGTGCATCCGGGCTTCATGGGTTGGGTGCATGGCGGCGGCACGCCCGTGGGCATGCTGGCCGACATGCTGGCGGCGGGCCTGAACGCGAACGTGGGCGGGCGCAACCAGATGCCGGTGGAAGTGGAGCGCCAGATCGGCCGCTGGATGGCCGAACTGTTCCGCTTTCCCGACACGGCCAGCGGCGTCTTCGTCACCGGCACTTCGATGGCCAACCTGATGGGCGTGCTGGTGGCGCGCACGCAGGCGCTGGGCGTGGCGGCCCGCCAGGAGGGCTTGCAGGGCGCGCCGCTGGTGGCCTACACCTCGGCCGCCGCCCATGGCTGCATCGCGCAGGCGATGGATTTGTCCGGCCTGGGCACGGCCGCGCTGCGCCGCATCGCCGTCAACGCGCGCCAGCAGATCGACGTCGAAGCGCTGGCGCAAGCCATTTCGCGGGACCGGGCGGCGGGCCTGCAACCGTTCTTCATCGCCGGCACGGCCGGCACCGTGGACACGGGCGCCATCGACGATTTATCCGCGCTGGCGGCGCTGGCCGCGCGCGAGCAGCTGTGGTTCCACGTCGATGGCGCGTATGGCGCGCTGGGCATGCTGTCGCCCCAGGTCGCGCCCCTGCTGGCCGGCATCGAACTGGCCGATTCGCTGGCGTTCGATTTTCACAAATGGGGGCAGGTGCCGTATGACGCGGGCTTTTTGCTGGTGCGCGACGGCGCGCGCCACATGGCGGCGTTTGCCGCGCCGGCCGCCTATCTGCGGCGCGAGGCGCGGGGCCTGGCGGGCGGCTCGCCCTGGCCCTGCGATTTCGGCCCAGACCTGTCGCGCGGCTTCCGCGCCCTGAAAACCTGGTTCACCTTCAAGGTGCACGGCGCCGAGCGCATGGGCGCGGCCATCGCCCACACTTGCGCGCTGGCGCGCTACCTGGCCGGGCGCATCGCGGCCACGCCGCAGCTGGAATTGCTGGCGCCCGTGACCCTGAACATCGTCTGTTTCCGCCACCGTGGCACGGCCCATGGCGACAGCGACGCCTTCAATGGTGAAATCGTCGCCGACCTGCACGAATCGGGCATCGCCGCGCCATCGACCACCACCATCGACGGGCGGCTGGCCATCCGCGCCGCCATCGTCAATCACCGCACGCGCGCCGAGGATATCGACGCGCTGCTGGCGGGCGTGCTGCGCTTCGGCGCCGCGCGCCTGTCTTGAAGGGAGTTTTCATGAACGATTTGCTGCACCACGCCGCCACGCCGTATGCGCCGCTGATCGGCGTGGCGCCCCTGATGCGCCGCGCCTTTCAGCAGGAAGACCTGGCGCCGCTGGGCGCAGCGCTGCTGGCGCGCGCGCAGGCGCATCCCGACGACGCGCATGCCTACCTGGATTTTTCCACCGTGCTGCAACTGAAGGGCGAGCGCGAGATGGCGCTGGCCGTGCAGGCGCAGGCGATCGAGCTGCAGCAGCTGTATGCGCTGCCGGCGCAGGCGCCGCAGGATGGCCCCGGCATTCGCGTGCTGGTGCTGATGGGGCCGGGCGACCTGATGTCGAACACGCCCATCGAATTTCTCGTCGAGCAGTCCGACGTGGCGCTCGACCTGCTGTATGTGACGGCGGATGGTCCCTTGCCGGAAGAAGTGCCGGACCACGACGTGCTGCTGGTGGGCGTGGCCGAATCGGACGCCAACCAGCCCTTGCTGGCGCTGCTGGCGCAATTCGTCGCCGACTGGCCGCGCCCCGTCGTCAACCTGCCGCAGCATATCGCGCATACCTCGCGCGACGGCCTGTGCGAAAAGCTGCACGACGTGCCCGGCGTGGCCATGCCGCGCACGGCGCGCATTGGCCGCGCGCAGCTGGCGGCGCTGGCCGCGGGCGAACTGCCGCTCGACGCCGTGCTGCCCGGCGACGCCTTTCCCCTCATCGTGCGCCCCCTCGGTTCGCACGCGGGGCACGACCTGGAAAAGATGGGACAAGCGGGCGACTTGCAGGCCTATCTGCAGGCCGTCGACGCGCAGCGCTTTTATATCGCTCCCTTCGTCGATTACCGCGGCGACGATGGCCAGTTCCGCAAATACCGCATCGTGCTGGTCGACGGCGCGCCCTATATCTGCCACTACGCCGTGTCGTCGCACTGGATGATCCATTACCTGAACGCGGGCATGGATGAAAGCGCGGCCAAGCGCGCCGAGGAAGCGCACTGCATGGCGCATTTCGACCAGGAGTTTGCGCGGCGTCATGCCGCTGCCTTGCGCGCCATCGATACGCGCATGGGCATGCCCTACCTGGGCATCGATTGCGCGGAAACGCGCGATGGGCAACTGCTGGTGTTCGAGGCGGACAACGCCATGATCGTGCATGCGATGGATGCGGAAGCGCTGTATCCGTACAAGCGTCCCGCCATGCGGAAGGTGTTCGCGGCGTTTCGCGCCATGCTGGCGCGGGCGGCAGCGGGCAGCTGATCAGCTACCCAGCAGCTGCTCCAGCAGCTGGCGCTTGGCCGCGCTGCGCCCGGCCTGCCAGTAGCCGTCGAATTGCAGCAGCAGGGTGCTGTTGTTAAAAATGCGGATGCGCTGGGGCTGTTTCAGCATGACGGCATGCACATAGCTGGCGAACGATTCGGCAAAATCTTCATGCATGCTGGTGGCCGCGTACAGGGTGGCGAAGTTCGCGCCCTGCAGCTGCGCGTAGGCGTCGTGCATCTGGGGCGCGGCCAGGCGCGGCGCCTGGTAATACGCGATGTCCGCGCGCAGGGGGAAGTCGTTGGCCGGCAAGGGCACGACCTGCCATTGCGGCGTGATCTGCCAGGCCAGCGGCAGGTAGCGGTAGTCGTGCGCGTCGCGCATGGCCTCGGCCGCGTTCCACCATTCGGGCAGCAAGCCCCGGCCGGCGGCCAGCACATGGCCGAATTCATGCAGCAGCAGGTATTGCAGCGCGCGCTGGCGGTTGTCGTCTGCGGGCGCGGCGATGTGCGCTTCCAGGCGATAGCCATCCTGCGGCGCGAACGGCGTATTTTCCTTCCACGTGGCCCAGGCGTTGGCCGTGCGCGCCTCGAACGCGTCGACGTCGAGCGCCACCACCACGCCCAGGATCACGCCTGCGCCGCTGACGACGATGTCGCTGATGGCCGAGGAGCCCAGCCGCCGCGCATAGCGCACGCCCAGCAGCACCCCATCGAGCAGCGCCTGCACGGACGCCGGCATGGCGGCCATCGCCGCGCGCACGTCGGCATGGAAAGCGGCATCGACCCGCGTGGAAACGGGCAGCGCGGCGACGCCGGTGGCGGCATTGACCTGCGCCACATGGGCGATGACTTCCTCCTGCGCGGGGCCGAGGCGCTCGAGCAGGGGCAGGTCGTACAGCTGGTCCCACTGCGCGGTGTCGGCGGCAACAATCATGGCGTTCCTGGCGTGGTGAGTGACGGTGATACACTGGAAACGCAGTGTAGCAAGGATGTGTCCATACGGGGAGGGGCGATGGCGACAAAGGATGTCGATGCGGGCCGTGCCTGGCAAGCCCTGCGCCGGCATACGGCCGCGCGCATCGCGCTGGGGCGCAGCGGCGTGAGCGTGCCCACGGGCGCGCACCTGGCGTTCCAGCTGGCCCACGCGCAGGCGCGCGACGCCGTGCACCTGGCGCTCGATGGCGCGGCGCTGGCCAGCGCGCTCGCGCAGCAGGGGCAAGCCAGCGTGGCGCTGCAC
>CAUSDR010000061.1:0-18567 GCA_963530105.1 uncultured Janthinobacterium sp.
GTTTTCAGTCGGCACAATACCTACAGCTGGGTCAGTTTTCGGTCGGCGCCAACAGATGTGGTCACCGACCCTGGAGACACTGACGACGAGTGGGGCGAAAAACAGGCAGCGTTCGCCGCTGCACTCGGCGCCCATGACCTTGCCATGCAGCACGACGCCGAAGCCATGGCCGCCTTCGACGCGGCGCTGGAAGTTGCGCGCCAAAAGGTCGACCGCATCGCCATCGCCGGCCGCGTGCCGGTGAACGTGCTGGGCGCCCAGCCGGGCGATTACATTGTGCCGGCGCAAGACGGCGCCGGCATCAAGGGTATTCCCGTCCGTAAGGTAGACCTCACGCATGCGCAGTACCTCGATGCCGTCGGCCGCGTGATATCGATCGAGCCTGACGGCCGGGCTTATGTGATGGTCAAGGTCGTGTGACAAAGCAGCAATCTCTCCCAAACCCGCTTCGGCAGGTTTTTTTTTATTTCCATCACCTGAAAGGCAACCATGGCCATCGAAACCACCGCCGCCGGCGGCGCATTGATCAAACTGTTTGGCGTGCCCGTACTGGCTGGCGCCGCCGCCACGTCGCTGGGCTTCATGTTCATGTGGCCCCAGTCCACCAGGGAGGCATTCATCCGTTTTTGTTCCAGCATTATCATTTCCACCTTTCTCGGCCCGCTGCTCGTGGCGGCCGTGCTGTCGTGGTGGCCCAGCCTGTTCGACAGCGCGAAAACCGTGGCGGCCCTGTATGGCGGCGATCCGGCCACGGGCTTTTTGTTCATCGCCGCGCCGCTGATGGCGGCGGCGGGCTTGCCTGCCTGGTGGGTGCTGGGCGCTTGCGTGCGCTGGTTCGACAAGCGCCGCGGCAAGGATATCGGCGAACTGGCGGCGGATGCGGCCGCTGCCGTCAAGGATGTGCGGGGCATGCTGTGACGGGCGCTCAATTGATGCAGATCATGCCGCTGGCTGGCCGACGCGTTAGTCTGTTCCTGGCACCCTTGAACGCGGCAATGGCCGAATTCAGTATTGATACGCCGCTGCGCCAGGCGGCGTTCCTGGCGCAGGTGGGGCACGAGTCGGGCCAGCTGCGCTACGTGCGCGAACTGGCCAGCGGCGCCGCCTATGAGGGGCGCGGCGACCTGGGCAACGTGTTCGCTGGAGATGGCATGCGCTTCAAGGGACGCGGTTTGCTGCAAGTGACGGGGCGCGCCAATTATGCGGCGTGCGGCGTGGCGCTGGGTCTGGACCTCCTGACGGCGCCGCAGTTGCTGGAGCAGGTGGCTGCTGCTTGCCGCTCGGCGGGCTGGTTCTGGCAATCGCGGGGCTTGAACCGCTTGGCCGACGCGGGTGACCTGGAACGGTTGACGCGCCGCATCAATGGCGGCTTGAATGGCCAGGCAGAGCGTCTTGCTTTGTACGCAGCGGCGCGCAAGGTGCTGGCATGAAGCCGCCATTGATGCTGCTGGCCTTGCTGCTGTTGCTGGGGGCGGCCGTGTTTTGTGCCCAACGCTGGGGGCGCGAGGCGGGCCGCCTGGCGTGCGCGGCGCAAGTGCAGGAGGTGCAAGGCGCGTTGCGACGTCAGAACCAGGCCCTCGTCGCAATGCGCGAGGAGGGCGCGCGCCGTTCCGTGCAGCTGAGTCTGGCGCTGACGAGTGGGCAGGCCGGACAGGCAGATGCGCAAGCGGCTGCGGCGCGCCTGCTCGCGTTGCGGCCCGAAGGCGATGCCTGCCGGGCGGCGGAGGCGCTGATTGCCAGCGAAATCGCCGGCGACGTACCCGGCGACGTGCCATGACGGCGCCAGTTGGGCGTGGGCGCAGGCCGGTGGGGCCGCGTCTCCAGCAGGCAAGCAGCGCAGCGCTGGCGAGCTTGCCGGGTCTGTTGAGCATTTTGAGCTTGTTTAGCTTGTTTAGCTTGTTGAGTTTACTGTGCGGCTGTGCGGCATGCGCCCCTGCGCCGAAGGTGGTACTCATGCCGGTGAGCGCACCATGCATCACGACGCGGCCCACGGCGCCTGTCTTGCCGGCCGTGCCTAGCCATGGCATTTTCGGCCAGGTGCAAGCCTTGCTGGCGCGCGAGCAGTTGCGTGCCGCCTATGCACGGCAGCTGGAAATGCTGCTGGACGCCTGCGCCGGTGGCTAGTCAACTGCCATTGTCCCGTCATCAGTCGGCGGCCAGCCCAGAGCAAGCTAACGGCCAGTCCAGAGCAAGCTAACAGTCAGCCCAGAGCAAGCTAACAGCCAGCAGCCAGCCAACAGCTATCCAAGAGCCGGTCACGAGCCGGTCACGAGCCAGCCAACGGCATGCCATCAGTAAGGCCAACAGCCGGCCAACAGCTAGCCAGCGGCAAGCCAAGAGCCAGCCTTCAGCACACCAACGGCAAACCAACGGCAAGCCAACAGCCATCCAAGAGCAGGTCATGAGCCAGTCATCAGCCAGCCAGGGGCTAGCCAAGAGCCAGCCGTCAGCCAGCCATCCCCCACCACACCCCACGCCGGCCGGCAACATCGCGGCATTTTGCCGCCTTCTGGTGCATGTGCCTGGCCGCATGCAAGAAAACGGTGCGTGATGTGCCGGGTTTTCAGGCAAAAAAACGGTTTTCGGCACAATTTATGTATACAATCACCTGGCACGATGCATGCATGGCTCATCCTGGGCATTTCCCCATTCCAAGGAGCTTCGCATGCATCCGTCGCCGCCGTTGTGTTCCTGTCGTCCCGTTTCTCTCTTGCTTTTCCCTTGCCTCCGCGCCCATCCGGGTTGTGGAAACCCTGGAAATGGAGCGTAAATGGCCTCTCCCCGTCTGAAATCCATCCACCGCAGCGTGCCTGGCGCCACGCCCGCCGCGCCATCGGCCGTCGATGAAATGCTGCCTGCCGGAAAACTCTTCACCCTGGGCCTGCAGCATGTGCTGGTCATGTATGCGGGCGCCATCGCCGTGCCGCTGATCGTCGGCCGCGCGCTCAAATTGCCGCCGGAACAGGTGGCGGCGCTGATCAGCGCCGACCTGTTCTGCTGCGGCCTGGTGACGCTGATCCAGTCTTTGGGACTGGGCAAATACTTCGGCATCCGCCTGCCCGTGATGATGGGCGTCACTTTTGCCGCCGTCAGTCCCATGCTGGCCATGGCGAACAATCCCGCCCTGGGCATTACGGGCATCTTTGGCGCCGTGATCGGCGCCGGCGTCGTCTCCATGCTGATCGCGCCCTTCATCAGCCGCCTGCTGGCGCTGTTTCCACCCGTGGTCACGGGCAGCATCATCGCCGTCATCGGCGTGTCGCTGATGCGCGTGGGTGTCAACTGGGCCATGGGCGGGCCGCCGGCCATGGCGCAAATTGCCGACCCGGCGTTCGTCAAGATGGCCGCAGCCGCCACGGCGGCCGGCTTGCCCGCGCCTGCGGGGGCAGTGCCGATGATCGCCAACCCCGGCTATGGCGCGCTGGACAACATGGGCATCGCCTTCTTCGTGCTGGCCGTCATCCTGCTGGTGGCAAAGTATGGCCGCGGCTTCCTGGCGAATATCGCGGTGCTGATCGGCATCATAGCCGGCACGGCCCTGGCGTTTGCCTTGGGCAAGGCCGATTTCGCCAAGGTGGCCAGCGCCAAGATGTTCGCCGTCGTCACGCCGTTCCAGTTCGGCATGCCCACCTTCGACCTGGTCGCCATCGTCACCATGAGCCTGGTGATGATCGTCGTCATGATCGAATCGCTGGGCATGTTTCTGGCGCTGGGCGAGATGACGGACAAGCGCATCACGCAGGCTGACATCAGCCGCGGCTTGCGCGTCGATGGCCTCGGTACCCTGATCGGCGGCATCTTCAATACTTTTCCATATACCTCGTTCTCGCAAAACGTGGGCCTGGTGGGCGTGACGGGCGTGCGCAGCCGCTGGGTCTGCGTGGCGGCCGGCATCATCCTGCTGGTCATGGGCGTCATTCCGAAGATCGCGCAAACGGCGGAAGCCGTGCCGGCGTTCGTGCTGGGCGGGGCAGGGCTGGTGATGTTCGGCATGGTGGCGGCGACCGGCATCCGCATCCTGGCCGGCGTCGACTACAAGAGCAACCGCAACAACCTGTTCATCGTGGCCCTGTCGATCGGTTTCGGCATGCTGCCGCTGGTGGCGGAACAGTACGCGCAGCACATGCCGAAGGCCTTGTCGCCCTTGCTGCACAGCGGCATCCTGCTGGCCGCCATCGTCGCCGTGCTGCTCAATCTGTTCTTCAATGGATTGACGTCGCAGGACGAGGCACGGCAGCAGGCGCGCGAAAATACCCATGGCAGCGACTGAGGGTCAGTCCGCGGTGCGCGGGCGCCATGACAAGGGGCGCCCGGCCTATGCCGCTCAGCGGCGCGGCAGCACCCTGAGCACGACGCCATTGCGCCCCGCATCCTTGGCCTGGTACAGCGCGGCATCGGCCACGCGCAGCAGGGCGTCCGGATCGGCGGTGCCCGGCGCCGGCTGCACCGCGATGCCAACGCTGATCGTCACCTGTTGCGCATCCGCGCTTGCATGGACCAGGTTCTGCGCTTCGATCGCGCGTCGCAGCGCTTCGCCGATCTGGTGCGCCTCGTCGGCGCCGGTGTTCGGCAGCACGATCGAAAACTCTTCTCCGCCGTAGCGCGCCGTCAGGTCGCCTGCGCGCCGCATGCCGGCCGCCAGCGCCTGCGCGACGCGGATCAGGCATGCGTCGCCTGCCTGGTGGCCATAGCTGTCGTTGTAGCGCTTGAAGTAGTCGACATCGAGCATCATGACGGCAAGCGGCTGGCCGACGCGCGTGGCGCGTGCGCACTCGGTGCGCAGCACGTCGTCGAAATGGCGCCGGTTTGCCAGGCCGGTCAGGCCGTCGGTAATGGACAGGGTCGCCAATTTGCGGTTGGCGTCTTCCAGCTGTTCCGTGCGCTCGGCTACGCGCCGTTCCAGGCTGTCATGCAGCCTGGCGCTGGAGATCGAAATCATCGCCTGCGCGCCCAGCATGCGCAGGAATGCCACGCGCTCCTCGGTGAACGAGGCGTCGGCCAGCCGGTTCTCGAAATACAGGATGCCGTCGACCTGGCCGCCATGCCGGATCGGCAGGCACATGACGGCACGCGGCCGCTGCAACTGCACGTACGGGTCGTCGGCAAAGCGCGAGCCGCCCGTGATGTTATCTTCGATCACTTCGGCGCCGGTGCGGATGACATAGCGCAACAGCGACAGCGGGAACTGCGGATCGCTGGCGGCATTGAGGTCGAGCGCGCGCGATTGCAGCACGGTGACGGTATCGCCAGCGCCCTCGCCATCAATGTCGGCCTCCAGCTGGTAAGCGCCATCGGACAGCAGCAGCAGGCGCGCGACCTGCGCGCCGGCGTTTTCGCACACGATGGAAATCAGGCGTGTCAGCACGTTGCGCAGGCCGACTTCGTTCGACAGGATCTGGGCCGCTTTCAGCAGCGACACCAGGTCAAGCGTGGCGCTGCCATGCGTCTGGGAGGCGGAGTGCGGCGGCGTGGCGCGGGCGTCCATCCTGGACAGCAGGGCAGCGTGGCGCGCGCGAAGTTGCGCCACTTTGCCCTCCGCGCCCCACTGGCCGTAATGCGCGATGGCGTCCTGGATAAATACCCTGGCCACGCGCGGCTGCCCCTGCTCGAGCCAACACTCGCCGCACAGTTCATTGCCCAGCGCTTGCACGTTGACGTAGCCTGCCAGGCCGGCGGCATCGATCGCCTGCTGGTAACAGCGCGTGGCCAGCTGCAAGTCCTCGCGGTAGCGCGCCATCTCGGCCTGCACCAGCAGATGCTTGGCCTGGCTATTGTCCGAGCCTTGCCTGGCCCATTCGGCGAGGCTGGCTTGCAGCGTGTCGATCACTTGCAGCACGTCGCGCGCATCGGGGCGGGCGGGAGCGCGGCGCAACGCGCGGATGCAGATCAGCGCGGCGTAGAAGCTCGACTCGACGACCTTGGCCTGGCCGCGCATGATCTGGGTGACGATGCCCAGCTGGCCGGCCAGCATCTCGGCATCGCCAGTGTCGAACAGGTAGGCGTTGCGGATTTTCCCTTGCAGGTAATAGGCGCGGTACAGCTGCGAGTCGCCATACTGGTCAAGGAAACGCGCTTCGCTGAACGCCGCGTCATCGTAGCTGTCGTGGCGGGGGAGCTGGCCCATCAGGCACTTGATCGGCTGGATCGCGGCGGCGACGCAGCAATCGGCCATCGCCTGCTGGCCGTTGGCGCGCATCAGCGCCAGGTCATGGCCGATGTCGTGCAGCAGGTGCGGCAGGTGGTCGCCGAGGATGATCCGCTCGGTCGCGCGCACGGCGGCCACCACGCCGACCTGCACGAAATCGGCGATTTCCAGCGCCCAGCCAAAGGCTTCTTCGTACAGGGCGTCGGAGCTGCGCAGCGGGTGTGTCCAGTGGTTGCTCAGCGCGCCGAACATCAGGCCGGTGAGGGTGCGCGTCTGCAGATTGGCGCGGCGCCTGGCCAGCGCCATCGCCATCGCGCCGAAGTCGTAGCCGCGCGCGACCTCGCCGTGGTACAGCGCCAGCATCATCGCGTAGCCGATATAGGCCACGGCGCTGAAATCGCTGCTGCCCCGCTGCATGGACAAGCGCGTCATCGACACCACCATCAACGCGCTCAAATCCTGCTGGCCGGCGTAGTAGCTGGCCATCCACAGCCCCTGCATCATCTGCATCGCGGCCACCGCGCCCGGATCGCGCATGTCGTCGGCCGCCAGCAAGGTATCGGGCGCATGGGCGACATCGAGCCGGGCGATGTCGGCCAAAATCTCCCCGAAGCGCGCCTTCATCTGCGCCACATCGTGCGGAATGTCGATGCCCAGCTGCGCCAGGCCGGCGCGCTGCACGGCGATGGCGTCGAGCAGGCGGCCCTGCAATTGATACTGGTGCGCCTGGATGGCAATGCAGCGCACCTGCAACAGGGGGCTCAGGGGACGTGCGCGCACGAGTGGATAGATCGCCTCGGCGGCATCGAACTGGCCGCACAGGTAGGCCGCTTCGGCCGCGCCCAGTTGCAGGTCGAGCCAGAGGCTGGCATGCATCTGCCAGGCCTGCGCCGGCAGCAGGTCGAGACCCGTGCGCATGTGCTCCAGCGTGGCCTGGAATGCGGCGCAATGCCGTGCCTTTTCACCGGCGCGCAGATTCAGCACGGCCAGCTGTACCCGTTCTTCGGCATCGTCGATCAGCGCGCGGCCGGCATTGAGCTGCTCGCCGAGTTCAAACAGCATGGGGTCGGGCGGCTCTGGCGGCGTATGCGGTAGCAGCAAGCGGCCGATGCGCAGGTGGTTGGCCGCGCGCGCACCGCTGTCGGCGACCAGGTAGGCCGCCTGCTGCACCCGGTCGTGCAGGAAGCGGTAGCCGACGCCACTCGCGCCGGCATCGCTGCCGCCAGCGACGTCGCCAGTCACATATTTATAGCGCTCGTCGAGCGGCTGGATCAGGCCTGCATTGAGCGCTGGCCACAGGTCCTGCTGTGTGTGCCAGGGTGCGCGCTCGACGGCCAGCGCCAGCGTGTCGAGCGTGAAGCGGTTGCCGCACGACGCGGCCAGTTGCAGCAGCTGTTGTGTCGCCGCGGGCAAGTGGCGGATTTTCTCCAGCAGTACGTCGACGACGTTATCCGTGTACCTGGCCTGTTCGATCGCGGGCAAATCCCAGTCCCAGCAATCATTGGCCGCCCGGTAGCGCAAGTGGCCGTGATCATTGAGCGCATCGAGGAACTGGTGGAGGAAGAATGGATTGCCGGCCGTTTTGCGGTAGCACAAACGCGTCAGCGGCGCGCAGGCGGGAACGGGCACGCGCACGGTGGCCGATACCATTTGCGCCACCTGCGGCTCGCTCAACGCGCCCAGCGTGAGCGTCGACAGGCGCACGTCGCGCGCCAGCAGCTTGTCGCGCAGTGCGATGAGCGGATGCCCGGCGCCGACTTCGTTGTCGCGGTACGCACCGATGAACAGCATGCTGCCATGGCCGCAGGAGAGCATCAGCAGCTCGACCATCCGCAGCGTGGCCGCATCGGCCCATTGCAGGTCGTCGAGGAACAGCACCAGCGGGTGGCCGCCAGTGGCGAACACTTCGACGAAGCGCGAGAACAGGCGGTCCAGGCGCAATTGCGCCTGTTCCGGCGCCGAAGCGGGCACCGCGTCGGTGGCGCCGACGATCAGCGCCAGCTGGGGAATCAGTTCGACGATCACGCCCATGCCGCTGCCCAGCGCAGCGTGCAGTTTTTCGGCCCACTGCCGCAGTGTTTCTTCGGGCTGGCCAAGCAGTTGGCGCACCAGTCCCTGGAACGCCTGGATCAGCGGCGCGTAGGGGACGTCGCGCTGCAGCTGATCAAACTTGCCCGTCAAGAAACAGCCGCGCCGGGCGATGATGGGCTTTTGTACTTCGTTCACGACCGCCGACTTGCCGATGCCTGCATGGCCGGCCACCAGCAGCATTTCGCAGGTGCCAGCGGCACTGCGCTCGAATGCCGCCAGCAGCGCCGCGATGGCGTCCTCGCGCCCGTGCAGCGTTTGTGGCAAAAGGAAGCGGCCATTGTGCCCGGACAGCTTGCGGGCCTGCGCCGGTTCGGCCGCGCGGCACCCGGCAAGGTCGCTGCGCAGCCCGGACAAGCTCTGGTAGCGTTGGTCGGCATTCTTTTCCAGCAGCCGCTGGATGATCGGCAGCAGCTGGCCGGGCAGGCTTGCCAGCGCCGGGTGAGACCAGTCCGGACTGCGGGCGATGTGGCAATGCACCAGTTCCATCTCGTCGCCTGCCTCGAACGGCGCCTGGCCGGCCAGCAGTTCGTAGAAGGTGGCGCCCAGCGCGTAAAAATCGGCGCGGTAGTCGACGCGCCGGTTCATGCGCCCCGTCTGCTCCGGCGCCATGTAGCGCAGCGTGCCTTCCAGCTGGCGCAGATTGACGATGCCATGGTTTTCGGATGGCAGTTCGCTGGCGATGCCGAAATCGATCAGCTGCAGCAGGCGGCGGTCGCCATTCCACACCAGATTCGATGGATTGATGTCCTTGTGGATCACGCCCTGCCGATGGACTTCCTCCAGCGCCGCGCACAGCTGCAGCGCGATGTCGAAAAAATCGTCCAGCGCCATGGCGGGTTCGGACGGCGTCCTGCGCGCCGCCACCTGCGCGCGCAACACCTGGTCGAGCGCTCGGCCGCCCGTGTCCTCCAGAATCATCGTCCAGCACCCGGCATGCAGCTGCAGCGCAAGCGGAAGGGCCACGCCGGGATGGCGGCAGCGTCGCGCGATCGCATGCTCGCGCTTGAACTGTGCCAGTTGCTGGAATGAGGGGAACTGCTGATTGGGCATCTTGACGACCAGCGCGCTACCATCAGCAGCCCTGGCGCGGTAGACCCGGGAACGGGGACCGCTGTGCAGCTGTTTGATGATCTCGTGGTCGAAAAGGGCGCTCATGGGCTGGGCGTGCGATACAAAGACGGTTGCGGGGGCCTTGAGGCGCAGATTTCTTGGCGTTACTTGATTGCAAGTATTATATCAGTAGGGAGTCATGAGGGCGTGAGGGCCGTGATCGGCGCTGTTGCACGCTGTTGCGTAAACATCGGCGAGGCATGGGAATCGGGATGCGGGAAGGCAAGCACGACGACAGCCGTGGCGCGCGGCGGCGCCGGCTGCGGCATTCGCACCGCCGTTCCATGCGGTGGCCCTTTCCATGGACGTGGACGGCTCGGCGATCGGGTTTTCATGACGATCAGCTTGCCCGTGCAGATGATGCCAGGCGCGTTCAACGTCACGTTGCCGGTGCTGATGTGGGCAGTGCAGGCGGGAGCAGGGGCGTCAGGGCGTGCGCCGCCTGGCCGTATTGCCCCACGGCGCCGTCCGGGGTATACGCGGCGTGGCCATTTCTCCCGTGCGGTGGCGAGTGTTGGACCAAGCCGCACGCGTCCCTTGACCTTGGCGATGGAGCGCGGGCGGATCAGGTTGAGCCGCAAGCGGGGAGGTCGGACAGCTTGGCTTCATGCAGTGCGCGTTCCCGACGTCCGCGTGCGGATGCAGGCGGGGGCGGGGCGACAAGCGGCATAGTGATGGCCTCTGCACGGAACAATGGAACGTGGCAGCGACCGCGTCCCATCGAATCGCGCAAACTCAAGCACCGTCGATGCGTATTTTCTTGAATTCCAGATTTCGCACCTCATCCACGACAAGCTGAAAGCCGATAATTTGATTTCCGCTATTACGCTTGAATTGAATGCCTCCCATGAAAGATTTATTCCCGGAAAACACATCGCTCTTAATCGGTTTGAAAGTAATGGAGCCAACGCGTACGTTTTTTGCCGTAAGCTGGCCGTTATTTATCGCGAAAACGAAAGAGGAATTGAGTTCTTCGCTGTAAAACGTTCCCGTAAATTGGGTCAGTTCATTTTCTGCGTAGGAAACCGCCGTATATGGTGCGAAAACAACCGGATCACTTTCCCCCATGCTGAAGTGCATGTCAATGTTGCCTTTCTTATCCACGAATTTGATAAAATAATGATCGTCGCCGTCAATTTTCATTTGGAAGGTCGAATCGCTTAACGGGATCAGCACGCGGCCATCGGCTTCCGTCCGCGTGTAATACAAGACATCATTTTTAATGTGCACTCTCGCAGCAAGCGCCCGTTCGCTGCTCCAGTACACCCCTGCGTATTTCTGTATCTGCGCAGGGCTCAGCTTTACGCTTTCGATCTTGGCATAATCGATGGTTTCAGGCTCGAGGAAATGATTTTGCAACATCGTGGCGGCAATCCGCATGCCGTACATTCCGTTGTACGCTAGGCCGGAACTCAAGACGATGGCAGTAATTTCCTGGTCGGGAAAATGGAAAATCGAACTTGCGTACCCGCCAAAACTACCGATCTGGTAAATTTTCGCAATTCCCCGTTCCTTGCCGGCGTGTTGCTGCCCGTATGTCGAAATGCTGGCGATATCCTTGATGATTACGCCGCCATCAAGCTTGATCGGTGCACTGAGTTTAGTGGCCAGCGCGTTCCCGCCGCGCGCGTCGGATAGCAGGGTGGAGCGCCAGATCGCCAGGTCGCGGATCGAGCTATAAAGATTGACGGGGCCTGGAACGCTACCGCTGCCATAGTCGATCTTATAGGCGCCTTTGCCGTCATCGCGGTACGGCACGGCCGTGTTTTCCGACGGCGCGTCGCCGTAGAGGAACGCGGTGTTTTTCATGCCGAGCGGCGTAAAAATATCATTTTTGCAATATTCATCAAACGCTTTGCCAGATGCGGCTTCGACGATCTTCGCCAGCAGTACCAGCCGCGTATCGCCGCCCGGTGAAAAAACGTCGCCAGGTTTGAAGTTCAATGCCTTTTGGCCTTTTACGAGTTCCAGGACGGCATTGTGCTGTTCGGCCCCTGCCGGATCCCAGCCTGACAGCGACTTCAAGACCTTGTATCCGTGCAAGCCATCGGTCGAGCTCAGCAAATGATTGACGGTGATTTTCTTGCCGAAATCCGGCAACCCCGGCACATACATGCCGATATCGTCATTGAGTTTTATCTTGCCCTGCTCTGCGAGCTTCAAGACGGAGTAAGCGATAAATTCCCAGGCAAGCGTATCGATCTGGAATTTAGTATTAACCGTGGCAGGAATCTTGTATTCGAGATTGGCGCTTCCGAAAGATTTCTCGTATATCAATTTGTCTTTTTTGAAGATGGCGACCGCAAATGCCGGCTTGTTCGGGGAATTGAGTTCGCTGACGATCTGGTCGAATTTTTCTAGCGGGATCGGTTCGGCGCCATTGTTCGCGTTTGCTGAAAATGGCAACAATGCCAGGAGTCCCCGAATTAAATATACTGCTTTTAAATTTTGAATTTTCATTTTCATTCGCTGTCCATTTAATTGCGTCGCTGGAGATTCTTTATCACTTCCTGCGCCACGGAAGCAGTGGCCGTCGGGTCTTGTCCCGTGATGATGTTGCCGTCGACGATAAAGAAGTTGTCGCCCCATTTTTTAGAGTAGACAAAATTTCCGCCGTTCTTGCTAACTTCCTTATCGATGGAAAACGGGAATGCCTTGTAATATTCGGCTTTCGTGTCTTCGAAAATATCGGGGAATCCGGTAACCTTCTTGTTCGCGAAGATAAACGCGCCATCGCGATTCTTCAGATTGACGATGCCGGCCGTACCGTGGCATATGGCTGAGACAATGCCGCCATGTTCATAGATTTTTTCGGCGATATTCTGGAGTTTTTTATTTTCTGCAACGCCAAACATGGCTGCTCCGCCGCCGCTGTAATAGACCGCCTGGTACTCGCTGGCGTCGATTTGTTCGGGCTTCAGCGTATTCTTGAGCAAGGCCATGAAACTGGCGTCATACAGGTGTTCCTTTTGCGTGGGATTCGCCGTATCGACGTAGCCGACTGGAATGGCACCGCCGTCCGGACTGACGAAATCCACGGCATAGCCATTTTTTGCGAAAATGTCGTAGGCAATGACTATTTCCTCGAAATGGTTGGCCGCGCTGATCTTCGTATTGCCATAGGTATGCTGGTTCGACGTGATGAACAAGATCTTGTTTTGCTGCCTGGGCACAGCTTCCCAGGTGTAACTCTTTTGCACGATTTTCCAGGAGCCGGCGTATTTGAGCAGCAGGAAATAATCGGTGTAAAGCCGGAAATTTGGCATGAGTATTTCGACCTTTGCGGTGGCCGCATTATTCTCGACGTCGATCGATACGATGCGTCCGATGCGTTTAATTTTTTCGCCCGGTTTGATTGCCGCGATGTACTGTTCGCCGGAACGAATCAGCAATTCATTGTCTTCCGTTACCGCGTATAACTTGAAATCAGGATGAAATGCCTGTTTCAATTTGGCCGGTTCGCCATTGGCCGTTCCCTGCATATAGTCCGTCAAGGTTGCTGTGATCCGGTCACGGTCCGCGCCAGATGCGGCAGGCGCCGTGGCAGCCTTCGCCTGCCAGGTCATGCAAAATGAGAGAAAGATATAGAGAATGGCACGCAAAAGAATATATTGATTCATACATGACCTAAAGTTTCACTGTTACCTGTTCGCCGAAGGTAAATACGGTTGTTCGGACGGCTATCGGATCCGCACTCTGTGCGACTAATCGACGCTGCCGAAGAACAGGTTAGAGCGAACGAGGTAGCCCATGTTCGCAAACCACAATTCCGGACTCCGTATCCATAATTCGAGAGGGATTGCAACAAGGGTCGCGACGGAGCGCAAACTCAGGCGGTATACACAACGGGCTTGCCGGCGACAACGGCCGGCAGCTGCGTGCAACGCGGTATGTCAAGAATCGCTGGTGACGCGATGGTGTTGCGGCGATGCCGGTGCACGGTTGGCGCCATCGCCACAGGATGAGAGTGGCACCGACGCAAAGACGGCTCGGTAACTGGCAGGCGTTTGCCCCGTGACCTTCTTAAACGCTGAAAAAAATGTGGAATTGGAATTGAAACCGCTGCGCTCGGCAACGAGTTCCATATTGAGGTGGGGTGCAGTGATCAGCAGGGTTGTAGCGTGCTGAATGCGAAACTCATTAATATAAAGGTTGAAACTTTTATTCAGGTTTTCATTGATCGCCTGGGAAACCGTGGTTTGCAGCTTGCCGACTTTTTTTGCCAGCATCGCCAGATTCAAAGCCGGATTCAAATAAAGCTGCTGCTCGCACATTACCTTATCGAGGGAGTTGAGCAATGCGTGGACATCGTCGTCGCTCATTCTTTTATTCTGGTATTTCTCCTTTTTTCCTGCTTCGTCCAGCGCTTCATCTTTCATGATATACGTCAGGACCGTGATGTGGATAGAAAAAGTAAAAGAGAGCGCGCCGATAATATACGAGGTGAATGGCGTGCTGACGTAAGCGATGAGTATCAGGAGGCTACTGAAATAAACGCTGAGCAGTAGCACCGTTTGACGGGAGAAGCGGCCGTTGAAACGGCCTAATGCGGCGCGCGCCTGCCATAGTTGCCCGCCCGCCAATAGTAAATAAAAAAACCAGTAAGCGTGGATGCCGCAAATCGCATAGAACCAGGTTTCCGTATTGCGCGAATACGGGAATAACATGGCGATGCCGATCAAGCACAAGGGCAGCACGAGATGCAGGTACCAGTGCTTGCCGACGGCACTGTTTGTCACCTCTGCAAGATGGCAATGGACATACAGATATGTCAGCGGCCCGATCAGCAGGCACGCCGACAGGCCCAGTTGAATAAACGCCACGGCAAGGTCGGGATTAAAGTAGTAAAACGCCGATTTAACCGTGCGAAAACCGATCGCCAGGAGCAATGCGCCGAGCATGGCATGCGTCAGGCGATGGGATCGGCGGCTGAAAAAATAAAATGCCAGGAATATGCCATTCACGGAGCCCAGGGCGCTAAAGAGAAATAGTAGTTGGCTTGAAATCACTGGTCGGTTGGTGACGTTTAACTACGTTATGGGCCGGGCCCCGTAAAAAATCGACAGCGGCGCACATCATCGCCTAGTCGCTAATTGCTGAGAACGCTTGCCCGCGATGCCTCCGACTATACGCCGCCAGGCGCGGCATAAGTTTGCAAAAAATTGACGCACGAAAGCATGACTGTCCGGAATTTTCTGCGGTTGCCGCCATCGGCAGGTTCTGCCTCATTGCGTACCGCCCCAATTCGTGTCAAAAACCGACTCTTCGCAGTCTTGAAGTCAATATGCGCTGCAAATAGTTTCACCGATCTGATAGGTGTCAAGAGAGTCATCCAATACTGACTGTAACACGCGTATCTTCTTTACTGAGGCAGTCCCAGCCAGATAGTTCAAGTCTTGATGCTGCGCTTCGAATGCAGTTGCTACGTTCATTTGTTATTCTGCGGGTAGAAAACAAATTCACGAAATTTATTCGGTGCCCTAACTATTACGATATATAAAAAAATCAAACAATCGCAAGAGTTAGCTATGCGTTTAATTTCTTTCATATGGGTTTATCAAGTAAACCATGTCCAGCGTCCAGCGGCCGCTTCTGACTGCGGATTCCACCGCTTGCCGCCGTTACCTCATTAAATCCGCCGCCGGCTGGCGTTCCCCCACCCCCGAGAATAGCAAATTGCCGAACGAAAAACTACACGTATTATCACGCCCCGCCCATGCCTTTTCCATACGCCAATCGTTCGCCGTCGTGCCGAAATGCAACTGAGAACGAAGCTGCCGAGATCGCCAACACCGGCATGCAGATTCTCCGGCACGCCCGCTTGAGCGCTGCCGGACAGCACCCTGCGGCATGGATAGCCTGGGCGGTAGCAGCGGGGCCGGCAGGTGCGCCACGCGCTTAGGGCAGGGCGCTGCGGCGGTTGCCACTGTTCTACTCCATGCTTGCAGCAGCGCATAGCGTGCCGCTTGCCCTTTGGCCATGCCCGGTGCGTGGCAGGCCATCCCGGCCAGCGCGCCAAATTCCGCGCCCCTGATGGTGCTGTCGCAGTGGCAAAGCTCGCCGGCAAGGCGGGAGTCGGCCAGGCCGCTCGAGGCATTGGCGACCGGCCGCCCGCACAGTTTGGTCCAGGCCTGGAAGCGGCCACGCTGCCCCACCACCACGGCGGCGCTCTGCCAGCCGCGCGCGTCCAGGCGCTGCAAGTCGGCCTGTTGCAAGCCGCCAAGCAGCACCAGGCCATGCTGATCAGCCGATGCCGCAGGGTGTCAGCCACGGCCAATCGGCAGTCCTGCTTGGCAAGATGGGTCAATTGATTCCGGTTGGACGCCAGGCGGGCCAATTCCACGCAGTGTTTATGGTTGATGGCGGCGACGGGCATCGAGATGGATTTCGCTCCATTCGGCGGCGCGCCATTCGCCGGGACGCACGAGCAGCACGGGCGCCAGCTCGAGGGCCGCCACCGCCGCGACGTGGCCGTGGTAGCCGTGCATGGCGCGCGGCAGCAGCGCGACATCGCCCGTTTTTTAATGTACGCCAAGGGACGCGGATGGACAACAAAAAACCCGCGCTCCTAGGACGAAGGCGGGTTTTTGGGCGTTCTTGGGTTTTTACGGCTGAGTTCTTGGTGCCCGGAGCCGGAATCAAATAATGTTTAAAATCAGATACTTGAATTCTAGAATGGCAAATTTACGCCAATTAATCGCATGCCCCTCTATCCTAATGCGCCAGAACCTTCGGCAATTCTTGCCAATTCGTAGTGTAGCGCGGAGTGCGATTTTCCGACAGCATTGCCCAGCGCCTGACCAGGCCAGCTGAACCAAGGTGTACCGTGTCGCGCCCGAACCGTTCATTTAGCGCATCGAGGGCGGTCATGGTGCGCACTGATCGGGCACGGTCATGGCCAGCATCAAACAGGACGCCTTGGCGCTGGGTATCCGGCTGCAGATCCATCAGCATGATCCCGGCTTTCTTGTATTTGAAGCCGTCGCGAAAAATTATGGCCAGGCCGTGCAGCGCGGCGCCAGCCAGGACGCGATTATCTGCGCTTGGCTCGACCAGGGGGATGGTGATGCCATTGGAGTATTGCTCGTCCTGCTCGCGGAACCGGTTCGTTTGTACAAAAACATGGACGGCACCGCATAGGGAGTGCTGGCCGCGCAGCTTCTCGCCAGCGCGCGCGGTGTAGGTCGATATCGATTCGCCCAGTTCGGCCGCCGTCATGACCATGGATCCGAAGGATCTTGACGACACAATTTCTTTGCGCGGCGGCGCCACCTCTTCCAGCTCCATGCAGGAAATTCCGCGCAGCTCGTTGCACGTGCGCTCGAGCACGACGCCGAAATGTGCCCGCATAGTGCTGGGTGGCGCCTCTTTTAGATCCTGCACGGTGTTGATGCCCATGGCGCGCAGCTTGGCGCCGATACGGCGGCCGACGCCCCACACCTCGCCGACATCGATGCGCTGCATCAGCCAGGCTGTCCGGGCGTCAGACATGGTCGTGAAGTCAGCAACACTGTCGAATAGGGGGAATTTCTTTGCCACATGGTTGGCCAGCTTGGCCAGGGTCTTCGACGGCCCTATGCCCACACACACGGGTAGGCTGGTCCACTGCGCCACCTTGGCGCGGATATCCTGCCCCATGGCTGTCGGCGACGCCCACAGGCCGCCCAAGCCGTTCAGGCTGAGAAATGATTCATCAATCGAGTAGACCTCGACATTGGGGCTATATGTCCGCAAGATTGTCATGATGCGGTTGCTCATGTCCGCGTACAGGGTGTAGTTGGAGGACAGGCCCACGATGCCGTGCTGGCGCGCCAGGTCGCGCAGCTGGAACCAAGGCGTGCCCATCGGCACGCCCAGGGCCTTCACCTCGTTCGACCTGGCCACTGCACAGCCATCGTTATTGGACAGCACCACCACCGGGCGGTCGCGCAAGCGAGGATTGAAGGCGCGCTCGCAGCTGACGTACATATTGTTGACGTCGACAAGCGCAAATATCTGCTTGGTCGGGTCTCTCATGTCACACCCGCAGCTTGCGCACGACGCCCGTCACCACGCCCCATATCTGTAGTTCGCTACCTTCGGCCAGGCAGATCGCCTTGTACGCTGGATTATCCGGACGCAGCTCCACTTTGCCCCGCTGGCAATACAGGCGCTTGAGGGTGTATTCGGCGTCGATGACGGCAATGACAATGTGGCCGTGCAACGGTGCGACGGAGCGGTCGACCACCACCTTGTCTCCATCCAGTATGCCGGCATCACGCATCGAATCGCCCTCTACCGTGAAAAAGAACGAGGCGGCCTTGTGCTGCACCAGCAGCGCATTCAGGTCCAGGCCATCCTCTGTATAGTCGGCGGCCGGCGACGGAAACCCAGCGGATATGCGATGGGAAATTTCCGGCCGCGCGCTGGGGGTTGGATGCTGCGCAAGTGGCAATGGCACCTGCGATACACCGGGCTGGCTAGGTTGAAGTATTACTAATGTTGCATTCATGGCTGGCCAATATACTGTGTTTTTATACAGTATATCGACCGAAGCAAGAAACAGGAAGTAAAGATTTGTTTCTAGAAAAGTGAATCCGGTGGCGCCATATCGGCCTTCGCTGCCGGTTTCGCTCTGGATCGAGGGGGCAAAGGATCGGGCTGCGCGACGAGCAGCTCTGCTGGATACTGCCGATAAGCGTCCTCTTCTGTCACCAGCGAACCGTCCAGCCAGCTCTTGTACTGCTCCGCGTCCAGGATCATCACCATGCGCTTTTCATCGTCCGGCTTGTGGAATCGCTGCATCAGGGGGTGCCCGTCGGCGTTGATCGTTAGCATCGAGAACGACAACAGCTGATCCGCCGGCCGGTATTCCCATATGCCGGCAATGGCTACAGGAGCACCGTCTGCGCGCTCAATGCGCCAGCGCACGGGCTTGCCGGTTTCATAATTGGGTTCGAAGAAATTGGCGGCTGGGATGATACAGAACTGCTTGCGCTTCCAGGCGTTGCGAAAGGATGGCTTGCTGACCACCGTCTCGGTGCGAGCATTGTAGGTCTGGCGGGCCAGCTTGTGGTCGGCCCAATGCGGCACCATGCCGAACATGGCTGGTGCGATTTCGAGCTCACCGGGCGCTTCGTGCGAGCCGCGCAGGATGGGCGCCATGTAGCCTGGCCATGCCTCGGGCGGGAGGTCGAGTTGTGGCGAGCGAACTCCGAAGCGATCGACGATCTGCTCTTTAC
>CAUSDR010000062.1:0-18462 GCA_963530105.1 uncultured Janthinobacterium sp.
GCGATGCCCAGCGCCAGGTAGACGCCGGCGCCGATGCCGGCGACGGCGCGCAGCGCCAGCAAACCGCCAAAACCGGGCGCCAGCGCGCTGCCGGCATTCGCCAGCACGAACACGGCCAGCGCCCACAACAGGCCGGAACGCTGCGCGCGCGCCGGCAGCAGGGCCACGGCCAGCGGCGAACCGAGTCCATAGGCCAGGGTGAACGCCGTCACCAGCTGGGCGGCCATCGCCACGGAGACGGAAAAGGCGCCGGCGATCATCGGCATCAGCCCCGCCGTCACGTACGACGCCATGCCCAGGGCGAAGGCGCCCATGGCGATCAGGTAGACGGTGGCAGGCAGCGCGGCGGCGGAAGCGCCGGCGCTGGCGCGGAAAGAATCATCGGACATGGCAAGCCTTCGGGAAGAAAACAGGCATTCTGGAATACAATATAAACAATTACAATTTAACTGTTTATGCTATTACTCCCAGCAATAGCCTGACCTGAAAGACAACACCATGCGCAGCTTGCAACGCACCCGCCCCGAACTGGCCGCCTACCTGCAGGCGCGGCGCGCGCGCCTGTCGCCGGAAGACGCGGGCTTGCCCGGCGGCGGACGGCGGCGCACGCCGGGCTTGCGCCGCGAAGAAGTGGCGGCGCTGGCGGGCGTCGGGCTGACCTGGTACACATGGCTGGAGCAAGGACGCGACATCGGCGTCTCCAGCGCCTTTCTCGACAAGCTCGCGGAAGTCCTGAAGCTGGACGCGGCCGAGCGCCGCCACCTGTTCCTGCTGGCGCATGCGCGTCCGCCGGCCGAAGAGGGCAAGACCTTCTGCGTGGTGCCGCCGCTGGTGCGCCGCCTGATGCACGAGCTGGCGCACCCCGGCTATGTGCTCAACCTGCGCTGGGACGTGCTGGCGTTCAATGCGCATGCCGACGCCCTGTTCGGTTTTGGCGCGCATGCGCCCGGGCGCCGCAACCTGCTGTGGCTCTTGTTTACCGATCCCTTGCTGCGGTCACGCTTTGTCGGCTGGGAGGAGCAGGCGCCGCTGATGCTGTCGAGCTTTCGCCGCGACTATGCGCGCGCCACGCAGGAAGCGGACATCCACGCGCTGGTCGATGAACTGGAAAAAGTCTCGCCCGAATTCAAGCTGTGGTGGCGCCGCCATGACGTGCATGCGCCGTGCGAAGGCGTGCGCCAGCTGGCAATCGATGGCGGGCAGGCCGCCTATGCGCACACCTCGCTGACCATCGACGCGGACCGCCATCTGCGGCTGGTGGTGTACGCGCGCCAGGCATAGGAAGAGGCAGCAGCGCACAACGCAAGGCGCAAGCGAGCGCACAACGAAAAAACCGCTGACCCTCTTGCGAGGAATCAGCGGCTTCGAATTGGTTGCGGGGACAGGATTTGAACCTGTGACCTTCGGGTTATGAGCCCGACGAGCTGCCAGACTGCTCCACCCCGCACAAGAATTATATACCAGATTGTTGCGCGGCGTAAAGGGCCAGAATTGACAATGTCATGCGCGCGCCCCTGTGGCGGAAATTGGCGGCGGGCCGGCATGAACACAGCCGGCGTCGGCGGGATTAGCCGCGCCGCGTGATCCGGCAACATGCTTGGCCCGCGCCGCGGGCGGTATCGGCTTACGCGCCTGCGCGCCCATCCGGCCTGCCAACGCGCCAACAACGAAAAAACCGCTGACCCTCTTGCGAGTATCAGCGGCTTCGAATTGGTTGCGGGGACAGGATTTGAACCTGTGACCTTCGGGTTATGAGCCCGACGAGCTGCCAGACTGCTCCACCCCGCACAAGAATTATAAGGGCAAAGGGGTGGCTTAGGCAATAGCTATCTCAAATTAGACTGCAATAGAGCCATTTTATTAAATGCATGAAAAAGCGTATCCAACAAAGTTGGCCAATGGCCGGCTGGCATTGTGTCCGCCCGTCACGCCATACGGCACGCAATCGGTGTACAGTAGGCGTTACACTAGACACCACCATTACTTCAAGCCTGCCCATGAAATTCTGCTCCGAATGCGCCCATCCTGTCAGCCTGTCCATCCCGGAAGGCGACAACCGTCTGCGCTATGTCTGCGCCAACTGCGACGCCATCCATTACCAGAACCCGAAAATGGTGGTCGGCTCCATCCCCGTGTGGGAAGAAGATGGCCAGCTGCAGGTGCTGCTGTGCAAGCGCGCCATCGAGCCGCGCCATGGCTACTGGACCCTGCCGGCCGGTTTCATGGAAAACGACGAGACGACATCCGATGCGGCCGAGCGCGAAACGGTGGAAGAAGCGGGCGCGAATATCGAACTGGGCCCCCTGTTCTCGCTGCTGAACGTGCAGCGCGTGCACCAGGTGCACCTGTTCTACCTGGCGCGCCTGCGCGACCTCGATTTCGCGCCGGGCATCGAGAGCCTGGAAGTGCAGCTGTTTACGGAAGCGCAGATTCCCTGGGATGACCTGGCCTTCCCCACCATCCGCGCCACCCTGGAACTGTTCTTTGCCGACCGCGCGAAAATCCGCGAAGGCGGCAGCTACGGCTTCCATACGGGCGACATCACGCGCCCGATGGCCCGCGCGGATGCCGACGCCGAGCAAGCTTCCTGATTCCAGCGCGACCGCATGATTCCCTGGCTCGACATCCACACCCCCTTTCCCGACGTCTCGCGCGCGCTGACCGGCGAGGCGCCCGGCCTGCTGGCGGCCGGCGCCGACCTGTCGCCCGCGCGGCTGCTCGACGCCTACCGGCACGGCATCTTCCCGTGGTTTTCCGAAGGCCAGCCCATTTTATGGTGGAGCACCGATCCGCGCATGGTGCTGATGACGGAGCACTTCAAGGTGTCCGACAGCCTGGCCAAGACCATCCGCAAGGTCGAGCGCAGTGCCGCCACGGACGGGCGCTGGCAGCTGCGCTTCGACGGCGATTTCGAGGCCGTCATGCGCGCCTGCGCGGCGCCGCGCAAGGATGGCCCGGGCACCTGGATTTCCGACGAGATCATCGCCGGCTACACGGGCTTGCACAAGCTGGGCTACGCGCACTCGTCGGAACTGTGGCTGGACGGGGAACTGGTGGGCGGCGCGTATGGCGTGTCGATCGGGCGCATGTTCTACGGCGAGTCGATGTTCGCCCGCGTGACGGATGGCTCGAAGATCGCGCTGGCGCACCTCGTGCGTTTTCTCAAGGCGCGCGGCGTGGCCATGATCGATTGTCAGCAAGAAACAAAACACTTGGCATCGCTGGGCGCGGCGCCCATTTCGCGCGCGCGTTTTCTCGCCCATCTGCGCGTCGCCATTGAAGCAGCGCAAATCACGGACTGGCAATCTGCGCCACCCGCGTAAAAAAGTTATGATATCTCCAGGCACGCTTTCATTGCCGCGGACAGACCAGACAGGACCAGCATGACGCACCTGAACGAACTACCGTTTGCCACCCTGCAGTTCTACACGACGGCGCCCTACCCGTGCAGCTACCTGGACGACCGCCAGGCCCGCTCGCAGGTGGCCACGCCTTCGCACCTGATCAACAGCGACGTCTATTCGGAACTGGTGCGCAACGGCTTTCGCCGCAGCGGCATTTTCACCTACCGCCCGTACTGCGACGGCTGCCAGGCCTGCATCCCCGTGCGCGTCGTGACGGGCGCATTCACGCCGAACCGCAACCAGCGCCGCGCCTGGAGCCGGCATGCCGAACTGCAGGCGGGCGTGGCCACCCTTTCCTTCCTGGACGAGCACTACGAACTGTATCTGCGCTACCAGAGCACGCGCCACGCGGGCGGCGGCATGGACCAGGACAGCCGCGACCAGTACGCGCAATTCCTGCTGCAAAGCCGGGTCAACACGCGCCTGGTGGAATTCCGCGACCCCGACGGCACCCTGCGCATGGTCAGCATCATCGACGTGCTGGCCGACGGCCTGTCGTCCGTCTACACCTTTTTTGATCCGGACGTGGCGGGCGCCTCGTACGGCACCTACAACGTGCTGTGGCAGATCGCCCAGGCGCAGGAACTGGGCCTGCCCTACATCTACCTGGGCTACTGGATCGAACAAAGTCCGAAGATGGCGTACAAAATCAACTTCAAGCCGCTGGAAGCGCGCATCAAGGGGCAGTGGGTGATGATGTAAGCCCCCCCAGACGGCGAAGTGCCGGGGTCGGACCCTGAGGGTCCGACCCCGGTCTTTGCCATGGGGGTTGGTTTTTATTTGCTCTTGTCCGGGAACGCCGGACGCGCCGGCCGTACGGGCGGGTTCTTCGCCAGTTCGGCCTGGATCACCTCGATCGCCTTTTCCAGCTGCGGATCACGGCCGGCGATGACGTCGGCGGGCGTTTGCTCGACTTCGATATCGGGCGGCACGCCCTCGTTTTCCACGCCCCAGCCGTTTTCGCGGGTCCAGAAGGCCAGGTTCGGCGCCGTGATCGAGCCGCCATCCATCAGCACGGGGAAGCCGAGAATGCCCACCAGGCCGCCCCAGGTCGCCTTGCCGATCAGCGGGCCCATGTTATTTTTGCGGAACATCCACGGCAGCAGGTCGCCGCCCGAACCGGCCGTCTCGTCGATCAGCATGGCGCGCGGACCCTGGATGGATGCGGACGGCGTCTTCATGTCGGCGCCATAGCGCATGGTCCACCAGGCGATTTCCTTCTTCTGCAGGATCTCGATGTAGTAATCGGCCACGCTGCCGCCGCCATTGAAACGCTCGTCGACGATGATGGCCTGCTTGTCCGCCTGCGGGAAGAAATAGCGCTTGAAGTAGGTGTGGCCCAGCCCCGCCGTATTGGGCACGTACACGTAGGCCACCTTGCCGCTCGTGGCCGCATTGACCTTGCGCATGTTCCCTTCGATCCAGTCGCGGTTGCGCAAGGCATCCTCGGTCGGCACGGGCACCACGGTGATGGTGCGCGCGCCCTTGCCATCGGCCGACGGTCCGACCGTCAGGTCGATGGCCTTGCCGGCCGTGTTTTCGAAGGCACTGTAGAGATTCGTCGGCGGCGCCAACGGGCGGCTGTCGACGGCCAGCAGGTATTCGCCCGCCTGCACGTTCAGGCCCGGCTCCGTCAGCGGCGCGCGCAGGGCGGGATTCCAGTTCAAGCCGCCATACACTTTCTTGAAGCGGTAACGGCCATTGCTCACTTCATAGTCGGCGCCCAGCAAGCCGCCCGGCACCTTCTTCGCGTCGATGAAATCGTCGCCGCCGCCGCCGCGGTGGTGGCCCACGGCCAGCTCGCTGCACATCCACTGGATCAGGCGGTTCAAGTCCGCGCGGCTAGCCAGCTCGGGCAGGAAGACGGCGTACTTGTCGCGCATGGCCTTCCAGTCCACGCCATGCATGCCCGGGTCATAGAAATAATCGCGGTTGATGCGCCAGACTTCATTGAAAATCTGCGTCCATTCGGCGCGCGGATCGGCCTTCACTTCGATGGCGTCGACCTTGATCTTGCCTTCGCCGGGCACCAGCAGCTTGCCCGTGGCCGAACCCATGGCCCAGTTGTCCTTCTGGCGGTACAGCAGCTTCTTGCCGTCGGCCGACACTTCAAAGTCTTCGGCTTCCGCCACCACGGTTTCCGCCTTGCGCTCCTTCAGGTCGAAGCGCTGCACGGCCTTCTTGCCATCGCTTTCGCGCAGCAGGAAAATCTGCCCCGCGGCGCCAGCCGTCAGGTTGGAGAACTGCGCCGCCGGCAGCGGCAAGTCGACGATGCGCGTGGCGATGCCGTCGAAATCGATGCTGATCGGCGCCACCGGCGCCACGACGACTTTCGGATCGTCGCGGCCCGTCTTCGGATCGATCTTCGGCTCGCTCTTCGCCTCCGGTTCCGCCTTTGCCGTTTCCTTCTTGCTCTCCGCGCCGGCGGCCTTTTCCTCGTCGCTTTCCTTGATCAGGGGCGACGGCAGGTCGCGCCGCAGCACCGCCATCCACACGGTGCGCGTCACGAGGTTGTCTTCGTTCTGCTGCGAGAACCAGTTGTTGCTGGGACCCGCGTTGGTCGAAGCGAAGAAGTACAGGTACTTGCCACTCTTGTCGAATACGGGCTGGGCCACGTCGGACAGGCCATCGGTCACGGGCATCGACTTGTTCTGCTCGATGGAATAGATGTAGGCGCTGCGCGTGTAGGTGGGCGAATTGAGCGTGTAGGCCAGCCAGCGCGAATCGGGCGCCCACGAGGCGCGCATGCTCTTGTCGACGCCATACATCGGTTCCGTGGCGATCTTCTGCACCTTGCCCGAGCCGACGTCGATCACGTACATGCTCCAGCCATTGTCGGCAAAGGCGATCTTCTTGCTGTCGGGCGACCAGACGGCGTTGTCATAGAAGCCGCTGCCATTCAGCTTGAGCTTTTTCACGGCGCCCTTGCCATCCTGCGCCCGCACATGCAGCTCGTATTCGCCCGACTCGTCCGAGAAATACGCCACCGAGCGGCCATCGGGCGACCAGATCGGCGTGCGCTCGTTGGCGCCGGCCGTCTGCGTCAGGTTGCGCACGTCGCCCTTGTCGGCGGGGATGGTGACGATCTCGCCCCGGTACTCGAACGCCACCCGCGCGCCCGATGGCGAGATGGAGGCGTCGCGGATGTATTTCGCATTCTTGACCCAGCGCGGGCGCGTCTGTCCGAGGTCGCTGGCCACGCCGATGGTAAGTTTTTGCGCCTGGCCGCTGGCGATGTCGAACGCGTGCAGGTAGCCGGCCTGCTCGTAGACGATCTTGCCATTCGCCGCCGACGCGTTCAGCACGGGGAAGTCCGTATGCTGCGTCAGCTGGCGCACGGCTTTCGTCTTCACGTCGTAGGCAAACAGGTTGAATTCGCCGTTGCGGTCGGAGCGGAAGTAAACGGTGTCGCCCAGCCACATCGGGTCGACGTCGTTCGAGCGCGTGCTCGGCTGCGGGATTTTCTCGATCGACTTGTCGCTGGACGAGAATAGCCACAGCCAGGAATTGGTGCCGCCCCGGTAGCGCTTCCACTGCTTGAAGGCGGGCGCCAGCGGGTTGTAGGCGATGCGCTTGCCATCGGGCGAATAGGCGGCGCGCGAGGCGTTGGGGATTTCCAGCTGGGTTTCCACGCCGCCGGCGACCGGCACCGTAAACAGCTTCTGGAAACGGTTGTTGAAGGCGGCGCGGGGCGAGGTAAACATCACGGACTGGCCGTCGGGCGTGAACGCCTGCGCCAGGTCGGCGCCCGGGTGGAAGGTCAGGCGGCGCGGCACGCCGCCCGCCGCCGCGATCACGTAGACATCGACATTGCCATCGATATTCGCGCTATACGCGATCAGGCTGCCATCGGGCGAAAACACGGGATTCGATTTGTCGCCCAGGTCGGACGTCAGGCGCCGCGCGCCGCCGCCATCGAGGTTCGACAGCCACAGGTCGCCCGCGTAGATGAAGGCGATGTGCCGGCTGGAGACGGCCGGCTCGCTCAGCATGCGGGTATCCTGGGTATTGGGCAGGGCCAGGGCCGGGTGGCTCAGCAGCAATGCGCTGGCGGCCGCGATGGCGGTCAAGATGCGTGTCTTTTTCAATCGATGTCTCACTTATGATGTAAGGAAGCAGAGGATGTCAACGGTCTGGTGTGACCTCAATGTTGCATGAGGCCAATGACAACTATACACCGGGGCTGGCGCGGAACACGGTAAAATACCGGCAATTACATCGCCGGCCACCAGCTCTTCCAGGTGGCCCGCACACCTACTCAAAGCGCCCCCATGTCCGAAAAACTCCTGTACGCCCTCGCCCGCCCGCTGCTGTTCTCGATGGATGCCGAAGCGGCCCACCATTTCACCCTGCCGGCCCTGAAACGCGCCGCCGCCCTGGGCCTGACGAAACTGGCCAGCAAGCCGGCCCCTGACCCGCGCACGGTGATGGGCATCACCTTCCCGAACCCCGTGGGCCTGGCCGCCGGCCTGGACAAGGATGGCGCGTATATCGACGCGCTGGCCGACCTGGGTTTTGGTTCCATCGAAGTGGGCACCGTCACGCCGCGCGCGCAGGCGGGCAATCCGCAGCCGCGCATGTTCCGCCTGCCGCAGGCGCAGGGCATCATCAACCGCATGGGCTTTAACAATGGCGGCGTGGACGCCTTTGTCGCCAACGTGCAGGCGTCGAAGTTCTACCAGAACCGCGCCGGCGTGCTGGGACTGAACATCGGCAAGAACGCCGACACGCCGATCGAGCGGGCGGCCGACGACTACCTGCTGTGCCTGGAAAAAGTCTACCCCTACGCCAGCTACGTGACGGTGAACATCTCGTCGCCGAACACGAAAAACCTGCGCCAGCTGCAAGGCGCGTCGGAACTCGACGCCCTGCTGTCGCAGCTGAAAGAAGCGCAGGCCCGCCTGGCCGACAAGCACAAGCGCTATGTGCCGCTGGCCCTGAAAATCGCCCCGGACATGGATGGCGAGCAGGTGAAAAGCATCGCCGAGTCGCTCACGCGCCACCAGATCGACGGCGTCATCGCCACCAACACGACGCTCTCGCGCAGCGCCGTGGAAGGCATGCCGCACGGCGCCGAAGCGGGCGGCCTGTCGGGCGCGCCCGTGTTCGAACTGTCGAACAATGTGATCCGTTTGTTGCGCGCGGAACTGGGCGATGCGCTGCCCATCATCGGCGTGGGCGGCATCATGCAGGGCAGCGACGCCGTGGCCAAGGTCGAGGCGGGTGCGCAGCTGGTGCAGCTGTACAGCGGCCTGATTTACGCCGGTCCCGCGCTGATCAAGGATTGCGCGCGCGCGCTGCGCGGCAAGCAGGCACAATGATCGACAAGGTCAAGCTGGGCGCCAGCAGCCTGGAAGTGAGCAAGATCTGCCTGGGCACGATGACCTTCGGCGAGCAGAACAGCGAAGCGGAAGCCCACAGCCAGCTCGATTACGCGCTGGAACGGGGCATCAACTTCATCGACACGGCGGAGATGTATCCGGTGATGGCCAGCGCCCGGACGCAGGGCAGCACCGAGCGCCATATTGGCAGCTGGCTGAAGAAGAGCGGCAAGCGCGGGCAGATCGTCCTGGCCAGCAAGGTGGCCGGGCCGAACTCGCGCATGCACTGGATCCGCAATGGCAAGACGGACCACGACGCGGTCAACATCCGCGCCGCCGTCGAAGACAGCTTGCGCCGCCTGCAGACGGAGCACATTGACCTGTATCAATTGCACTGGCCCAGCCGCAACCTGCCCATCTTCGGCGCCAGCGCCTACAACCCGCGCAAGGAGCACACCTCGGTGGCCATCGAGGACACGCTGGCCGTGCTGGGCAAGCTGGTCGACGAGGGCAAGATCGCCCACATCGGCGTGTCGAACGAATCGTCGTGGGGCGTGAGCGAGTGCATCAAGCAGGCCGAAATGAAAGGCTTGCCGCGCATCGTGTCGGTCCAGAACCTGTACAACCTGACGGCGCGCCACTTTGAAACCAGCCTGCTCGACGAAACCTGCCACCGCGAGAACGTGGGCTTGCTGGCCTACAGCCCGCTGGCCTTCGGCCAGCTGACGGCGAAATACATCGACGACCCGCAGGCAAAGGGCCGCCTGACGATTTTCCCCGCCGGCTGGAGCCCCCGCTACATCCGCCCCGCCACCATCGCGGCAGCGCGCCAGTATGCGGCGCTGGCGCGCGCGCATGGCTTGACGCCGGCGCAACTGGCGCTGGCCTGGTGCTACTCGCGCTGGTTCGTGGCCTCCACCATCATCGGCGCCACCAGCGTGGCGCAACTGCAGCAAAACATCGATGCCTGGCAGCTCGCCTTGCCGCCGGAACTGGTGGCGGCCGTCGATGCCATCCACGCCAGCCTGCCCAATCCGGGCCAGTAAAGTGGCGCACGGTCTGGCGCCCCGCTGCGGCGTGAGCGGGCGCCAGACTACCAACTCTCAGCGCACATAGTCGTATTTATACAACAGCCAGCAATTTACTGCCGTGCAGCATTGCGGCCCCGCCCTGCCCGGTCGTATGCTGGAAACGAGGCCATATGCGCTACTCGCGCCATTTTGGCGTGTATCAGACATTTATTGCATATCAATAGACAGAACTATTCGTAAGCATGCCCCATGCCCACTGTTAATCTGCTGACATCACCGGACCGCCATGGTTCGCGCAACCTGCGTCACTAACCGAAGAGATATTGTCGATGAGTTCAAGCACCGCCCGCTCCCAGCTTCCCGCCCTGCCCGTCAAAACCGTTATCGCCGCCAGCCTGCTTGCCTGCTTCAGCCTGCCGATGCAGGCGCAAGCCCAGCAAGAGTTGCCGGCCGAAGGAGAATTGCAGTCGGTGGTGGTCACCGGCACCTTCGCGAAGAACCGCCGCACCATCGATTCCGAATCGCCGATCGACATCCTCACCTCGCGCGACCTGCAAAGCACCGGTTCGATGGAACTGGCCACCGTGCTGGCGCGCCTGCTGCCATCGCTGAACTTTGCCCGCGCCACGGGCGCCGACGCCAGCGACGCCGTGCGTCCGGCGCAGCTGCGCGGCCTGTCGCCCGACCAGACCCTGGTGCTGGTCAACGGCAAGCGCCGCTACACCTCGGCTGTCGTCAACGTCAACGGTTCCCTGGGCCGCGGCTCGGCGCCCGTCGACCTGAACGCCATCCCGCTGGCCGCCATCGACCACGTGGAAGTGCTGCGCGACGGCGCGGCGGCGCAATATGGCTCCGACGCGATCGCCGGCGTGATCAACATCATCCTGAAAAAAGGCGCGGCTGGCGGCGATATCGAAGTGGGCTATGGCCAGACGCAGGAACGCGACGGCAAGCAAAAAAGCATCAAGGGCTCGGCCGGCTTCAAGCTGGGCGACGACGGCTGGCTGCGCGTCTCGGCGGAAGTGGCCGAACGCGACCCGACCAACCGCGCCGGCGCCGATTTCCGCAATCCGCTGGAACCGCGCTACGGCAAGGTCAACCAGCGCTATGGCGACGCGGAAAGCAAGCCGGCGACGATTTTCCTCAACAGCGAATACCGCATCAATGACAGCGTGGACTGGTATGCCTTCGGCAACTACGGCAAGCGCGACACGTCGGCCGCCGCCACCTGGCGCACGTCGCTGGTCGAAGTGACAGTACCGGCCACGCCCACCGTTCCGGCCCACAAGGAATTCGTGCAGCGCACGCCGATCTATCCGGAAGGCTTCCTGCCGCTGCAAAACAGCACACTGACGGACCAGTCCCTGGTGACGGGCCTGCGCGGCGAAGCGGCCGGCTGGCGCTGGGATGCCAGCATCAATTACGGCAGCAACAAATTCGAACTGGACCTGGACAACACGGTCAACCAGTCGCTGGGCGCGAACAGCCCCACGCATTTCTATGCCGGTTCGCTGAAAAACGAGCAAACCCTCTTCAACCTCGATGCGGCGCGCGAATTTCCTGTCGCATTCTTTTCCGGCCCCCTGACGGTGGCCGTCGGCGCCGAGGCGCGGCATGAAAAATACACGATCGGCGCCGGCGACGAAGCGTCGTATACGGGCACCGGTTCGCAGGGCTTTGCGGGCTTCCGTCCCGCCAACGCGGGCAGCCACTCGCGCCACAACGAGTCGATCTATGTGAACCTGGAAGCGGAAGCGACGAAACAGCTGTCGGGCGGCGTGGCCCTGCGCCATGAGCGCTACAGCGATTTCGGCAGCACCACCTCGGCCAAGGGGTCGGCCCGCTACTCCTTCACGGATGCCCTGTCCCTGCGCGGCACCGTGTCGAGCGGCTTCCGCGCGCCATCGCTGGCGCAGCAGTACTACACCATCACCACCACCAACTTCCAGGTCATCAAGGGCGACAACACGGCCATCGAGACGGGTACCTTCGCCGTCAATACGCCGCAGGCGCGCTCGCTCGGCGCGCAGGACCTGAAACCGGAAAAGGCGCGCAACTACAGCCTGGGCCTGCAATTCCAGCCGAGCCGCAACTTCACCACCAGCATCGACGCCTACCGCATCGACATCGACAACCGCATCCTGTTCTCGGCCAACCTGGCGCTGAACGACAAGCTGAAGGGCGAACTGGCGACGCAAGGCTCCACCGTGGGCGCGGCGCGCTACTTCACCAACGCCGTCGACACGCGCACGCAGGGCGTCGACATCGTCAGCACCTACCGCATCGACTTGCAGGACAAGGATCGCCTGGACTTCACGGCCGCCTACAACCACAACAAGAGCACGGTGGAACGGGTGGCCGACAACCCGGCCATCCTGACGGCCAACGACCTCAAACTGATCGACCGCCAGACCATCGAGCGCGTCACGGTGGCTTCGCCGAAAGACAAGTTCAGCCTGGCCGCCGACTATAGCTTCGGCATCTGGAACGTGCATGGCCTGGTGACGCGCTACGGCAGCTTCACGGTGCCGCAAAACGATGCCAAGCTGGACCAGACGTATGATCCGCAATGGGTGCTGGACGTCTCGGGTTCGGTAAAACTGGGCAAGAACTGGCGCCTGGTGGCCGGCATCGACAACGTCACCAACCGCTATCCGGCGCAAGTGACCAGCCTGGGCAACCTGAACGTCGCCGGCACCCAGCCGTACAGCATCTTCGCGCCGAACGGATTCAACGGCCGCTACTACTACGCCAAGGCTGGCTATAGCTGGTAAGCAACACCGCAGCACATGAAAAGGGAGGCCGCGCGCCTCCCTTTTTTTCGTTTACCGTTCGTCGTTGGTCTCGGGATCGCCACCCTGCCGGTGGTCGCCGTCGAGCAGCGCCAGCGCCGCCAGATCCTCCGCATCGAGGACAAAATCGAAGACGGCCAGGTTTTGCCGCATGCGCGCCGGGTCCTGCGACTTCGGGATCGCCACCAGGCCATGCTGCACATGCCAGCGCAGCAAAATCTGCGCGGCCGAGCGGCCGTGCTTGTGCGCCAGGCGCGCCACGGTGGCGTCCTGCAGCAAGGCGCCGCGCCCCAGCGGACTCCACGACTCGATGACGATGCCGTGTTCGGCGTGCCAGGCGCGCAGCGCCGCCTGCGTGAAGTCCGGATGCAGCTCGACTTGGTTGACGGCCGGCAACACGCCCGTCTCCGCCCGCAGGCGCTCGATGTGCGCGGGCTGGAAATTCGATACGCCGATCGAACGGATGCGCCCTTCCCCGCGCAGGCGCACCATGGCGCGCCAGGTGTCCACATACAAGTCGCGCATGGGCAGCGGCCAGTGGATCAGGTACAGGTCGAGGTAATCGGTGCCCAGCGCGGCCAGGGTGGCGTCGAAGGCGCGCAGGGTGCTGTCGTAGCCGTGATCGCTGCCGCGCAGCTTGCTGGTGATGGCCACCTCGCCGCGCGCCAGGCCGCTGGCGGCGATGCCGCGCCCCACGCCCGTTTCATTGCCATAGCGGGCCGCCGTGTCGATCAGGCGGTAGCCGCAGGCAAGCGCCGCCTGCACGGCCGTCTCCGCTTGCGCGTCGTCCAGCGGCCAGGTGCCAAAGCCGATCTGCGCGATGCGCTGGCCATCGTTGAGTGTCAAATGGGGAATGCGTGCGTCAGTCATGCCAGTCCTTGCTTGAGAGGGAGAACAAGCATGATACGGCTTGCGCGCGCGGCGTGCTTTCAGCCGTGCAATCGGCTACCATGAGACTTACTCTCTTGATGACGGATCACCATGCCCAGCTGGCACCTGGCCGACGCCGCCGAACTGGCGGCGCGCCATCCCTATACTTTCTATAAATCACCGCCCGAGGCCATCGCCCAGGTGCGGCCCGGCGAGGTGGTCAAGCTGATCTTTGCCTTCCACAGCGACGATCCGCACGCGCCGGGCGCCGAGCGCATGTGGGTGCTGGTGGATACGCTCGAACCGCATGGCCGCTTCACCGGCAAGCTCGACAACATGCCCGGCTACATCCAGGATTTACAGGCCAAAGACCCCATCGCCTTCGAAGCGCGCCACATCATCAATACGCAGCACGATGATGACGATAACCTCGTCAACCGCTATGCTGGCCTGTGCTTCGTGACGAAAAGAGTGCTGGAAGACGGCGCGCCCGTCGGCTACCTGTACCGGGAAGAACCGGACAACGACGACGACAGCGGCTGGCGCTTCACGGCCAACGATGAAAGCGACGCCTACATGCACGACAGCGCCAACGTGGCCCTCGTCTCGCTGGGCGCCGTGCTCAGCGTGGATGACCGCTTTATCAAGCTGCTGGACACTCCCGCCGGTGCGGCGTTTGCCTTCGACCACAATACGCAACAATTCATGGCGATTGACGAATGACAATAGATGAATTGCAGGATTTTTGCGCGACCCTGCCCGGCGCGCAAGCCGTGCCGTACGGCCCGCCGTCCAACATCCTCGTGTATGAAGTAGCAGGCAAGAAATTTGCATATTTTAAAACCAGCACGCCCGAGCAGTGGCGCTTCAGCCTGCGCGCCAGCGCGGAGCGCTTCATCGAACTGACGGACATGCCCGGCGTCAAGCCGGCCCGCTACATGGGCCGCTTTCACTGGGTGACGATCGTCGACGTGGCGCGCTTCCCGGCCGATTACCTGGCCGAACTGGTGCGCGATTCCCACGCGCGCGCCGTCGCCAGCCTGACGCGGGCGCAGCGGGCCGCGCTCGCGCCAGCTTAAAGCGACTCTTCGCCCGCCATGGCGCGGTCGATGTCTTCGCGCGTCAGATCCGGCGCCAGTTGCAGGATGAATTCGTAGGCATATGAACGCAGGTAGGCGCCGCGGCGCACGGCCAGGCGCGTCGTGTTGGTGGCGAACAGATGCGACGCTTCCACCGCCCGCAGCCCCTTGTCGCGGCCATGGTCGAAAGCCATCGAGGCAACGATGCCCACGCCCAGTCCCAGCGCCACATATTGCTTGATGACGTCCGAATCCATGGCCGTCAGGATGATGTCGGTCGCCACGCCCGCCTTGGCGAAGGCATCATCGATATGCCCGCGTCCCGTGAAACCCTTGTCGTAGGTAATCAGGGGATACTTGGCCAGGTCTTCCAGGCGGATCGGCGAGTGTTCCAGCAGCGGGTGGCCGTCCGGCACGACGATCAGATGGCTCCAGCGGTAGCACGGGAACGACACCAGGTCGGGGAACTGGCTCAGGCCTTCCGTGGCGATGCCGATATCGGTCTTGCCCGACAGCACCCATTCCGCGATATGCTCGGGCGCGCTCTGCTGCAGCGCGATGCGCACGTCAGGAAATGCTGCACGGAAACTTTGCACCACTTTCGGCAGCGCATAGCGCGCCTGCGTGTGCGTGGCCGCCACGGACAGGGTGCCGCTGGTCTGGCCGCTGTATTCGAGGCTGGCCTGCTGCAGGTTTTCCGCCTCGATCAGCAAACGGTCGACGATCTTCAAAATGCCCTTGCCCGGCTCTGTCAAGCCCGTCAGGCGCTTGCCGTTGCGCTCGAAGATGACCACGCCCAGCTCGTCTTCGAGTTCGCGGATCTGCCGGCTCACGCCCGGCTGCGACGTGAACAGGGCGTTGGCCACCTCCGTCAGGTTATAGCCGCGGCGGGCCGCTTCGCGGATCGAACGCAGTTGTTGAAAGTTCATATTGGTTCCAGCCTCTTAGGTTCTTGTCGGTTCAACGAACACATGTAATCGTTTCGGGCGCACGACCAGGGTCTCGCCTTCCTTCAGCTGCAGGTGGCTGAAGCGCTCGTTCGACATCACCGCTTCGATCAGCTCGCTGTTATCGACGCGCTGCAAGTCCAGCTGGGCCAGCGGGCCGATCGCATGCGCGCGGCTCAGCTTGACCACGATGCCTTCCGCGCCCTGCGTGTAGCGGTCGATTTCCAGGTCATGCGGCCGCACATAGGCCGTGCCCTTGCTGTCGCTCACGCCCGCATAATCGGGCACCTCGAAGCTGGCGTCGCCGGTGGCCATCACGCCGTCATGCACACGGCCATGGAACAGGTTGACGTTGCCCAGGAAACCGTAGACGAAGGGCGAGGCCGGGTGGTTGTAGACTTGCTCGGGCGAACCGAGCTGCTCGACGGTGCCCTTGTTCATCAGCACCACCTGGTCCGCCACTTCCAGCGCTTCTTCCTGGTCATGCGTGACGAAAATGCTGGTGACGTGCAAGTCGTCGTGCAGGCGGCGCAGCCAGCGGCGCAATTCCTTGCGCACCTTGGCATCCAGGGCGCCGAACGGTTCATCCAGCAGCAGCACGCGCGGCTCGACGGCCAGCGCGCGCGCCAGGGCGATGCGCTGGCGCTGTCCGCCCGACAATTGCGGCGGATAGCGGTCGGCCAGCCAGTCCAGCTGCACCAGTTCCAGCAAATCTTTGACCTTGCGGCGGATCTGGTCTTCCGACGGGCGCTCGCTGCGCGACTTCACGCGCAGGCCGAAGGCCACGTTTTCAAAGACCGTCATGTGCTTGAACAGCGCGTAATGCTGGAAGACGAAACCGACTTGCCGCTCGCGCACGTGGCGGTTCGACGCGTCTTCCGCATCCAGCAGCACTTGCCCGCTGTCCGGATGTTCCAGGCCGGCAATGATGCGCAGCAAAGTGGTCTTGCCGCAACCGGACGGGCCCAGCAGGGCCGTCAGTTCGCCGGCGGGAAAGTCCAGCGAGATATTGTCGAGGGCGACGAAATCGCCGAAACGCTTGTTGATGTTTTTAACTGCGATGGTCATATCAGTGCTCCGTGGAACGTAAGGCGGAATCGTCGGCGTCGCTCTCGTTCAAACGCCACTCAATGAAAGCTTTCAGGGCCAGGGTCACCAGGGCCAGCAAGGCCAGCAAAGAGGCGACGGCAAAGGCGGCGGCAAAGTTGTACTCGTTGTACAGAATCTCCACTTGCAGCGGCATGGTGTTGGTTTCGCCGCGGATATGGCCGGACACCACCGAGACGGCGCCGAACTCGCCCATGGCGCGGGCATTACACAGGATCACGCCATACAGCAAACCCCACTTGATATTTGGCAAGGTCACGCGGCGGAAGGTATTCCAGCCCGAGGCGCCCAGCACGATAGCGGCCTCTTCCTCTTCGCTGCCCTGCGACTGCATCAGCGGGATCAGTTCACGCGCCACAAACGGGAAGGTGATGAAGATGGTGGCCAGCACGATGCCGGGCACGGCAAACAGGATCTTGATGTCGTGCGCCTGCAGCCACGGGCCGAACCAGCCCTGGGCGCCGAACATCAGCACATAGATCAGGCCGGAAATCACGGGCGAGACGGAAAACGGCAAGTCGATCAGGGTCAGCAGGATGCTCTTGCCGCGGAATTCGAACTTGGCGATGCACCAGGAAGCGGCCACGCCGAATACCAGGTTCAGCGGCACGGCGATGGCGGCCGTGATCAGGGTCAATTTAATGGCGGAAATCGCATCCGGATCGATGATGGCGGCGATGTACGCTTCCCAGCCCTTCTTGAACGCTTCGGCGAACACGGCCACCAGGGGCACGATGAGGAAAGCCGTCAGGAACAGCAGGGCGATGGTGATCAGGACCGTGCGCACCCACAGCGGTTCCAGCACGACGGGGCCGACGTTGGGCTCGATGCGGCGCGCTTTTGGCAGCGCATCTTCCGCGTTGGCGACGGCAGTAATATTCGTACTCATGATTTCTTCGCCTTTCCGCGCGTCCATGCTTGCAGCAGGTTAATCGTCAACAGCAGCAGGAAAGACACCACCAGCATCACCACGGCGATGGCCGTGGCGCCTGCGTAATCGTATTGTTCCAGCTTGGTAATAATGAACAGCGGCGTGATTTCCGACACCATCGGCATATTGCCGGCGATAAAGATCACGGAACCGTACTCGCCCGTGGCGCGGGCAAAAGCCAGCGCAAAGCCCGTCAGCAAGGATGGCAAAATGGTGGGGAAGATGACGCGAATAAATGTTTGCAGGGAATTGGCGCCCAGGCTGGCGGCCGCCTCTTCCAGTTCCTTTTCCGCGTCTTCCAGCACCGGCTGCACCGTGCGCACGACGAAGGGCAGGCCGATGAAGGTCAGCGCCACCACCACGCCCAGCGGCGTGAACGCCACCTTGATGCCCAGCACGCCTTCGATGAACTGGCCGAACCAGCCATTCGACGAGTACAGGGCCGTCAGGGTGATGCCGGCCACGGCTGTCGGCAAGGCGAACGGCAAGTCGACCAGGGCGTCGATGATGCGCTTGCCGGGGAACTTGTAGCGCACCAGCACCCACGCCAGGATGCCGCCAAACACCACGTTCAGGAAGGCGGCGATCAGCGAAGCGCCGAACGTCAGCCGGTACGACGCCATCACGCGTTCGGACGTGACGGCGCTGAAGAAGGCGTCCCAGGTCATGGTGAAGGTTTTCAGGAACACCGACGACAGCGGGATGAGGACGATCAGGGCCAGGTAAAAGAGCGTGAAGCCCAGTGACAGCTTGAACCCTGGCATGACCCGAAACGGCGCGCCGCGCGCCTTGAGCGGCGCTGCTGATGCTGATACTGCAGACATACGGACACTCCTTCTTATTACATTTTTGAGTTATAGGCCGCAATATTCACATGCAATCGTTATAAAAAGAACTAACCATTTCTCATTTGCTTAGATGGATTTTGCATACTTGACGGTGGAAACCGCCAGGCGAAAAAAAAGGGGTCGGACCCTGCG
>CAUSDR010000063.1:0-18293 GCA_963530105.1 uncultured Janthinobacterium sp.
GCGCCAGGCCGGCCAGTTTGGGGTAGCGGGTAGAGAAATTCATAGTGGCTTTCAATGAAAAAAGGGGCCGAAGCCCCTTTTTTAACTAGTCTTCACTAGTGGCGTACCACTGGTGCTGCTTACTGTACGCGGCGTTCGATGGTGATTTGCTCAACTTCAACGCGGCGGTTAGGTTCCAGGCACTTGATCAGGTCTGCACGTTTCTTGTTATCGCACGTGACGACCGGATTGGTGGAACCCTTGCCTTCGGCCGTCAGGCGGTTGGCAGCGACGCCCTTGGACACCAGGTACTCCTTGACGGCGTCAGCGCGCTGCTGCGACAGTTTCAGGTTGTACTTCGGCGAACCGATGCGGTCGGCATAACCACTGATGACGACGTTGTTGACGTCCGGCGCTGCGTTCAGCACGCGGGCGATTTCGTCGAGCTTGGTCTGTGTCGGACCCAGCTTGGCGCTGTCGAACGCGAACAGTTCCGTGGCCGACATCGTCACTTTCTCGAAGCGTGGCGGCGGTGGCGGCGGTGGCGGCGGCACGACAACAACGACTTCTTCACGCACTGGCGGCGGTGGCGGCGGCGGTGGTGCTGGCGGTGCAGGCGGTTTGTCGAAGGCAAAATTGAGGCCGACGGTCACGTAGTAGTTGTTTGATTTGCTGCTAGGATCGAAAGTATTGCCGCGCAGGAAACCGTGCACGTTGCGCACGTCAGCCTGGAAGGACAGCTGGTCATTGATCGACGACTGGAAGCCCAGGCCGACGCTGGCGTACGGCGAGGTCTTGCTGCGTTCACCGAAGGCGAAGCTGGTGTCCTTGTCGCGTTGCATGCCAGCGCCAATCAGCAGGAATGGACGGAAGGCTTTGCGCGAGAACATGTACAGGCCGTCGACGCCCAGCGTATTTTGCTGATAGCGCTGCTGGCCGTCTTTGGAACGGGCGTACGTGGTGCCCAGCTGGATATCCCAATCGGGAGAAACAGGCTTGCCGAAACGCAGGCCCGCGCCGTAACCGGTTTTATCGGTGGCGAAGTCGGAATCTGGCTTGAGTGCATTGAGACTAGGTTGAATATACCAGGATGGGTTGATTTCCTGGGCCTGCGCGCCGAGGGCGGAGCACAGGACTGCGGCGGCAACGGCGATTTTTTTTAGATTATTCACAAGTAACTCCCAACGTTGATAAGAGATTTTCTCTACTGCATCAAAGCCACATCTTGCTGCGCGTGCTATTGCTAAGAAGATGGACAACAATTCCAGGTGCGCCACACAAACTATTGTGATAAATGCACTGCTGTTGGACTAGAGAATACGGTTCCAAGTTCAAGCGGTCGGTGCGTTGGCGCACAAAGCATTGTTGTATATCAATAGTGTTGCAGATTCACGACAAATACTCTGATGTTGAAAAAAACTAATTGCCTTGCGATAAATATTGCCGCTTCCGCCCACATCCTGGCGCCGCGGCAAGGGGCCAATCGTACGACTTGTTACCTGCATGCCACTGTATATTAGCAACAATGATGAGCTTGATAACTAATATTACATTGATGTTGTAATCCTGCCGCGTTCTGTTGAATTACCGGGCTTCTCCTGAGCAACTTTACGCACCGCAGCCTGCTCCGCCACTTTTCATCAAGGAGTCACTCCGTGTCCACGGTTTTCCGCAAGTCCCCTACCTCGACCTTGATCCGCGGCGCCGGCGCGCTGCTGCTGTCCCTGGCGACGGCGTTGCCGGCCACGGCCGATAGCGGCGTGGCGCTGTTTTCCCCCAGCGGCACGGTCAAGGCCGTGCGCCAGGTGCGCGCCCAGTTCGCCACGCCGATGGTGCCGTTCGGCGACATGGCGCTGGCCGCGCCGTTCGCCATCGATTGCGGCAAGGCCGAGCCGGCCGTCGTGGCGGGCGCGGGACGCTGGGCCGACGAGCGCAACTGGAACTATGATTTCGAACGCGACTTGCCGGCCGGCGTGGCTTGCAGTTTCACCTTGAAACCGGGCTTGAAGGATATGGCGGGCCAGCCGCTGCAAGGGACGGCGTCCTACCGCTTTTCCACGGGCGGCCCGGCCATCGTCGAATCCATGCCGTATGACGGCCAGCCCTACATCGATGAAAACCAGATCTTCGTGCTGGGCCTCGATGCCGCGCCGAACGAGGCCAGCGTGGCCGCCAACGCGTATTGCCGCGCCGATGGCATCAATGAAAAGATTCCCGTGCGCCTGTTGAAAGGCGAGGAGCTGGAGCAAGTCCTGGCCTTGCGCAAGAATTTTGTCGACCGCTACCTGACCGTGTATTTCAAGAAGCGGGGCGTGGTGTGGAAAGTGGGCATGCCCGTGGCCAGCAAGGGCGCGCCGCCGCTGCCCGTCAGCGTGCTGCAATGCAAGCGCAGCTTCCCCGCCAACGCCAAGGTGTCGCTGGTATGGGGCGAGGGCATCGCCAGCGCCAGCGGCATCGCCACGGACAAGGCGCAAAGCCTGCACTTCAAGACGCGGCCCGATTTCACGGCCAGGTTCAGCTGCGAACGCAGCAATCCGAAAGAGCAGTGCATCCCCTTCCTGCCCATGCGCGTGCAGTTTTCCGCGCCCGTGAAGGCGTCGCTGGTGCGCGCCATGACCCTGACGGGCGGCGGCAAGACGTATGCGCCGACGATTGCAAAAGAGGAAGAAAAGGCCGAATTCTTGAACGACGCCACTTTCAATGGCCCGTTCCCCGTGGAAACCAGTTTTACGCTGAACCTGCCGCCGAAGCTGACGGATGACGCCGGCCGTGCTTTGCTCAACCGCGCGCGCTTCCCCATGACGGTGCGCACGGGCGAACAGCCGCCGCTGCTGAAGTTCCCGGCGCCGTTCGGCATCATCGAAGCGAAGGGCGACGGCTTGCTGCCCGTCACCGTGCGCAATATCGAACCTGTGCTGACCGGCAAGGAAATCGCCAAAGTATCCGCGCCAGACGCCGCCGCCACGGGCGCCACCCTGCGCGTGCCCGACAATGACGACAAGTTCATCATCGAGTGGATGCAGCGCCTGGCCGGCAATGGCGACGGCGGCGAATACTGGCAGCCCTACGCCCAGTATGCGGGCAACATGGGCAAATCCGTGCTGGCCGGCGCCGCCGGCACGCGTCCCATCAGCCTGCCCCGCGCGGATGGCAGGAAGACCTTTGAAGTGATCGGCATCCCGCTGCAAAAGCCGGGCTTCTACGTGGTCGAGCTGGCCAGCCCCATCCTGGGTAAAGTGCTGCTGGGCAAGCCGACCACCGCGTATATCCGCACGGCCGCGCTGGTGACGAATCTGGCGGCCCACTTCAAGCATGGCGCGCAATCGTCGCTCGTATGGGTGACCACCCTGGACAAGGGTACGCCTGTTGCCAAGGCGCAAGTGGCTGTGCGCGACTGCGCCGGCAAGCTGCTGTGGCAAGGCGCCACGGGCGCGGACGGCGTGGCGCAGATTCCCGGCGAACTGGCCAATTCCAGCTGCAAGAACAATGGCCGCTACTTTATCAGTGCGCGCAGCGGCGGCGACATGACGTTTACGCTGTCGGACTGGGTGGGCGGCATCGAAGCCTGGCGCTTCAACTTGCCCACGGACGACACGCGCGCCGACAACACGCTGCTGGCGACGGTCTTCGACCGCACCCTGCTGCGCGCCGGTGAAACCGTGCACATGAAGCATTTCATCCGCAAGCACACGGGCCAGGGCATGAGCCTGGTCGACAAGAACAATGGCCCCGGCAGCGCCACTTCCATCGTCATCACGCACCAGGGCAGCGACCAGAATTACCAGCTGCCCCTGCGCTGGTCGGCCAGCGGCACGGCGGAAAGCGACTGGGCCATCCCCGCCGACGCCAAACAGGGCGAATACAGCGTGACCATGGCGGGACGGCCATCGGGCAGTTTCCGTGTGGAAGCTTTCCGCGTGCCCACCATGAAAGCCGTGCTGCAGGGGCCGAAAACGCCCGCCGTGCAGGCGAAGCAGGTGGCCCTCGATGCGCAGATCACCTATCTGGCCGGCGGCGCCGCCACCAATGCGCCCGTCAAGCTGCGCACGGTGCTGCAAGACAAGAGCGTGAGTTTTACCGACTATCCCGACTATAGCTTCAGCAATGGCGACGTGAAGGAAGGCCTCGTCAAGCAGGGCACGGGCTACGATGACGACGAGGGCGAATGGCAGGACGAGGGTAATGGCGGGCCCGCCGGCGCCGGCGCCACGGCGGCGCGCACGCAAAGCTTGAACCTGGACAAGGCGGGCGGCGCGCGCATCCTCATCGACCAGCTGCCGCAGCTGTCCACGCCGCGCGACCTGGTGGCGGAAATGGCGTTCCAGGATGCGAATGGCGAGACGGCCTCGGTGGCCACGCGCGTGCCGCTGTGGCCGTCAAACTATGTGATCGGCATCAAGCCCGACGCCTGGGCCTTGAGCAAGGATGCCTTCAAGTTCACGGTGGCCGTGCTGGGCACCGATGGCAAGCCCGTGGCGAATGCGCCGGTGGCCGTCGATTTCTTCCAGCGCAACAGCTATTCGCACCGCCGGCGCCTGATCGGCGGCTTCTATGCGTATGAAAACAGCAGCGAAGTGGTCAAGCTGGGTCCCGCCTGCACGGGCAAGACGGACAGCAAGGGCCTCTTGACGTGCGACGTGAAAGCGCCCGCCAGCGGCAATCTGATCTTGCGCGCGCGCACGCAGGATGCGTCTGGCAACGCGGCCGTCGCCAACCGCGAAACCTGGGTGGCCGGCAGCGGCGACTGGTGGTTCAACGTCAGCGACAATGACCGCATCGACGTATTGCCTGAAAAGAAACGCTATGAGCCGGGCCAGGAAGCAAGCTTGCAGGTTCGCATGCCGTTCCGCTCGGGCACGGCGCTGATCACGGTCGAGCGCGAAGGCATCCTCGACACCTATGTGCGCCAGCTCGACGGCCGGGAACCCGTGGTGAAAATCCCGGTCAAACCGAATTACGCGCCCAATGTGTACGTGTCCGTATTCGTCGTGCGGGGCAGGGTGGATGGCGTGCAGCCGACGGCCTTGGTCGATTTGGGCAAGCCCGCCTACAAGATGGGCATCGCGCCCCTGAACGTGGGTTGGCAGGCGCATGAGCTGAACGTGCTGGTCGTGTCGGACAAGGAAGTGTATAAAACCCGCGACAAGGCGGAAGTGTCCGTGCGCGTGCGCCGCGCCGATGGCAAGCCGTTGCCGGCCGGTGCCGAAGTGGCGCTGGCCGCCGTCGATACGGGCTTGCTGGAACTCATGCCCAACGATAGCTGGAAGTTGCTCGACACCATGATGGCGCAGCGCAGCCTGCAGGTGGAAACGGCGACGGCGCAGATGCAGGTGATCGGCAAGCGCCACTTCGGCCGCAAGGCATTTCCGGCCGGCGGTGGCGGCGGCAAGGGCGCCAGCCGCGAGCTGTTCGACACCCTGCTGTTCTGGAAGGGCACCGTCAAGCTCGACGCCAAGGGCGAGGCGAGCGTGCAAGTGCCGCTGAACGACTCGCTGACGGCCTTCCGCATCGTCGCCATCGCCAGTGCCGGCAATCAATTGTTTGGCACGGGCAGCACGGATATCCGCAGTTCGCAAGACCTGATTTTGATGTCGGGCTTGCCCACCCTCGTGCGCGAAGGCGACCAGAGGCGCGCAGGCTTTACGGTACGCAACACTTCGGCCGCCTCGCTGAGCGTGGACTTGAACGCCACGGCGGCCGGCAAGGCCTTGCCGCGCCAAAGCCTGACCCTGGCGGCGGGCGAGGCGCGCGAAGTGGGCTGGGATTACCAGGTGCCGCTCGGCGCGCAGCAGATTGTGTGGGAGATAGCCGCCAAGGCCGGCAGCCATGCGGACAAGCTGAAAATCACGCAAAAAGTGGGCCAGGCCACGCCCGTGCGCACTTACCAGGCGACCTTGCTGCAGATCGACAAGCCGACGAACCTGTCCGTGCAGATGCCGGCTGGCGCCTTGCCGGGCCGGGGCGGCTTGCAGACGAGTTTTGTGGCCAAGCTGGGCGGCGAGCTGCCCGGCGTGCGCGAATACATGGCTGCCTACCCCTACACCTGCTTCGAGCAAAACACGTCGAAAGCCATCGCCCTGCAAGACCAGGATGCGTGGAACAAGCTGGCCGCCAGCCTGCCCGCCTACCTCGACAGCGATGGCATGCTGAAATATTTCCCCATCATGGAGCAGGGCAGCGACAGCCTGACGGCGTATGTGCTGTCGGCAACTGCGGAAGCGGGCTATGCGATTCCCGAGCAGACGAAGAATCGCATGGAAGAAGCCTTGACGGCCTTCGTGCAGGGACGCATCGTGCGCCATTCGGCCTTGCCCACCACCGACCTGGCCGTGCGCAAGCTGGCGGCGCTGGAAGCGCTGTCGCGTTCGAACAAGGTGCCGCCCGATGCGCTGGAAAGCATCAGCATCAATCCGAACCTGTGGCCGACGTCCGCCGTCATCGACTGGAGCTTGCTGCTGCAACGCACGCCAGGCCTGGCGCGCCGCGATGCGCGGCTGGCGGAGGCGCAGCAGATCTTGCGCAGCCGCTTGAATTTCCAGGGCACGACCATGGGCTTTTCCACCGAGCGCAAGGATAACTGGTGGTGGTTGATGGTGTCCGGCGACGTCAACGCCAACCGTTTATTGCTGGCCGTGCTGGACAATCCGGCGTGGAAGGATGACATCGGGCGCCTGGTGCGCGGCAGCATGGGCCGCCAGAAAAAGGGCCGCTGGGATACGACGGTGGCCAACGCCTGGGGTACCCTGGCGATCGCCAAGTTTTCCGCCAAGTTCGAATCGACGCCGGTGACGGGCGCCAGCGCCGTCAAGCTGGGCAGCGATACGCAAGCGCTCGTGTGGAATGGCGCGGCGAAAGTGGGCCCCGTGCTGCAGGCGTGGCCGAAAGGCACGGACACCCTGGGCCTGGCGCACAGCGGCACGGGCAAGCCGTGGGCCACCGTGCAAAGCCTGGCCGCCATCCCCCTCAAGGCGCCCGTCTCCAGCGGTTACACGATCAAGAAAACCATCACGCCCGTGGAACAGAAGACGGCCGGCGCCTGGTCGCGCGGCGACGTCTACCGCGTGCGCCTGGATCTGTCGGCGCAGGCGGACATGAGCTGGGTGGTGGTCGACGATCCGATCCCCGCCAGCGCCACGGTGCTGGGCAATGGCCTGGGCCGCGATTCGCAGCTGCTGACGGCGGGCGAAAAATCCACGGGCTGGGTCTGGCCCACGTTCGAGGAGCGGGCGTTTGACGCCTTCCGCGCCTATTACGCCTTCGTGCCGAAGGGCACGTGGAGCGTGGAGTACACGGTGCGCCTGAACAATGCCGGGGATTTCAGCCTGCCCGCCACGCGCATCGAAGCCATGTATTCGCCGGAAATGTTTGGCGAAGCGCCGAACGCGAACGTGAAGGTGGGGCAGTGAGGAGCGTCATCGTTGTCTTGGGCTGCCTGCTGGCTGGCCCCTTGTTAGCCCAGGCGGTGCTGACGCCGGCCCAGGTACGGGCCGCCTACCGCAGTTCGGAGGCGCAGTTGCTCGACCGCAGCGGCGCGCCCTTGCAATCCTTGCGCGTGGACATGAAAGTACGGCGTTTGCCGTGGGTGCCGCTGGCCGACATCTCTCCCGCCGTGCAGCAGGCCGTGCTGCTGGCGGAAGACCAGCGCTTCATGCAGCATGGCGGCGTGGATGTGTCCGCGCTGGCCACGGCCGCCTGGGACAATCTGTTTTCAAAAAAGCCCCGGGGCGCCTCGACCATCACCATGCAGCTGGCGGGCCAGCTCGATGCGGATTTGCAGGCGCAAGCGGGCGGGCGCAGCCTGCGCCAGAAGTGGGACCAGATGCGCGCCGCGCAAGCCATCGAGGATAGCTGGAGCAAGGCGCAGATTTTCGAGGCTTACCTGAACCTGGTATCGTTCCGCGGCGAACTGCAAGGCATCGCCTCCGCTTCGTACAGCCTGTTCGGCAAGGCGCCATCCGGCCTGAACCAGACGGATGGCATCATCCTGGCCAGCCTGGTGCGCGCGCCGAACGCGCCGCCTGCCACCGTGACGCGGCGCGCCTGCGCGCTGGCGAAGGAATGGCGCATGGATAGCAGCTGCCAGCTGATCGGCCAGCGCGTGCAGACGGCCCTGCAGCGCACGGCCCTGTACGCGGATCTGGCGCCCGCGCCGCAAGTGGCGCAGCAGCTGCTCAAGCTGCCGGGCGCGCACGTGGCCAGCACGCTCGACGGTCCTTTGCAGCGTTTCGCGCAGGAAAACCTGCGCCAGCAGCTGGCATCCTTGCGCGAGCGCAATGTCAACGATGGCGCCATCATCGTGCTCGACAACCGCAGCGGCGAGATTCTCGCCTATGTGGGCAATGCGGGCGGCAGCCACGTGGATGGCGTGACGGCCCTGCGCCAGGCGGGTTCCACATTAAAACCATTCCTGTATGAACTGGCCATCGAGCGCCGGCTGATGACGGCCGCGTCCGTCATGGACGATACACCGCTCGACATCGCCACGGCGTCCGGCATGTATGCGCCGCAAAACTATGACCGCAATTTCAAGGGCCATGTGAGCGCCCGCACCAGCCTGGCCAGTTCCCTGAACATTCCCGCCGTGCGCACGGTGCTGCTGACGGGCCAGGACGGCTTCTATAACCGCCTGAAGGATGTGGGCCTGGCCAGCCTGACGGAACCGGCCGAATATTACGGGCCGTCGCTGGCCCTCGGTTCATCCGAAGTGACCCTGCTGGAACTGGCCAACGCCTATCGCGCGCTGGCCAATGGCGGCAGCTACAGCACGGCCAGCCTGCAGCCGGGCCAGGCGGGCAGGGACAGGCGCCGCGTGATGGAGCCGGGCGCCGCGTTTATTGTGGGCGATATCCTCGCCGACCGCGCCGCGCGCAGCATGACGTTTGGCTTGCGCAATGAGCTGGGGACGAATTTCTGGAGCGCCGTCAAGACGGGCACGAGCAAGGACATGCGCGACAACTGGTGCATGGGCTACTCGGAACGCTATACGGTGGGCGTGTGGGTGGGCAATTTCGACGGCAAGCCCATGTGGGATGTCTCGGGCGTGACGGGCGCCGCGCCCGTGTGGCGCGACGTCATGGATTATCTGCACAAGAACGTGCCCAGCCACGCGCCCAAGGCGCCGCCCGGCGTGCTGCAGCAAATGGTGGCGTACCAGCCCGCCCTGGAAGCGCCGCGCCGCGAATGGTTCATCGCCGGCACGGAAAGCGCCGTCATCGCCGTGGTGGGCGATACCGTCAGGCCGCCGGCCATCATGTATCCGGCCGAGGACAGCATCCTCGCCATCGACCCCGACATTCCGCCCGCCCTGCAGCGCGTCTTCTTCCAGGCGCAGGGCAGCCACGGCTTGCGCTGGGTGCTCGACGGCAAGGACCTGGGCGCGGCCACCGAGAGCCACGGCTGGCGCCCCGTGCCGGGCAAGCACGCGCTGGCCCTCGTCGACGAGGCCGGCAAGACGGTGGTGACAGTGGCGTTCCAGGTGCGGGGCAATGCCTTGGCGCAGCTTGCCGCACAGGGTAAATAGTCAGTTCGCCGGATAATTCGCCGGGTCGATGGCGGGCGTGGCGTAATGCCGCAAGACATCGCCGCCGTGCGGATGGTGCTGCGCGCGGCGTTTTTCTTCCGATGGCGGGCTGACCAGCACGATGCTTGCTTCGTCCGGATTGCGCAGGTTGACCACGGCGCTGACGCCGCCGTCGCGGTAGCTGCCCATCACGCCGATGGCCATTTGCACGAACAGGGTAGCCGCGCCCGTGTTGCCCAGGCGCCGGTCGGCATCGATCCATTGCGCCGTGTTGCCGCTGTCGAGTTCCGTGCCGCCATCTTCCGCATGGCGCAGCAAGGTTTTGTGCAGCGCCACCAGCTGCGCCTGCTTGCCGCCCGTGGCCGCGACCAGGCGCGCGGGCGCGGCGGCGCGTTCGCTTTCCGGCAGGCAGCGCAAGGCTTCCTGCCAGCCCGCCAGCAAGGCTTGTTCGCGCCGGTCGCGGCGCGTCAGGGGCTTGCCATCCTTGTCGGTCATCCTGACGAACGTGGGGCGGTGGATGAAGCCGAAGGTGGGCAGGCGGTCCAGCTGCGCCAGCTGTTCCTTGTTGAAGGGCACGGGAAACCAGGGCGTGGGCTGCCAGTCTTTGGGCGGCTGATACGTCTTGTGCTGGAGCTTGTCCAGCATGCTGAAGCTGCCCGTGCCGCGGATGTCGGGGCGCCGGGCGAATTGCGCGGCGGCGGGCAGCCATTCGGCGATGCTGGGCTGGCGCTGAGTGAAGGCACTTGGGTCTTCTTTTTTGTCAGGGTGTGGCACGGCCCGCATCAATTCGTCATACGCCAGATACAGGCGCCGCGCTACGCCGTAGGTATTCAAGTCATCGACGCTGTCTTCGGGGGGCGCATCGTCATATGCGAACTTCCGCACGGCATCGATGCGCTCGCGCCGTGCCAGCACGAAGAGGGCGGAGGCGTCGGGCATTTCGGGGATGTAGCGGCCGTCTCGTGTGAGCGGTGGAGAGTTGTCCGGGCTGTACAGGTTGCGCGTGGGCATGCTGTCCTCGGAATTGAGCACGATGTATGGCACGTCCGGATGGGCATCAAAGAAGGCGAACACGTCTTCCAGGATGCGGTCCGGGTGTTCGCTCAGACGGCGCGGACCACTGGCGAACAGGTGCCAGTGCAGGCCGGATGACGCGGCGCCACCTGCCAGGCCTATGGCTGGCGAGTCGGGGCTGTCCAGCATGCTCGAATTGTAGATGGGGGGTTCCGCGTTGAACACGGGCACGCCGAAATACATGGGAGTATCCCTGGCGCCATTTTCCAGCGTGTCGCCGCCACGGCCGCCTGCTATTCCCGCTCGTTCCATGGCATTCCAGGCGTATTTTTCCTTGTCCTGTACACGGATGCTGGCATAGGCATTTCCCTGCTGCAGGGCTTCCCACAGCTTGCCCTGCCGGTATTTGTCCAGGGTGACGCCAAGACCGATGACTTCCAGCACATATTCCCGTTTTTCCTGCTCCGTGGGCGCCGCGTGCTGCACTTGCGGCGTTGCGACGGCCACGGGCTTGGATGCTTGCAGCCAGCGCGAGCCGAGCAATGTGGCCGCCACAATGGGCGGGATCAGCAACAGCCACTGCAGATGTTTCCATAGATTGCTGCGCATCGCGGACTCCAGCAGGAAGGGTGGTGGGCTGAACAACAAGGACCCAAGCAGCGCCAGCACGATTAGGGCGGCACCGAGTGGATATCGCAAGCGTGGAAATGAGATTTTCATTTTGGGATATCGTCGCTTGGCTTGTGGACGACTGGCGTGACGACCGATTCGGTACGCCTGCCGTTGACTGTTTCACACACGACGGTCGATGGCAGACCTGCTTGCAATGTGGGGACAAAGTCCGGCAAAATTCCCGAACTGTAATAGTCGGCGTTGCCCTTGATAATGAGCTGGCGCTGCGCAGGTTCAGCCTCCAGGTAGACTGAAAATTTTTTCTTGAAATCATTCCATCTGGGGATGGATGGTCGCACTGGATTGCGGATATCGCTTTGCAATCGCCAGTCAGCAACGGCGCACAAATATTCATAAAACCTCGGATCGCTGCTCGCCTTGCCGCCGCCGATGGCCACGTCATACGCCGTCACGTTGCGGTGGTTTTCCGCGTTGCCGATGATGGCGCCGTGGAAGGATTTGGGGCTGACCTCGTTCTGCCAGCGCTTGCGGGCCTCGTTCGGGGTTTCTTCGCGGTCCACCAGCAGCTTGTCGCCGCCGCCCGGATGGCGCGAGACGCGTTCTATCCGGCATTGATCGGCCGCTTCCTTGCCCAGGTTCCAGGCCTTTTCCACCTGCTCGCGCTCGCCCGCGCCGAACATGCCGGCGCCGTATTCCGGGATGCGCTGCCGCAGGGGGCGCGGGTCGGCAATGATTTCCTGCTTGCGCATTGTCAAGCCTTGCTTGCTGGTGATGGCGATGGCCGCATCGATGGGGTCGACTTCCTCGCAGGGACCTTGCTGGTCGCGCGGCAGCCTGGCCTGCATGGAATCGTGCGGCAATTGCGCGGGCTTGACTTCGCCGCCATCGAGCACGGCCGCCCTGGGCACGTGCAGCGCTTCGCCATTGATCGTGCGCAAGCCTTCGCGCCGTCCCGCTTGCGTTGAAAAGATATTCCATTTGCCGGGCTGGACGGGCGGCCATGGCGCCTCGTCATGGTTGCCGCGGTGGCCCCGGTTGCTGCCCGCCACGTGGGCGTGGTCGTCTTCGCCTTTCACGCGCAGGGCGAAGTCGTGCGGCGGCAGGCCCACCAGTACTGGCCCGCTGTGCTTGCCGGCCGCATCCAGCCGTCGCTTGCTGCTGAAGACGCGCTGGTAAAATCCCGGCCCCAGTTCCTTCATGGGCTGGCGCCGCTGGAATTCCTTGTCCCACTGCGTGTGGCCGTCGCGCCAGATGCCCTTGTCCTGCTTGCCCTTGGTTTTCGACAAGCCATGGCCATCCTGATAATCGGGCACGCCCTGCCAGCCGATGCCTTGCATATTGTCCAGCGCCACCGTCATATCCTCGGGGCAAAAGTACAGGTACACCTTGCCCCGGTTGTCGCGGTCCGCTTCGGCGCGCCACGCCGCGCCCGCCATGCCATGGCAGACGGCGTGATCCTTGATCTGCCCGAAGGCTGGCGTGGCATGTTTTTTGGCGACCACGCCGTGCACGATCTGCACGAGGGTTTGCAGGCGCGCATGAAAGGTTTGGCGGTCGTTGATGGCGCCATATTGGCTTGCCATCGCCGCATCCTGGCCGCCGCCGAAGATGCGGCTCGTTTCCGCCGCGCCGAAAAACATGCTCGTGTCTTCCACCAGGCTGTAGGGCGGATGCGTGAGAATCAGGGTATCGGCCGGGCGCTTGCCTTCGTCGAGCAGGAAGGCTTGCGCCAGCAGCGAGATCAGGCAACCCTGGCTGTGCGCGACGATGGAAACGGCGTCATTGCTGTCGTAGTCGCGGATCATGGCAATCAGCGCCGCCAGGCGCTTGGCGGCCAGCACCATGTACATGCGGCCGGGCGCCGTCAACAGCGGCCGCACGGGATCGCCGCCCACGTCCCACGGTGCATACAGACCCTTGTTCCACATGTCGGGCAGGGTGTTGGTGGCGTTGCCGAACGGGCCGCCGTTCTTCGACATGTCCTTGTCGAGGCGGTTGCCGTAGCGGTCCGTGTTCTGCCCGTTGACGACCTTGCTGGCGCCGCCCTGTTCGCGAAAGCCCCAGTAAAACGGGATCACGGGGCTGTGCGTCGTGTCATCGGTCTTGCGCTTGAAATACACATCGTCCGGATCGGCGATCAGCAGCGCCTTGTCGGCCGCCTGCGGCATGCGGTAGGCGGCGGGCGTGAAGACGTGGCCGCCGCCATACATGCGCGCATCGAGTCCCTGGCACAAGCCCTGTTCCACGGCGCCGAAGCTGGTGCCCACGTCGTTGACGCCATGGATGACGATGACATTGCCGGGCAGTTCGGGACGGATGCGCACGATGGCGTCGCTCTGGCGCCCGCAATGCAGCAGCGCCTGCGCGCGTCCATTCACATAGGGAAGTTTCGGATACGCCATCGCCGCTCCTCGCTGACCAGACAGCACAGTGTAGGGCGGGCGATGGGCGATTAATTGCGCTTACGCAAACTTTGCGGGAAAGATGGCGCTGGCGCGCAGGCGGGCCGCTTGGGGCCTGGCCGGCCGCCGGCCGCAGCAGCAAGTGCCAGGCGAGAAAGGACCGCGCGCGGCAGCGAGGCGCCGCAGAGGCCGAAAACGGCGAAGCATGCAGCGGGGCCGCGCTGGGACGCCGGGCGGCGTTCAACCGTGCTGCGTGGCTGGCATGGCCAACGCCATGGGCGCCGTGGGCGGCATGGCAAACCACCATTTGCGTGCGCCCGGAGCATGATTTTCCGACAAGAAAAATATCGGCCGATACTAGCGCAATATTGTCAGCAAAAAATAATTACGGCGCGCTGATAATCTTTGTCAGCGCGATGCGGTAGGCGGGCTGGACGTCGCCGTCCTTGTCCAGCTTATCCGTCATGATCACGCCGAAACCCTGCGCGTACCAGACATGCTCGCCGCTCTTGCCCTTGCTCTTGCCGCCGACGTCATGCAGCTCGAACTTGCAGGCGTCGGGGAAGCGGCGCCCGCCCAGTTCCAGGCGTTCCCAGCCCAGGAACGTGATGGAGAAATTGCGTTCATCCGTGCGCGTGGAGGTGGTGATCTTGTCGGACAGGCCAGCCAGCGGGTAGTGGGTGTCGGTACGCGTGTCCGTGAAGCGCACGCGCACTTCCTGGCCGGGGCGCATGTTGGCGGGGATGGCGGACTGCGGCGCGTAGACGTTCTTGCTGCGCAGCGTGCCATCGTCGTTGTAGTGGAGCGTGCCCGTCAGGAAGACCTGGCCGTCGCGGATGTCCTGGTAGGACGTCGCCAGCAGCACGCCGCCGTCGAGGATCAGCTGCGTGCCCTTGAGTGTCTTGCCCTCGAAGGTTTCTTCGACATTTACTTGCGCGTCGCCATTATTCTTGCTGAACTTGACACCCGTGGTCAGTTCCATGCACTCGCCCACCGTGGGCGAGGCCTGGGCAGCTGCCGCCGCCAGTACGCTTGCCGCCATCATCGCTTGCCATGCTGCCTTCATCGTCGTCCTTGCGCTTTTCAAAGGACGTGATGATAGCTTGCTCTAGAGTAATGTGGCGCAGCGCTGGGGCAACACGGCCTTATTTCACGGGGGCGACGGGAATGCTGGGCACGGCCAGCAGCGTGGCGGGTGGCGCGCTGGCCTGGCCGTTGTGCATCTGCTGGTCCGTGGCGGGCGTCGGCTTGCCGCGGCGGCTGCGCTTGTCCGTGCGCGTCTTGGCGGCCTTGCCATCGCGGATGACCTGGCCCTTGTTGTCGAGCTTATCCGACTGGTCCGATTGCTGGCCCGGGTCGTTGGGGTTGTTGGTGTGGTTGCCCGTCTGGTTCAGATTCGTCGTCGACTGGGCTTGCACCCAGGCGCCGCCCACGGTCATCAGGGTGGCGGCAAGCAGGAGAGCGGCGGTTTTCATGGTGGTGTCCAATGCTGGGGTGTGGATGTGAGCTTGCATTGTGGCACGCGCGCCCGCCCGCGCAAGTAGGACGCCGCCCCATGGCCGTGTCGGCCAGATGCTTCAGATCAACGGAATTGTTCCGTCGAGATATCGAAGCGCTTGAGCTTGTCGTACAGGGTTTTCTTGGGAATGTTGAGGGCGGCGGCGGCGTCGATGACATTGCCGTTGTGGCGGCGCAGGGCTTCCTCGATGATGGAAATCTCGAAGGTGTCGACTTGCTCGGCCAGCGAAGCTTCGCGGCAGCCGGCCGGGCTCAGCGTGTCGTCAAGCAGGCCCAGCACGAAGCGGTCGGCCACGTTGTGCAGTTCGCGCACATTGCCGGCCCAGCGCTGCGCCATCAGCGAGGCCAGCAGTTCGCCGCTGACGAGGGCGGCCGGCTGGCCATAGCGCAGCGCCGCCTGCAGCACGAAAAACTCGAACAGCAGGGGGATATCCTCGCGCCGGTTGCGCAGCGCGGGCAAGGTCAGGCTGGCAACATTCAGGCGGTAATACAGGTCGGGGCGGAACTTGCCCTGTTCCGCCAGCACGTTCAAGTCTTCCTTGGCGGCGGCGATGACGCGGAAATTGACGGAAATGAGCTTGTTCGAGCCCAGCCGTTCCACCTGCCGCTCCTGCAGCACGCGCAGCAGTTTCACTTGCAGGGCCAGCGGCATGCTTTCGATTTCATCGAGGAACAGGGTGCCGCCGTTCGCATATTCGATCTTGCCGATGCGCTGGCGCTGCGCGCCCGTGAATGCCCCTTCTTCGTGGCCGAACAATTCCGACTCGAAGATCGATTCGGGCAGGGCGCCGCAGTTGATCGCCACGAACGGATGGTCGCGCCGTTCGCTGAAATCGTGCAGGCAGCGGGCGATCAATTCCTTGCCGGTGCCCGTTTCGCCGAGGATGATGATGTCGGCCGACTTCGGCGCCAGGTTCAGCACCAGCTGGCGCACCTTGGCCATGGCCGCGCTGCGGCCGACGATGCGCGCCTCGATGCCGGCGCGGTTTTCCAGCTGCGCCCGCAGCTTCATGTTTTCCAGCACCAGGTGGCGCTTGTCCAGCGCGCGGCGGCACACTTCCACCAGCAGGTCGGCGGAAAACGGTTTTTCGATGAAATCGTAGGCGCCACGGCGCATGGCGCCCACGGCCATCGACACGTCGCCGTGGCCCGTGACGAGGATGACGGGCAGGCTGGCATCCTGCGCCACGGCGATATCGAGCAGTTTCAAGCCATCCATGCCGGGCAGCTTGATATCGCTCAATAAAATGCCGGCAAATTCGGGCACCAGCCAGGGCAGCGCTTCCTCGGCCGTGGCCACGGCCGTCACTTGCAGTCCCGCCAGTTCCAGCGATTGCCGCGCGCCCTTGCGCACGACAGCGTCGTCTTCCACCAGCAGCACTTGCATGCCCTCAAAATTATTCTCGTGCATCCGGTCCTCTGTCTCTGTTCTATGCCCCCGAGTCGCAGCTCAGGGTGATGGTAAATTGCGCGCCGCCCCCTTCCGCGGCGCTGCGGTTGCGCACGGCCAGCGCGCTGCCCGCCGCCCGCAGTATGCCTGCGCTGATCGACAAGCCCAAGCCCAATCCATGTTCCTTGGTGGTATAGAAGGGATCGAAGATCTTGTCCAGCGAAGCGAGCGGGATGCCGGGGCCATTATCGGTGATATGGATGATGGCCAGCGTGCCTTCGCGGCGCACCTGGAACCAGATCTGCACGGGCTCGCTTTCCGGCACGGCGTCCATGGCATTCGTGATCAGGTTGCTGAACACTTGCTCCAGGCCTATGGCGTTGCACAGCACGATGATGTCGTCCTCCAGCCAGCTCTCATGCAGGGTGAGGCGCTGCGAATTCTTGCGCGTGCGGATTTGCAGCATGGTTTGCGCGAACGCCTGGCGCACGCTGACGGGCTTGCGGGCGTCGTCGCTGCGCCGCGCAAAACCTTTCAATTGCGACGTCACATAGCCGAGGCGCTTGACGAGGTCGGAAATGGTCGACAGATTGTCCAGCGCATCGTCCACGCGCCCGCGCGCTAAAAACACTTTCGCATTGTCGGAAAAGGTTTGCAGGGCGGCCAGCGGCTGGTTCAGCTCGTGCGTGACGCCGGCCGCCATCTGGCCGATGGCCGCCAGCTTGCCGCTTTGCACCAGTTCCGCCTGGGCGTAGCGCAGGGTCTGCTCGGCCCGCTCGCGCTCGGCCACTTCCGCCTGCAGGCGGCCATTCGCGTGGACCAGGTCGGCCGTGCGCTGCTCGACCTTGATTTCCAGCTGCTCATAGGCGCGCGCCAGCGTCTGCTGCGCGTTCAGGCGCTCGGCGATGCGGCGCCGGCGCTGGCGCGCATACATCAGGGCCAGCAGCAGCAGGGCCCAGCCCAGCGCGGCGGCGATGGCGGCGTTGCGCGCCGCCGCGTTCACCTGGTCGAGCTCGGCCAGCACGGTAATCTGCCATTGCAGCGGGCCCAGCGCGCGGTGCACGGCCAGATAGTCCACCTGGTCGGCGCTGCCGGACAGGGCCGGCGTGTCGCCCGTCTGCGGACGCTCCAGCCGCATCACGCTGGCGCCATCGGCAAACTGGCGCTGCACCTTGTGCGGCAGGATGGGCAGGTTTTCTTGCAGGAACTGGCGCTGTTCGCTGATGTCCTTCTTGGCGGCAGGCGACAGCGGCGCCAGTGTCTTGAACTTGAAGGCGGGCGTCGTGGCCAGGATGATGACGCCATTCGCATCCTTGACCCAGATCTGCTCGCCCGCGCCCGGCGTGCGCCACGATTGCTCGATCCAGTCGAGGTTGACCTTGGCGGCGACGATGCCGAGGATGCGCCCGTCGCGCTGCAAGGGCTGCGAAATGAAGTAGCCGGCCTCGAAGGTGGAGGCGCCGATGCCGTAGAAGCGGCCGATGCCGCCCGCGATGGCATTCTTGAAATACGGGCGGAAGCCGTAATTGACGCCCACGTAGGAGCTGCGGTCTTGCCAGTTGCTCGACGCCAGGGTGGTGCCCTTGTCATCGAGCGCGTAGACGGCAAAGGCGCCCGCGCGCTGGTTGATGTCGATCAGATAGGCATTGATCTGCGCGACCCTGTCGGCACTGGGCTGCTCCAGCAGTTGCGCCACGGCATCGCTCTGCGCCACGGCCAGGGGCAGGAATTCGTATTTGTTGAGGGCGCCGCCGATGGACGCCGCATACAGTTCCGCGCGCGAATCTAGCGTGCGGTGCAATTCATCGAGCTGGCGCTGCTGCACCCAGGCGTACGA
>CAUSDR010000064.1:0-18280 GCA_963530105.1 uncultured Janthinobacterium sp.
GCGCCGAGGCAGCCGTGTCGGCAGCCTTGCAGTCGCTGGGCGGCGCCGTGCTAGCGCCCCATGACGCGGCCGCCTTCTGGCAATCCCTGCGCGAGCAGACGCACGCTTTTTTTGCGGGCGCGGGCAGCCTGTGGCGGCTGTCGCTGCCGCCGCATGCCAGCGCCATGATACTCAAGGGGCGCCAGCTGATCGAGTGGGGCGGGGCGCAGCGCTGGCTCAAGCTCGATGGCGACGCCGATGCGGCAGGCAGCGCGCGCATCCGCCAGGCCGTGGCGGCCGCCGGCGGCCACGCCACGCTGTTCCGCGGCGGCGACAAGGCGGTGGGCGTGTTCCACCCGCTGGCGCCCGCCATCGCCACCATCCACCAGCGCCTGCGGCAGGCTTTCGACCCGGCCGGCATCTTCAACCCGCACAGAATGAATTGAGCGCATGCAAACCAATCTCGCCGATTTCATCAAGAACACGCCGGCAGGCGACGAAGCGGAAGCCATCCTGCGCGCCTGCGTGCACTGCGGCTTTTGCACGGCCACCTGCCCCACCTACCAGCTGCTGGGCGATGAACTCGATGGCCCCCGTGGCCGCATCTACCTGATCAAGCAGGTGCTCGAAGGCGCGCCCGTCACTGCCAAGACGCAGACGCACCTGGACCGCTGTTTGACCTGCCGCAACTGCGAGTCGACCTGTCCGTCCGGGGTGCAGTACGGGCGCCTGGTCGACATCGGCCGCAACGTCGTCGAGCAGCGCGTGCAGCGCCCCTTGCGCGAACGGGCGCTGCGCTTCGCCCTGCAGGAAGCCTTGCCGCGCCGCTGGCTGTTTACGCCCGTGTACAAGGCGGGGCAGGCGCTGCGGCCGCTGCTGTCGAAAGGTTTGCAGGACAAATTGCGCCCGGGCGCGCCAGCCGGTGCCTGGCCCGCGCGCCGGCATGCGCGCACCATGCTGCTGCTCGACGGCTGCGTGCAGCCGGCCATGTCGCCCAACATCAACGCGGCCACGGCGCGCGTGCTCGATGCCCTGGGCGTGCAGCTGATTGTCGCGCCCAAGGCGGGCTGCTGCGGCGCGCTGCGCCATCACCTGAACGACCAGGAGGCGGCGCTGGACGACATGCGCCGCAATATCGACGCCTGGTGGCCCTACGTGGAGAGCGCGGAAGCCATCGTCATGACGGCCTCCGGCTGCGGCGCCACCGTCAAGGAATACGGCCATCTGCTGGCGCACGACGCGCAGTATGCGGACAAGGCGCGGCGCATCGCGGCACTGACGCGCGATTTGTCCGAGATCATGCCCGCCTTCGAAGGGGAACTGCTGGCGCTGTTGAACGGGAAGATCGCGCAGCGGGTGGCCTACCATCCGCCATGCACCCTGCAGCATGGCCAGCAGATCCGCGGCAAGGTGGAGCAGGTGCTGCGCGCCGTCGGCGTCGACGTGCGCCTGTGCGCCGACAGCCATTTGTGCTGCGGCTCGGCCGGCACGTATTCGATCTTGCAGCCGGACTTGTCGCGCCAGCTGCGCGACAACAAGGTGGCGCACCTGGAAGCGTGCGCGCCCGACGTCATCGTCTCGGCGAACATCGGCTGCCTCACGCACCTGCAGTCGGGCACGGAAACGCCCGTGCGGCACTGGATCGAGCTGATCGACGCGGCCTTGACGCCGGTCAAATAGGCATTTCGCTGAATTGCGCGATGCGCCACTGCGGCGCCGGCACGAAATGCTCCGCCCATTCCAGCACGGCGTCGGCCGGCATGGGGCGGGCGATGCCGTAGCCTTGCGCCAGGTCGCAGCCCAGCTGGATCAGGCGCGCGCCGTGTTCGATGCTTTCCACGCCTTCGGCGATCACCGTCAAGCTGAATGAGCGGGCCAGGCCGATGACGGCGCGCACCAGGTGCAGGTCGTCGCGGTCGTTGAGCATGTTGCGCACGAAGCTCTGGTCGATCTTGACGATGTTCGCCGGCAGGCGTTTCAGGTACGACATCGAGGAATAGCCGGTGCCGAAGTCGTCGAGCGCGAAGGTGATGCCCAGCGCCTGGCAGGCGCGGATGATGCGGCGCACGTGCTCGATGTCGTGCAGGGCCGACGATTCGAGGATTTCCAGTTCCAGCATGCTGGCGCGCACGCCGGGAAATTCGCCGAGGATGGTTTTCAGGCGCGAGACGAAGTCGGGCTGCTGGAAGTGGCGCGCCGCGATGTTCACGCTGACCACCCAGTGCTTGCCGGCGGCGCTCCAGCGCTGCATCTGCCACAGGGCCTGGCGCAGCACCCATTCGCCGATATCGATGATCAAATCCGTCTGCTCCACCAGCGGCAGGAATTGCGCCGGCGCCAGCACGCCGCGGCGCGGGTGCTGCCAGCGCAGCAGCGCCTCCATGCCCACCACCGTGCCGGCGCGCATGTTGACCTTGGGCTGGTAGTACAGCCGCAGCTCGCCGTTGATCAGCGCCTGGCGCACTTCCGTGCGCTGGTTGTGGTGCGTGCGCACCTCTTCATCGAGGTTGGTGTCGAAGAAGTGGTACTGGTTGCGCCCCGTCAACTTGGCCTGGTAGACGGCATGGTCGGCGTGGCGCAGCAGGCTTTCCGTGTTCAGGTCCTTGCCCGCATAGACGGCGATGCCGGCGCTGGCCGTCATGTGCAGCGCCTGCTGGTCGCACAGGTAGGGCCGGCTCAGTTCGGCCATCAGCTGGTTGATGTTCTGTTCGATGCTGGCGATGCTGGCCTGGCCGCACAGCAGCATGACGAATTCATCGCCGCCCAGGCGCGCCGCGTAGTGCACCTGGCCCGTGAAACCGTGCAGGCGGCCCGCCACCTGCTTGAGGATTTCATCGCCGGCCTCGGCGCCGTAGCGGTCGTTGATGGCCTGGAAGTGGTCGAGGTCGAACAGGCACACGGCCAGCAGGCGCTGGCGTTCGCGCGCGAGAAACAGTTCCTGCTCGAAGCGCGCGGCCAGCGCGGCGCGGTTCGGCAAGCCCGTCAGCACGTCATTGTAATTTTGCCAGGATAGCTTTTGCAGCGCCTGCTGCATGTGCACGGTTTCGTTCAACTGTTCGCCCAGCTGCCGCTGGCTGGTCTTGAGCGAGGTCAGCAGTTCCTCGATATCGCCGGCCATGCCATTGAACGATTGCGACACGGCTTGCGCTTCGGGCGTGGCGCCGGCCGCCAGGCGCACGGCGAAGTCGCCGCCACGGAAACGGTCGCTGGCCTGCACCAGGCGCGCCAGCAGCCTGCGGTGCGAGGCCAGGATCAGGCCCAGCAGCAAAAAATGAGGAGGATATTGGCGGCGCTGATGAGCGCCTGCTGGCGTACCTTGTGCCACAGCTGCGTGAGGGGCAGGCCGGGCGCGTAGCGCAGGTCGAGGATGCCGTCGCCGCCGCCCGGCAGCGCCACCGTCAGGCGGCTGCTGATGGCCGTGATGCCGGCCAGGCGCGCAAACCAGGCCGGCACCGTGGCCGCCGGCTCATCGGCCGGCTGGCGGTCGGCCAGCACTTCGATCTGTTCGGTAGCGCTTTCCCAGCGGATGGAGGCGAGGCTGCGGTTCAGCGGCAGGGCGCTGCGCAGCGTCTGGCGCACGCTGTCGCGCATGTTGGCCAGGTCGCTGCGCACGGCCAGCGGCAGCACCGTGTTGGCCAGGTACAGGTCGAGCTGGCGCGCATCGTTCTGGTAGCGCGCGTTGGCCAGCGACGCTTCCGAGTCGAGCAAGGCGTGATAGCGGACGGCGGAAACGGCAAGTATCAGGAAGAAAATAGGGATGAACAGGCGCGAATAACAGCCCATCCGCAACCATGTAGATAATAGCTTCCCAAAGACTGGCATCGTTTTTATGATCGATATCTGCGAATAATTGTGCAAACATTATCACTGAAATTTGCTATTGGAAACACAATATTGATATCAGGCATGAAATAAATGCAGAATGTTTGATTTTGCGGTTTGTTGTCATAAATCAAATTGCTATTCTGCCGATTCTTGTAGTAATTGTGCAATGTCGGCGGCCAGGCTGGCCGGCTTGCTGAGCGTCGCGTAGCGGCGAAACACGGTGCCATCCTTGCGCACCAGGAACTTGGTGAAATTCCATTTGATGGCCTGCGTGCCGAGCATGCCGGGCGCCGCCAGCTTTAAGCGGGCAAACAAGGGCGCGGCGTGCGGGCCGTTCACGTCGATCTTGGCAAACAGGGGAAACGTGACGCCAAAGTTTTTTTCGCAAAAGGCGCCGATGTCCGCATTCGTCCCCGGCTCCTGGCCGCGAAACTGGTTGCAGGGAAAGCCCAGCACCACCAAGCCCTGGTCCTGGAACTGGCGGTACAGCGCTTCGAGTCCCTGGTACTGGGGCGTGAAGCCGCAGGCGCTGGCCGTGTTGACGATGAGCAGCACCTTGCCCCGGTAGCGCGCCAGGTCGACGGCGGCGCCATCGAGCGCCGTGACGTGCAGGTCATGGATGCCGGCCATGTCAGAGCAGCCCCAGCTTGATGCCGCCCGCCGGCGCGGTGGCTTCCGGCGCCGCCTTGCCATGCAGCTTGATGGCCAGGCGCAGGTCGTTGACGGAATCGGCATTGCGCAGCGCGTCTTCATGGCTGATCTGGCCCGCCTCGTGCAGGTCGAACAGGGCCTGGTCGAAGGTCTGCATGCCATGCTCGCGCGATTTTTTCATCAATTCCTTGATTTCGTGCACCTGGCCCTTGAAGATCAGTTCGCTCATCAGCGGCGAGTTGAGCAGGATTTCCAGCGCCGCCTTGCGCCCGCTGCCATCCTTGCCGGGGATCAGGCGCTGCGAAATCATGCCCTTCAAATTGAGCGACAGGTCCATCAGCAGCTGCTGGCGCCGCTCTTCGGGGAAAAAGTTGATGATGCGGTCCAGCGCCTGGTTGGCGTTGTTCGCGTGCAAGGTTGCCAGGCACAGATGGCCCGTCTCGGCAAACGCGATGGCGTGGTCCATGGTCTCGCGGTCGCGGATTTCGCCGATCTGGATCACGTCGGGCGCCTGGCGCAGGGTGTTTTTCAGGGCCGTGGCCCAGTCGTCCGTGTCGACGCCCACTTCGCGCTGGGTGACGATGCAGCTGCCGTGCGGATGGATGAATTCCACCGGATCTTCGATGGTGATGATGTGGCCGTGGCTGTGGGCGTTGCGGTGGCCCAGCATGGCGGCCAGGGTGGTCGACTTGCCGCAGCCGGTGGCGCCCACCATGATGACGAGGCCGCGCTTGCTCATCACCACGTCTTGCAGGATGGCCGGTAAACCCAGCGCATCGAGGGTGGGGATGGCGGTGTTGATCAATCGCAAGACCATGCCCGCCTGGCCCATCTGTACGAAGGCGGAGACGCGGAAGCGCCCCAGGCCTTCCGGGCTGATGGCGAAATTGGCTTCGCGGCTGGCCTCGAAGTCGGCCGCCTGGCGCGCGTTCATGACGGCGCGCACGTAGCCGGCCGCCTGCTGCGCGTCGAGCGCGCCGCCCTCCAGCGGCGTCAGCTTGCCGTCGAGCTTGATGGCGGGCGGAAAGCCGGCCGTGATGAACAGGTCGGAGCCGCCCCGTGCGCGCATCTGTGCCAGCAGCGCGTGCATGGCGTCATGGTGTTGGTGCGTGGTCTGCATGCGCTTATCCGGGGAAGTTTTCAGGCGACTTGGCGGCCGAGCGGGCCGTTTCCGCCGAGATCGTGCCGCGCCGCACCAGGTCGGCAAGGCACTGGTCCAGGGTCTGCATGCCCACGTTGGCGCCCGTCTGGATGGCCGAATACATCTGCGCCACTTTCGCTTCGCGGATCAGGTTGCGCACGGCCGGCGTGGCCAGCATGATTTCATGCGCGGCCACGCGCGTGCTGCCATCCTTGGTTTTGAGCAAGTTCTGCGAAATCACGGCTTGCAGGGATTCGGACAGCATGGCGCGCACCATTTCCTTTTCCTCGGCGGGGAAGACGTCGATGATGCGGTCGATCGATTTCGCCGCCGACGAGGTGTGCAGGGTGCCGAACACCAGGTGGCCCGTCTCGGCCGCCGTCAGCGCCAGGCGGATGGTTTCCAGGTCGCGCAATTCGCCTACCAGAATGACATCCGGGTCTTCGCGCAGGGCCGAGCGCAGCGCATTGCTGAACGAGTGCGTGTGCGAACCGACCTCGCGCTGGTTGATCAGGCATTTCTTCGGTTCATGCACGAATTCGATGGGGTCTTCGATGGTCAATATGTGGTGGTTCAGGCGCTCGTTGACGTGGTTTACCATCGCCGCCAGGGTGGTCGACTTGCCGGAACCCGTCGGCCCCGTCACCAGCACCAGGCCGCGCGGGCGCATGGCCAGTTCGCCGAAGATGCACGGCGCGTTGAGTTCTTCCAGCGTCAGCACCTTGGACGGAATCGTGCGCAGCACGGCCGAGGCGCCCCGTTCCTGGTTGTAGGCATTCACGCGGAAGCGGGCCAGGCCGGGAATTTCGAACGAAAAATCGCATTCCAGCGCTTCTTCATACGCCTTGCGCTGGCTGTCGTTCATGATGTCGTAGATCATGCTGTGCACTTCCTTGTGCTCGAGCGGCGCCACGTTCAGGCGGCGCACGTCGCCATTGACCCGTATCATTGGCGGCAGGCCGGAAGACAGGTGCAAGTCGGAAGCCTTGTTGCTGACGGAGAAAGCGAGTAGTTCGGAGATGTCCATTTATAATCCCTGTGCCTGCATTGATGGGCTGCCGGTAGCGGCCGTGCCCTGTATCCACTAGAAAATGATTATGTCCACAATCGAACTGAACTTGCAAGCCGTGCGCGAGGCAATCGCGCAAGCGGCGCTGGAGGCGCGGCGCCCGCCCGGCGACGTGACCCTGCTGGCCGTCTCGAAAACCTTTGGCGCGGAGGCCGTGCTGGACGCGGCGCGCGCGGGCCAGACGGCGTTTGGCGAAAACTATCTGCAGGAAGCACTCGACAAGATCGCCGCCGTCCGGCTTGCGCTGCCGCAAGGCGGGCTGGCCTGGCATTTCATCGGCCCCATCCAGAGCAACAAGACGCGCCCCATCGCCGAACACTTCGACTGGGTGCACACGGTGGAACGGGAAAAGATCGCCGTCCGCCTGTCGGAACAGCGCCCGGCTGGCTTGCCGGACTTGAATATTTGTCTGCAAGTCAATATCAGCGGCGAGGCCAGCAAGAGTGGCGTGGCGCCTGCCGACTTGCCGGCGCTGGCGCGCGCCGTGGCGCAGCTGCCCCGGCTGCGCCTGCGCGGCTTGATGGCCATCCCCGAGCCGGAAACGGATCTTGCCCTGCAACGCCTTGCGTTTGCGCAATTGCGCGCGCTGTACGAACAATTGAAGGCGGATGGCCTGGCGCTCGACACCCTGTCGATGGGCATGTCGGCCGACTTGCGCGCCGCCGTGCTGGAAGGCGCCACCATCGTGCGCGTGGGCAGCGCCATCTTCGGTTCCCGCCATTATTCCTAACTGATTGATAGAAAGAATCACCATGACGACTGAATTGAATATCGCCTTCGTCGGCGGCGGCAACATGGCGGCGGCTCTGATCGCGGGCCTGGCGGGTAAATTGACCCTGGGTGGCAATATCCACGTGATCGACCCGCATGCGCCGGCGCTGGAAAAACTGCAGGCGCAGTTCGGCGTCACCACGGCGACGTCCGCCAGCGCCGCGCTGCGCGGCGTGGACGTGATCGTGCTGGCCGTGAAACCGCAAAGCATGCGCGAGGTGGCGGCGCAGCTGCTGCCCTTCCTCGACGGGGACAAGGCGCCATTGGTCCTGTCGATCGCCGCCGGCATCCGCGCCGCCGACCTGTCGCGCTGGCTCGGCGATTATTCAGCCATCGTGCGCTGCATGCCAAATACGCCAGCCCTGATCGGCATGGGCATCACAGGCATGGTGGCCAGCGGCGGCGTCAGCGAGGAACAGAAAAAAACGGCGGACGCCATCCTGCGCGCCGTCGGCCAGACCGTCTGGTTAGATGACGAAGCCAAGATCGACCCCGTGACGGCCGTCTCGGGCAGCGGTCCCGCCTATGTGTTTTACTTTATCGAAGCGATGCAGCAGGCGGCGGCCGAACTGGGCCTCACGCCCGAGCAGGGCACGCAGCTGGCCATTGCCACCTTTACGGGCGCGGCGCAGCTGGCGGCCAATTCCAGCGAACCGGTGTCCTTGCTGCGCGAGCGGGTCACGTCGAAGGGCGGCACGACCTATGCGGCGCTCAGCAGCATGGAAGAGAGCGGCGTGAAGGCGGCCATCGTCAAGGGCATCAAGGCGGCGGCCCAGCGGGGGCGCGAGATGGGAGACGAGCTGGGCAAGTAAGGCCGGCTTACATCACCTTGACGGCGCGGCCGATGTATAAAATCGGCCCCGTCGGCCGGCCCGTGGGCGAACCCGTTTTCGGCTCGAGGGTGATTTCAAACAACTGATCGGGCTGCAGCGGCGGCAGCTTGTCCAGTGTCAATTTGAGGCTCTGCCCCGGCTGCACCAGGCCCAGCGAGACGGGCGCGCCCCAGTCCTTGCCCTTGGTCCAGAATTGCAGGGCTTTTTGCTGCGGCACGCTCGTCGGGCCCAGCGGGATCAGGTTCAGGTCGCGGCCCTTGCCGCCGCGGCTGCCCGCCTGCACGATCCAGCCCGGTGATTTATCTTGCGGCGCCACCAGCACCACCAGGTAGCCGGGGCCGGCTGGCGCCTGCAGCTGCACCGTCACCAGCACGGCCAGCGCGGCCGTGGCCGCCAAGCCGCCGCCGGCCAGTATTCTCCAGAAGGCCAGGCTGTTCCACCATGCCTGCCAGCCGCCCGCATTGCTCACCGCCGCTGGCGTGAACAGGCTGGCGCTGATGCGCGGCCACAGCTGGGGCGATGGCTGCTCGGGCGGCGCCAGCGCCGTCAGGGGCAGCAAGCGCTGTTCCCAGGCGGCGACGGCATCGCGCAAGGCGGCGTCGCGCGGCAGGCGCTGTTCCACCCCGGCCCGCTCGGCCAGGTCCAGCGTGCCCAGCACGTATTCGCTGGCCAGGTGCTGCAGTTCGTCGTCTTCGTGCGTGCTCATCCCATGCACTCCCGCAAGGCGGCCAGGCCCCGCTTGACCCAGGCTTTTACGGTGCCCAGGGGCGCTTGCAGGCGCTGCGCGATTTCGCTGTGCGAGCAGCCGTCGACATAGGCGTACAGGATGCTGTTGCGTTTGCCTTCATCGAGGTGGCCCAGGCAATCGTGCAGCTTGCCCATGTCCGCCTGGACGGCATAGGCATCGCTGGCGTCGTGGCCGAGTCGTTCGTGCAGCAGGGTTTCCACGGTATCCTCGTCGGCTGACATTTCATGGGCGCGCGCACGCGCCACGTTCAGCGCCTGGTGCCGCACCACCACATAGATCCAGCCCTTGCCGCTGCCGCGCGTGGCGTCGAAACTGCCGGCGCGGCGCCAGATGCTGAGGAAGGCGTCGTGCAGCACGTCTTCGGCCAGCGCCCGCTGGCGCACGATGCGCAGGGCCACGCCCATCAGGTAACGGCTTTCCTGCTGGTACAGGCCATGCAATGCCTGCTGCTCGCCCCTGGCGCAGGCGCGCAGGGCGGCATCGTAATCGTAAGTGGCGGCTGGGGCTGGCAAGGTTGGCGCAATCGTCAAGGTTAACGGTTAGCAAGTTTTCAAGAACGAGTATAGGCCAGAAACCTGCTTGCCAACCATTGTTTTCCTGTTTTACAACGCCTGGCAAAACCGTGGCGAGCGAAAGGGAGCGGTGGCCAGGAAGCGCAACCGTACTTTAGTACGGCAGCGCCCAGCCGGTGAGCATCGCAAGCCGCCTATCCCGCCGCGCAGCAGGTTTTGCCAGCGGTGATCAGGCCGCTTTCCAGAAGATGTAGTCGGCCTGGTAGGGCACCCATTGCTTGGCGCCAATGCTTTCCATGCCGCAGGGGCTGCTTGGCGCCACGCCGCCGCGCGTGGCCACGCGCTGGATGTAGCTGACGCCCTGCATGGCGCCGCTGCCCGTGGCCGGATTGGCTTTCACCAATTGATAGGGGATGTTGCCGGCGCCGGCCGGTGCCACGGCCACTTGCGTCGCCGTCACTTTCGAACCGTCGAGGTTAGCCCAGGTGGCCGGCGGGCCGACATACGTGCCGACCTGCATGCCGCCGCGGTCATTCAGCGCCGCGTCCGGTCCCACGAAGACCCATTCATGGCCCGTCATGTCCTTTTTTGCCTTGCATTCATAGGCGATCTTGCCCACGCCCACGGTCTGCATGGCGACCTGGTGGCCGTCCGGCACTTGCACGGCAGGCGGCAATTGTTCCTGCGAGTAACGCGCGCTCATGGGCGCGCAGGCGGCCAGCAGCAGGGCGGCGCACAGGACGGTGAGCGAGGGGGCGGTATGGCGGCGGGCGGTGGATGAAAACATGGCGGGCTCCTGGTCGTTGGTTCAGCCGGCTGGCTGATACCAGTACTACGCATGAGCCGGCCATTTGGATGCAGGCAGGACCAAATATTTTACGGCGGCGCGTCTTTCTTGCCGAAACGCTGCACCAGCGCCAGCACGACGGGCATGGCGGTGGTGGCATGCTTGAGCAGCATGCCGCTGGCCCGCAGCAGCGGCAGGAAGCGGCGCGGGCGTACCAGCAGCAGGCCCAGCACGGCGCCGCCCACCATCAGGGGAATTTTAAAGCGCGTCGCCAGGGTGTGGCGCAGGTTGCCGCCCGTCAGCGGTTCCAGCAGCTGGCGCGTCTGCACGCCCAGCGCCAGGCGCTGCAGCGCGCATTCGGCCAGCAGCGCGTCGCGCCGCTGTGCCAGGCTGGCGGCGCTGTGGACCTGGGCCAGTTTGGTGGGATGCGTGGTCATGGCTGCTCCGATCCCCGGCGCGCCAGGTGCTGCAGCTCGTCCAGGTCTTTGTTCAGTTCGCTCATGGTGAAGGACAGCAGTTTCGGCTTGCTGCGGAAACTGGCGCGCACGCCCAGCAGGGTGCCCAGCGCGGCAAGGATGAAGACGGCGGCCGTGATGGCGATGGCGGCGATGCGGTGCGTGTCCCAGAACAGCACGATGACGAGAAACACGATCAGCACCAGGCCGACGAACAGGCAGAGCAGGGCCAGCATGGCCAGCGCCAGATAAGACAGGAAGCGCAGCGACTCTTCTTCCATTTCCACGGCCGCCAGGGCCAGACGGGTCTGGACAATGGCGGCGAGGGTCGCTGCGACCTGGGCGACATGATGCACGATAGCCATATACTGCCTTTCGCGTCAGGGGACGGCCAGGCCGTCGGTCAAGCCCGGCGGACGGAGCCGCCGTGCCAGTGCAGGCTAGCGCGTGCCTAGCGGCGCGACGACGACAGCAGCAGGCCGAACAGCACGCCCACGACGGCGCCGGCGCCCACGGCTTTCCATGGATTGTCCTGCACGTATTCGTCGGTGGCCTTGGCCGCCTTCTTGGTACGTTCGAGCAAGTCTTCTTCCAGCTTGATCAAGTCTTTCTTGGCCGTTTCCACGGTGGCGATGAAGCGTTCCTTGACGGCTTTGATATTCTCGCCCGTCTGGTCCTTGGCGCCATCGAGCCAGCCTTCGGCTTCGTTGATGACGTTTTTCAGGTCGCCAACCAGTTTGTCGCGTGCCTTGTCGGCGTCGGCGAGGACGTTGTCGCTGCTGGATTTGCCGGTATGTGTCGAGCTCATGTATTACCTCTTGGAAGTGAAACTGCACAGTGAAATACCAGTGTAGGCAGCAGCGGCCCGACTGTCTTGCGCCGCCTCAAAGGCTGCCGCAGCGCAAGACGCATTGATTAGCGGAAAGCAAAGTCCAGCACCACCCCCGCAAACACCGCTGCTCCTAGCCAGTTATTATGCCGGAATGCCGCAAAACACGGCATACGCTCGCGTGTGCGGATCAATGTGTAGTGGTAAACGGCACAGCCGGCGGCCACCACCAGGCCCGCGACGAACCAGCTGCGCAAGCCCAGATGCCAGCCGCAGACCAGCCACAGCAGCAGGAAGACGGCATAGCACAGCATGATGATGGCCACGTCGTAGCGGCCGAAAGTGATGGCGGACGTCTTGATGCCGATCTTCAAGTCGTCGTCGCGGTCGACCATCGCGTATTCCGTGTCGTAAGCCACGGCCCAGAAGACATTGCCCAGCAACAGCAGCCAGGCGACGACGGGCACGGCGCCCGTGATGGCGGCAAAGCCCATGGGAATGCCGAAGCCGAAGGCGATGCCCAGGTAGGCTTGCGGAATCGCAAAGAAGCGCTTGAAGTAGGGGTAGGTGGCGGCGATGATGACGGCGGCCACGGACAATTGCTTGGTGAGCGTGTTCAGGGGCAGGATCAGGCAAAAAGCCAGCACGGTCAGCACGCCGGCCACGGCCAGCGCTTCCTTGCCGCTGATGCGCCCGCTGGTGATGGGGCGCTCGGCCGTGCGCTTGACGAATTTGTCGATATCCTGGTCGGCATAGTCGTTGATGGCGCAGCCAGCCGAGCGCATCAGGAAAGTGCCGAGGGTGAAGATGAGCAGCAGCCGCCAGTCCGGCACGCCCTGCTGCGCCAGCCACAGCGCGCACAGGGTCGGCCACAGCAGCAATACGGTACCGATAGGCTTGTCCAGCCGTATCAGGCGGAAATACAGCGCCAGCTTGTTCATGGAAGACTCGATCTTGTTAAACAGAAAGGTCGATTATCGCAAATCGTACGCAAATGTACTATTTTGCGCCTGGCTGCCAGGCTTCGTCTTCGCACAGTGGGGTAATGCCGGGCAAGTCGCAGCTGGCGATGGCCGCGCACAGGGCGTCGATGGCGGCCTTGCGCGTAAAACTCTTGCGCCACAGCATGACCACCCTGCGCGACGGCACGGGCTCGGCGAACGGGCGGTATTCCAGCATGCCGTCGGTAGCGTGCATGTTCGCCACGGAAGCGCGCGGCAAGACCGTCAGACCGATGCCGCTGGCCACCATGTGGCGGATGGTTTCCAGTGAAGACCCTTCGAAGGTGCGCTGCATGCCGTTGCCGGGCGAGGAAAAGCGCGCCATTTCGGGGCACACTTCCAGCACCTGGTCGCGGAAACAGTGGCCATTGCCCAGTAGTAACATGGTTTCCGACTTCAAATCCTGCGCGGCGATGGTCTCGCGTTCCGTCCACGGATGGTGGCGCGGCATGGCGACGACGAACGGTTCGTCATACAGGTCCTGCATGGCCATGCCGTGTTCGGGCAGGGGCAGGGCCATGATGGCCACGTCCAGTTCGCCCTGGCGCAACAGTTCGAGCAGGCGAACCGTGAAATTCTCCTGCAAGATCAAGGGCATCTGCGGCACCTGGTCTATCATGGCCTTGACCAGCGGCGGCAGCAGGTAGGGGCCGATGGTGTAGATCACGCCCAGGCGCAGGGGGCCGGCCAGCGGGTCCTTGTTTTGCTTGGCGAGTTCCTTGATGGCGGCCGTCTGTTCCAGCACGCGCTCGGCCTGGGCAATGATTTGTGCGCCCAGTGGCGTGACGGAAATTTCCGCGCCGCCCCGTTCGAACAGGACCACGCCCAGCTCGTCTTCGAGTTTCTTGATGGCCACTGACAAGGTGGGCTGGGCAACGAAACAGGCTTCGGCGGCATGGCCGAAGTGCTTCGCTCGCGCGACTGCAACGATATATTTCAGTTCAGTCAGTGTCATAAGGTGATTGAAACACAGGAAGTGCTTACTTGCAATGAATGAAAGGTGGCGCAAACGGTCTAACTGTGGCGCCGATGGCATATTGTAGCGGATCGCCCCCTATAATGCGGGGCATGGCCATGGAGGGAGCGGGCGATGGAGCTGCGCATACAGGCGCTGGAAGCGGCAATCAATTATTGGCGTGCCAGGCAACCGGCGCGCGGCAACGAATATGCGCTGTCGCCGCCCGTCAGCCGGCTGGCCGCCGTGTATGCGCGGATGATTTATTACCGGCAAGACCGCATCGCCACCGACAGCCTGGAACCGGCCGTCAATGCCTTGCTCGATGCCTGGCGCCGCGACGCCGGCGGCATCCAAGGCGATAGCCACGCGCAATGAATACCGTATTTAACCGAGACAAGAGAGTGCCATGCCTGACTTTGAAAAGAAACTATGCAGCCGCGATGAACTGCGCGCCCGCGCCCAGGCGCTGCCGAAACCGGTGGTGGTGACGAACGGCGTGTTCGATATTTTGCACCGCGGCCACGTCACTTACCTGGCCCAGGCGCGCGCGCTGGGCGCCTCGCTGGTGGTGGCCGTGAATACGGATGCCTCGGTGAAACGCCTGGGCAAGGGTGACGACCGCCCGCTGAACAGCTGCGAAGACCGCATGGCCGTGCTGGCCGCGCTGGAGTCCGTCAGCCTGGTGGTGCCGTTTTCGGAAGACAGCGCCCTGGAAGTGGTGCAGGAAATGACGCCGGAAATCTATGCCAAGGGCGGCGACTACGACATGGCGGCGATCCCGGAAGGCCGCGCCGTGCTGGCGTATGGCGGCCAGGCCGTGGCCATCGATTTCGAGCACGACCGTTCGACCACCAAGCTGCTGACCAAGGTGCGGGCGCAGTAGCAGGAAGCTTCGTCAATGTTTCCATACAGATAAAAAGACGTTACTATGAGAACTGCCAGGGCTGCGACTTCGTTTCGACCGCCCCAGCACGTTCTGCCGCCGTCACCGTCTTGCCAATTTGTCGCACCGCGCGGCGGTGCTTATTGCTCGTCATAGAAAATACATGGATCTTAAAACTTCTGGGGATTGGCCCCTGCCGTCGGGCGTCTGGCAGGTGGATGACGCCGGCGTCTGGAGCTTGCAGCGCAGCGCGGACGGGCAAAACGTCTCACCTTTGCTGAGCCAGGCCGATATCGGCAAGCTGATGCAAGCCCGGCGCCTGCCTGCGGCGGCCGGTGCGCCCGTGCGGCAATTTCCGCCCGAATTCGCTTTTGATCCCGCCACGGGCGCAGCCTTGCAAGTGCCGCCCGATGCGGCCGCCAGCGCGCCCTGGGTGCCGCCCTACGGCGCCTATGCCGTCAGCGACAGCCCCGTCTCGGGTCCGGCCGGCCTGCGCCAGGCCAGCGTGTCCCTGATCCTGGCCGACCAGCGCGCCCGCGAAGAGCATGCGCAGGCGGACGCTTCGCTGCCCATGCCGCCGCCGGGCGAGTACGAATTCTTCAACGCCCAGTTCGGCACCAGCGGCGCCGCGCTGCTGGCGCTGGACCCGCGCAAGGCGGCCCTGCACGCCTGGCTGCCCGCCTCGAAACGCTGGCTGGCGCTGGAATCCGACTTCGGCGGCTTGCTGGCCGAGTCGGACATCCCGCACGGCGCCTGGCGCGCCGAACTCGTGCCGGAATTTAACAGCGTGCTGGTCTTGCCGACCAGCCATGGCCTGGCCTGCATCCGTCCCGACGTGCCCTCGCTGAGCTATGTGGTCGAGCACGTGGGCGGCGCGCCGTGCGTGGGCAGTCCCATCTGGTTCCAGAACCGCGTCTGGGCGCCGTTGCGCGACGACGATGGCCGCATCCGTTTCGTCAACCTCGATGCGGCGCAGCAGCCGGGCAGCGACGTGCTGCTCGACGGCGCGTTCGAGCCGGGCGCCATCAGCGCCCCTGTCGCCTACAACCGCATGGCCGTCTGGCCGTGCGCCAACGGCCAGCTGCGCCTGCAATTGCAGCCGGACGGCAACGTGGCCGCGTCGTTTACGCCCTGGCCCGCGGGGCTGGTGCCGCATTTCGAGTTCGGCAGCCCGTACGTTTCGCGCGATGGCGGCCTGTGGCAGCTGTGCTTCGAACGCGGGCGCGGCACCTATGTGTACGTCAAACTGGGCGCGCAGTCCGAACAGGCCGACGCGCTGGCGCCACGCCTGTGTTCGGGCAGCTTCAATTACCGCTTCGCCACCAAGCTGAAGACGGCGCCGTGGGAAGAGCCGGAACATGGCGACGATGGCGGCAAGAACCAGGCCGTCATGCCGCTGCTGGAATCGGGCGGCGCGTCCGGCGCCAGCAGCAGCGTGTTTGGCGTCAAGTTCGCCACCAGCGCCGGCCTGTCGAGCGTGCTGCGCTCGAACGAGCGCCTGGCCGCGCAACTGGTGCAGGACGATACCTTGCGTGAAACGGTCTTCCATACCTTTGCCGTCAGCGAGCCGTGGCGCGTGCGCCTGTTCGTCAGCGACGGCATGCTGTGGGCGTATCACCCGCTGCTGTCGCGCATCGACGGCTGGGCCTTGCAGGCATGAAGGCGCGCATCCTGATCCTGGCTGGCGCCGCGCTGCTTGGCGCCGGCGCCGCGCAGGCGGCCGGCATCCAGCAAGCATTCCTGGTGCAAAACTCGGGCTGGATGGAGCCGTTCTACACGGATGAACAGTCGCAGCTGAAAGCCCTGGTGGGCGCCGTGGCGCAGGCGGCCACGAGTCCGTCCGACAAGGTCTACACCCTGGCCTTCAGCCAGAGCAGCGGCGCCAACGTGTCGCCATCGCTGCTGGGACAAGGGCAGGGCGGCGCCGGCGTGGCGGGCCAGCTGGCCAGCCTGGGCCTGGCGCGCAAGGGCGCGGGCGGCGCGCTGGCCGACACGGACTTCCAGGAAGCCGTCACGAAAACCATCACGGGGCCGTTCCAGTCCGCGTCCGGCATCGTGTGGATCTTTACCAACAATAAGAACAGCCCGAACAACGACAGCCAGACGGCGGAACGCAACCGCGATTTCTACCGCCTGCTGCACCTGGAACCGTCGATCACCAAGACCCTGGTGTTTCCGCTGCGCATGCCCGTGCAGGGCAAGCTGTACAGCGCCAAGGGCTTGATGGTGTATGCGCTGGCCTACGGCCAGCCGGCGTCCGATGCGCTCAACCGCATCCTCGCCGAAGGGCGGCTGTCGCAAGTGTTGACGCGCCCGCCCGCGCGGCTGAAACCCGTGGACCAGGATGCCGTGCGCATCGTGCCGCAGTCCGTCAAGAACAGCGACAACGTGCATGCCAGCCTGGGCCGTGATGGCCGCACCATCGTGCTCGACGTCGATGCGGCCAGGCTGGTGCCGCAAGTGCAGCTGCAGGCATCCCTGCAAAACATGTTTTTCCCGTACGTCATCGACAGCGCCCGGGTGCACGCCACCCTGGCCGGGCAAAACGCGCCGCTGCAGGTGACGCCGGACCAGATCCGCCAGCTGCAGCCGGGCGCCAGCCAGTCGGTGCAAGTGCAATTCGCGCTGCCGATGGCGCAGATTCCCTCGCCCTGGTCGGCGCAGGCCATCGCCGCCATGGGCAAGCAGGTGCTGCTGCCCATGCAGGCGCAGGTGGGCTTGACGCAGCAGCGGCTGGCGCTGGCGTCCAGCTTTGGCAAGGATTTGCAGGAACTGTTCCCCGGCGACCCGATCTCGGACATGTTTACGCCGCCCGACAGCGTGCGCGCCTCGCAGGCGACGATACCGCTGCTGGTGCGCATCCAGTATCCGCTGCTGCCCGTGCTGGTGATGTTGGGCGGCATCCTGGCATTCGTGCTGGGCTTGCTGGCCCTGGGCTTGGCGGGCACGCGCGCCACGCGCTACAAGGTGCTGGCCGATGGCGTCCCGCGGCAAGTGCTGCTGAAACCGTTCAACAGCGTGCAGATCCGCGATGACAATGGCCGCGAGATTGGCGAGCTCAAGCGCGGCATGGGCCGGCCGGCCGTCGTGCGCGTGGCCGAGGGCCATACGCTGAGCCTGGCCTGAGCACTTCTTTCTTTTTACACTATTCAAACCCATCAGAGGCATACCATGGCGCAAGACACTCCAAAAGACAACGCAGGTTTTACTTTGCCGGCCCCGGCCCCGGTCCCGGTCCCGGCATCGGCGCCGCCGGCTGGCGATGCGCCTGCGGCATCGGCCGCCACCGCGACGACCGAGCCGGCACCGGCCTTTGACGCTGCCGCCACGACGGACACGTCCTCGCGCGATACGCTGATCGGCGGCGTCGTGCTGCTGTTGCTGTTCATCGCCTTCTTCTTTGCCAAGAATGCCTATGCGAATGGCCTGGTGGCCAAGCGCGTGCCGCCCAACAAGGCCAATGCCTCGGGCTGGTGGCTGTTCATCTTCCTGGCCAGCCTGGCGACCGGTGTCGTGCTGGCGGCCGTGAATGCGCATAAATTCCTCGCGCCCCTGTTCATGGCGCCGCTGGTGCTGGTGGGCCTGGTGGCCCTGTTGTTGACATTTACTTCCAGCCGCCGCTAAGGAAACGCCGGAGAAAACCTGCCGCGCGTCGCGATTTGCGGCCTGCGATGCGCGCTGTGCAGGCGCACAGTTGCGCTTCTCGGGCCAGCGGGGGGCGCCGAGCCTCGCCGCCGCCCGCGACGATTTTCTCCTGGCGCTGGCGCCGAAGTTACACGCTTTATCGAAGGAATCACCATGGCAGAGAACCTGAACCAAACCATCACCGGCGGCGCCA
>CAUSDR010000065.1:0-18277 GCA_963530105.1 uncultured Janthinobacterium sp.
CGCCGGCACTGCAGGCGCAGCTGGCCGCCGCGCTGGCGCACGTGCCGCCCGGCGTGCTGCGCCAGCGCCTGCGCGCCGTGATCACGGCCGACGCCACGCGGGTATTTGCGCGCGGCAGCCTGCCTGTGCTGTACCTGCGCGCGCGCCACGACCGCCTGGTGCCGCCCGCGAACGCCATGCAGATACTGCGGCTGGCGCCAGGCACGCAGCTGATCGAGGTCGACGCACCGCACATGCTGCTGCAAGTGGCGCCAGCGGCGGCCGCCAACGCCGTCGCCGCCTTTTGCGCCAGCCTGTCAGCTGCGCAAATACCGGCTTAAACGGTCGCTGGCCAGCACGGCCAGCCAGCTCAAGCCGCCCGACAGCACACTGAAATAGAGGGCGCGCAGCGGATGCTGCGGCAGCAGATAGACGAGCACCGCCGCCCCCAGCAGCGCGCACAGCACGGGCTTCACGCGGCCTTCGGGCAGCAGCGCCAGCAGCAGATTCGTGCCCGCATAGACATAGAACACCAGCAGCAATGCCAGGCCGCCGGCCACGCCGCGCGAGCCCAGGCTGCCAAACAACTGCGTGTACAGGAAAAATCCCAGCCAGCTCAAGGCTATAAACAGCAGGCAGCCCAGCGCATGCGCGCCCAGGCCCGCCATCAGACGGTGTCTCATGGTTGCTTCAGCACGGGAACGAAGCGGTGGCCGCAGGCATGGCACATGAAGGTACGCGCATACTTGTCCTGCAAGGCGGCGGCCTCCTTGTCCCAATTGGCGACGAAGGTCGTTTGCGACAAGGCGATGGAAACGACGCCGCCGGCAACGAAGATCCAGAACAGGCCATTCGCGCCGGCCTGGTAAAAGATGACGGCGGCGATGACAAAAATGATCACGCCCAACACGATCAACCCTACCTTCTGGTGGGTCTGCATGGTCGGCCTTGCGGCCTGGCGTGACAGCAAGGTCTGGCTGCGCGTACGCGCATGGCCGTGGATGAAATCGCCATCGATCCTGCCCGACATATGCGTCGATGTGCCTGAAATGCCGGAGGCATGCACCATGGAGAGGCGTTGAACGTTGGAACTGTCACATGCCGGGCAATGCGCCATTGCTTTTTCCATAAAATAAAATAATCGCGCACTGTAGCATAAAAAAAAGCCGGCCCTTTCACGCAGAAAGGGCCGGCTTGCTTACGTCGACAGCAAGGCGTTTACTTCGCCGAATTGAGCAGCAATTCGTTGAGGCGTTTCACGAAACTGGCCGGATCGGCCAGCGAACCGCCTTCGGCCAGCATGGCCTGGTCGAACAGGATGTTGGCCCAGTCGCCGAACTTGCCGCCTTCCGCGTCTTCATACTTCAGGCGCGTCACCAGCGGGTGATTCGGGTTAATCTCCAGAATCGGCTTCGATTCCGGCGCGCTCTGGCCCGCAGCCTTGAGCATGCGCAGCAGGTTGCCCGACAATTCGTTCTCATCGGCCACCAGGCAGGCCGGCGAATCGGTGAGGCGGAACGTCACGCGCACGTCCTTGGCCTTGTCGGCCAGCACGGTCTTCATCTTGCCCACCAAGTCGGCGTATGAAGTTTCCGTTTCTTCGTGCTCTTTCTTTTCCGCTTCGTCTTCCAGCGCGCCCAGGTCCAGGCCGCCCTTGGCGACGGACACCAGTTCCTTGCCTTCGAAATCCTGCAGGAAGGACAGCATCCATTCATCGACGCGGTCCGTCAGCAGCAGCACTTCGACGCCCTTCTTGCGGAAGATTTCCAGGTGCGGGCTGTTCTTGGCGGCGGCGTAGTTGTCGGCCGTGACGTAGTAAATCTTGTCCTGGCCTTCCTTCATGCGCGCCACGTAGTCGGCGAACGAGGTGATTTGTTCGTCGCTGTCGTTGGCCGTCGAGGCAAAGCGCAGCAGCTTGGCCAGGCGTTCCTTGTTGGCCGCATCTTCGCCGATGCCCTCTTTCAGCACCTGGCCGAATTCCTTCCAGAAGACCGCGTACTTGTCTTTCTTGTCCTGCTCGTCCGCGTTCGCCAGTTCTTCCAGCATGCCCAGCACGCGCTTGGTCGAGCCTTCGCGGATGACTTTCACGTCGCGCGACTCCTGCAGGATTTCACGCGAGACGTTCAGCGGCAGGTCGGCCGAATCGATCACCCCGCGCACGAAGCGCAGGTAGGTTGGCATCAGCTGCTCGGCATCGTCCATGATGAAGACGCGCTTGACGTACAGCTTGATGCCGCCGCGCTTGTTGCGGTCCCACATGTCGAACGGCGCCTTGGCCGGGATGTACAGCAGCTGCGTGTATTCGCTGCGGCCTTCGACGCGGTTATGCGTGTGCGTCAGCGGCGCCTGGAAGTCGTGCGACACGTGCTTGTAGAACTCGTCGTACTGTTCCGGCGTGATGTCGGCCTTGTTGCGGGCCCACAGGGCGCTGGCCTGGTTGACGGTTTCGTATTCGTCTTTCAGGACGGTTTCTTTTTTCTCTTCGTCCCACTCTTCCTTCTGCATGACGATCGGCAGCGAGATATGGTCCGAATACTTGCGGATGATGGATTTGATCTTCCAGTTCGACAGCAATTCGTCCTCGCCTTCGCGCAGGTGCAGGATGATGTCCGTGCCGCGCGACGGCTTGTCGATGCTTTCGATGCTGTAATCGCCTTCGCCGCTTGACTCCCAGCGCACGCCTTCCGAGGCGTCCACGCCGGCGCGGCGCGTTTCGACGGTGATCTTGTCAGCGACGATGAAGCCCGAATAGAAGCCCACGCCGAACTGGCCGATCAGGGCGGCGTCCTGCTGCTGGTCGCCCGACAGCTTGCCGAAGAATTCCTTGGTGCCCGACTTGGCGATGGTGCCCAGGTGCGAGATGGCCTCGTCGCGGGTCATGCCGATGCCGTTGTCGGAAATGGTGATGGTGCGCGCATCCTTGTCGAAGCTGACCTTGATCTTCAGTTCGTGATCGTTGCCGTACAGGGCATCGTTATCGATCGCTTCGAAGCGCAATTTGTCGGCCGCGTCGGAGGCGTTCGAGATCAATTCGCGCAGGAAGATTTCCTTGTTCGAGTACAGGGAATGGATCATCAGATGCAGCATTTGCTTTACTTCGGTCTGAAAACCCAGGGTTTGCTTTTCGGAGACAGCCATTTTTACCTCATAGTCTTGTGGATGGGACGGATGCTACGGAGTTGGGGATTGTACAAGCGATTTCAAGACGCCCGCGTGCAAATGTGGCAGCGTGAAAACCGGACGGCAGCCGGACGGCGCACGTGGCGCACAGGCACAGGCCCGCCCAAGCCGCGCCATTCATAGTAAAAACGATAACAAAACAAGCCAATCAATTGAGCGCCTTGCGGATGGGGTCGGCATTAATATTGATTTTCTACTAATTAAAAAAGGGGATACCGTCGTGAAACGCATATCAACAATGTCTGCCTGGACACGCATGCCACCGTGCATGACGGGTTCCCGCCGCACACCCGCCACGGCTCCAGCCGTTGCCGAACGATCCATCGCCGCGCGCCAGCCCAATGCCCTGCTGCTGGCCATGCGGGCCGGCATCCTGGCTGGCGTGCTGGCGCTGCCTGCCATGGCCCAGGCGACCGTGATCGAGTTCAGCGTGAGCGGCATCGTCGCCCAGGGCGTGGACGAATTGCGCCTGTTTACCAACTACGGCGAATCACTGGTGGGCAAGGCGTATACGATGAAGTTCCTGCTCGATACCTCGACGCTGACAGAGAGCCAGTCCGGCAACATCCATGGCGCCAGCAATTCCGGTACTGGCCCCCCGTATATTTTTCCGGCGAGATCACGATGGGCAACCGCCGCCACAACTGGACCCTGGATCCCAAAGGCTACGCCAGCATGTTTCTGCTGCCGCCAAGTAACATCCTGATGAGTGGCTCCGGCGGCTACGACTCCGGGCGGTACCAGGTCATGTCCATCATCGACCTTTATGCTGGTGGCGGATCGACACCGTACTTTGACAGCGCAGAGTTTGAGCAGCGTATCGAATTCAAGGATTTCCACGATCCCTGGGGCTATAGCGCCCAGTTCGAGCTGACCTATACGGCCCCGCGCTATCCGGACGATCATGGCGCCTACATCGCCTCCACCAACTTCGTCGGCACCGGCACCTATGCCCTGTGGCGGGTACGCGAGGTGCCGGAACCCGCGCAAGTGGGCATGCTGCTGGCCGGCGTGGCACTGCTGGCGGTCATGGGCCACCGGAAGCGCCGGCGCGCCTGACCCGCCCGCGCGTGCAGGGCGGGGCAGCGTGGCGGCCTACCCCAGCGCGCGCTCGAAAAACGTCCAGACCCGCTCATCCTGCACCGTGGCCAGGTTCAGGCGCATGCAGGTCGACGGCAGCTGGCGCGGCGAGAACAGGCTGCCCGGCCCCAGAACCAGGCCTTCGGCCAGCGCCTTTTCAGCCAGCACATTCGTGTCGCAGCCGGCGTCGGCCCAGACAAACATGCCGGCCGGCGGCGGTTCGAAGCGCAGGCCCGCCTGCTCGATGCGGCGGTAGGTGGCGTCGCGCACCTTGTCGAGACGCGCGCGCAGGCGCTCGGCGTGCTTGCGGTACAGGCCCTGCGACAGGATTTTATACACCACCCGCTCGCCGATGTCGCTGGTGGTGAGCGTGGCCAGCATCTTGCGGTCGGCCAGGCGCTGCGCCCGCTCCGGCGAGGTGGCGATGAAGCCCACGCGCAGGTTGGCCGACAGGCTCTTGGAAAAGCCGCCCAGGTAAATCACGCGGCGCAGCTGGTCCAGCGCGGCCAGGCGCGTGGCCGGCTGCACCGCGCCGCCGGGATGCATGTCGCAATAGATATCGTCTTCGACGATGAGGAAATCGTGCTGTTCGGCCAGGCGCAGCACCTGGAAGGCCTTGGCCGCCGACAGCGACGTCGAACTGGGGTTGTGCAGCACCGAATTGATCACGTACAGCTTGGGGCGGTGCACGGCCGCCAGCTGCGCCAGCACGTCGATATCGGGACCGTCTCCCAGGCGCGGGATGCCGATCACCTGCACGCCCATGGCGGCAAAGGCGCCAAACATCAGCCAGTAAGCGGGATCGTCGACGAAGATGCAGTCGCCGGGGCGGGCAAATTCGCGCGCCACCAGGTCCAGCGCCTGCATCACGCCCGCCGTGGTGACGATCTGCTCGGGCGGACAGGCGATTTCCAGGCCCGCCAGTTTCAGCTGCAACTGCTGGCGCAGCGGCAAAAAGCCCTGCGGCGCGCCATAGCCGAGCAGCAGATTGCCGGGCTGGCGGCTGACGTCGCGCAAGGCGCGCGCCACCAGTTCGCCATCGAGCCATTCCGCCGGCAGCATGCCGGAACCGGGCGCGGGGATCATCGGCGCCTGGCGGAACATATTGCGGATCAGCCAGACGACATCCATGGGCTGGGCCGCCGGCGACAGGCCAGGCGCCGGCGCCGGCGCGTTCAGCGGCGAGCGCTCGCGCACGAAAAAGCCGGCGCCGCGGCGCGACTCCAGATAATCGCGCGCCACCAGCTTGTCGTAGCTGGCCACCACCGTGGCGCACGACACGCCAAGGCTGGCCGCGCACTGGCGGATCGACGGCATGCGCGCGCCGCCGCGCAGCAGCTTGTCGTCGATGCGCGCCGCCAGCGAGCGCACGATCTGGTCGATCAGGGTTTCGCCCGAGGCGCGCGACAAGAGGGGAGGTGTATTGCTCATCCGACCATCACAGTATAAGAAATTATGCGTTCAAGTGTATTTGTACTGTATTGCTATTCAGCCCTAGGATAGCAGCACAGGGCAAATTAATCCATGCCCGCACCTTGTCACGCCAGCCCCGGGAACCCCATGCCTTCGCACACCAGCACCATCGCCTCCAACCATCCGCCTCGCCTCGGCGACGACCGCAAGGGTCTGCTGCTGGGCCTGATCGCCGTCGCTCTCTTCAGCCTGACCCTGCCTTTTACGCGGCTGGCGGTGGCCGAACTCGACCCCACCTTCGTCGCCCTGGGCCGCGCGCTGGTGGCCGCCAGCCTGGCGGGCATGTGGCTGTGGCAGCAGCGCGCGCCCTTGCCGCGGCGCGAACAGTGGCTGCCGCTGGCGTTCGTCTCGCTGGGCTGCGTGCTGGGCTTTCCGTGGCTGACGTCGATCGCCATGCGCAGCCTGCCCGCCTCGCACGGCGCCGTGCTGGTGGGGATTTTGCCGCTGGCCACGGCCGTCTTTGCCGTGCTGCGCGGCAAGGAGCGCCCATCGGCCGGTTTCTGGCTGATGGCCGTCATCGGCACGGCGCTGGTGGTGGCGTTCGCCCTGCGCCAGGGCGGCGGCAGCTTCCACCTGGCCGACTGGCTGATGTTCGCCGCCGTCCTGCTGGGCGCGCTCGGCTATGCGGAAGGCGGGCGCCTGGCGCAAGTCATGCCGGGCCAGCACGTGATTTCCTGGGCCCTGCTGCTGGCCGTGCCTTTTGTCTTGCCCGTGGTACTGTGGAACGCCTGGCCGCAGCGCGCGCTGATGGCGCAGGCCAGCGGCGCGGCCTGGCTGGGCTTTGCGTATATCTCCGTGTTTTCCATGTTTATCGGCTTCTTTTTCTGGTACCGGGGCATGGCGCTGGGCGGCGTGGCGCGCGTGGGCCAGACGCAGCTGCTGCAGCCCTTCCTCACGCTGCTGGGTGCCGCCGTGCTGTTGAACGAGCCGTTGACGACCGAGAGCCTGCTGTTTGCCGGCGCCGTGATCGCCGTGGTGGCGGCCGGGCGCAAGCTGAAATAGGCCGCAATGACGCCCGTTTGCAACGCTGTTCCGCGTGCGGATGGGCAGAGTCGCTTGCAAGCCGTACAATATCGCAGCACCATGGCGGCGCCTATCCGGCGCCGCTTGCGCAAGCACCGCCACAAGCGGGCCAACAAAACCAGCCGGCGCAGCTCGGCATCTTCCGTGAGACTCGCATGAAAATTGAAAATCCGAATCCGATCCAATGGCGCTTTGCCGAACGCGCGGAACAGCTGCAAAGCTCGTTCATCCGCGAAATCCTGAAGATCACGCAGCGCCCTGAAATCATTTCGTTTGCCGGCGGCCTGCCCTCGCCCGCCACCTTCCCCGTGGAAGAAATGAAGACCGCCTTCGACAAGGTCCTGTCGAGCAATGGCAAGGTGGCCCTGCAATACGGCCCCACCGACGGCTACCTGCCGCTGCGCCAGTGGATCGCCGATTCCCTGTCCGCCCCGGGCAGCACGATCGCGCCGGAACAGGTGCTGATGACGTCCGGCTCGCAGCAGGCGCTGGACTTGCTGGGCAAGGTCCTGATCGACGAAGGCAGCAAGGTATTGGTGGAAACCCCCAGCTACCTGGGCGCCCTGCAGGCGTTTTCCGTCTACCGTCCTGAATTCGTCTCCGTCGATACCGATGACGAAGGCCTGGTGCCGGCGTCGGTCGACCCCGTCGCCGATGGCGCGCGCCTGCTGTACGCGCTGCCGAACTTCCAGAACCCGACGGGCCGCAGCCTGTCCGTGGCGCGCCGCGTGGAACTGGTGGAAACCTGCGCCCGCCATGGCCTGCCGCTGATCGAGGATGATCCGTACGGCGCCCTGAGCTACAGCGGCGAACCGTATCCGAAGATGCTCAACATGAATCCCGATGGCGTCATCTACATGGGATCGTTCTCGAAAGTGCTCACGCCCGGCATCCGCCTCGGCTACGTGGTGGCGCCGCCGCCGTTGGTGCGTCGCCTAGAGCTGGCCAAGCAGGCGGCCGACCTGCACACGTCGCAGCTGACGCAGATGGTGGTGCATGAAGTGATCAAGGACGGCTTCCTGGAACGCCATATCCCCAGCATCCGCAGCCTGTACGGCAACCAGTGCCAGGCCATGCTGGCGGCGCTGGCAGAGCATTTCCCGGCCGGCGTCACCTGGACGAAGCCGGAAGGCGGCATGTTCATCTGGGTCACCCTGCCGAAGCACATCGATGCGATGAAACTGCTCGATGAAGCCATCGCCAGCAAGGTGGCCTTCGTGCCGGGCGCGCCGTTCTACGCCAACACGCCGGAAACGCACACCCTGCGCCTGTCCTTCGTGACGGTGCCGCCGGAACGCATCCGTGAAGGCATCGCCATCCTGGGCAAGCTGATCGCGGCAAAAATGTAATACCGGTATACGCCCCGCCTTGCGCGGGGCGCTCCTCCTGCCCGGCAAGCCTCCGCACGGGCACGCGTCTTTTCCCATCAAAAACAGTCTTTACGGCAACAACTTCGTGTATTTATTTTTAAAAATAGCATAAAAATAATGGTTTACCCTGTCGCCGAGCGTCGATTTTTCACCCAACAAATTAGCAAAGCGGTATGATTTGGCCAACGTATCAGATTTGAATCCGGTCGGCTTTTGACTACACGTGTACATGCGCCCACGGTCCGCGGTCCGCGGCCAGGGCCACACTCCCGGCACCATCCTGCCCGCCCGCTATCCGCGGCTGCGGCGCGCCGGGCTTCGGCATCACCGAAAGTGCAGCAAATGCTGGCCTAGCGCAGCACATCCGAAAAGGCCGGTAGCAATGAGTCCAGGCAGTGTGGGATATCCCCAACGGCGCGAAGCCGCCATTTTGATTGTCGATGATGCGCCGGCCAATCTTGAGCTGCTGCGCAAGCTCATGAGCGAACAGGGGTATCAGACCTATGTCGCCACTTCCGGCGAACGGGCGCTGGCGATCGCCCAGCGCGCCCATCCCGACCTGATCCTGCTCGACGTATTGATGCCGGACATGGATGGCATCGAAACGTGCCGCCGCCTCAAGCAGCATCCGCTGACGCAGCGCATCCCCGTCATCTTCATGAGCGCCAAGACGGAAACGGAAGACGTGGTGGCCGGCTTCGACTGCGGCGCCGTCGATTACATCAGCAAGCCGCTGCGCATGGCCGAAGTGTGCGCCCGCGTGCGCGCCCAGCTGCAAATCCGCAGCAACAATGAAACCCAGCAGGAACAGGCCGAGCGCCTGCGCACCATCGTCAACAACATGGCCGAGGGCTTGCTGATCATCGAGGCCGATGGCCGCATCCAGTACACCAACCCGGCCTGCGACGAGTACCTGGGCTACCGCGAAAACGAACTGGCCGGGCGCTCGATCGGCGAGCTGCTCAGCCCTCTCGTGACGCAGGAATATCTCGATTACTTTGCCATGTACGCGGCCCATCCGGAAACGGCGCACAACCACGGTACGCGCGAAGTGGCCATCCGCCACCGCAATGGCGAAGCGCTGAGCATGGATCTGACCCTGACGCCCATGTATCTGCGCCAGCCCCTGTATATCGGTCTGCTGCACGACATCACGCACCACAAGCAGTCGGAAGATGCCCTGCAGCGGGCCGCCTACCTCGATCCGCTGACCAAGATCGCCAACCGCCGGCATTTCGACAGCTTCCTGGAAAAGGAATGGCAGCGCGCCGTGCGCAACGGCAGCGCCCTGTCGCTGGTGGTGCTCGACGTCGACCACTTCAAGCTGTACAACGACAGCCTGGGCCACCCGGCCGGCGACACCTGCCTGCAGCAGGTGGCGCAAGCCATCGCCGCGCATGCCAGCCGCCCGGGCGACCTGGCCGCGCGCTACGGCGGCGAGGAATTCGTGCTGCTGTTTGCCGACACGGACGCCGGCAGCGCCCTGTCCATGGCCGAAGCCATCCGCGCGCGCATCGAGGCGCTGCAACTGCCGCATCCGCGCTCAAACACCTCGCGCTGGATCACCGTCAGCATCGGCGTGGCCACCATCGAGCCGCACCAGCTGGACGACCGCAAGGCGCTGTTCGTCGCCGCCGACCGCGCCATGTACGTGGCCAAGGAAGGGGGCCGCAACCAGGTCCGCGCCACGCATTCGGGCAGCACGGCCTGGGAGACGGTCAAGGCGCTGGTGTTACGTTAAGGATACGGCGAACCGGGAGTAGGTCCAAGTCACAAAAAAAGGCACGCCGGGCCAAGCGGGCCTGAAAAATGTCGAGGGCAAGGCGCAGCGACGCAGACAGCACGCAAGTACGGCAAGGAAGCTGCAACGCCGCCATCGGCATTTTCTCAGGCCCGCGTCTCCGGCCCGCCATTCTTAAAATTAATCAAAACTTACGTGACACGCTCAGCTTTGCATTGCGCCCCACGCCGGTAACGGCTTCACTCAAGTACGGCATGTAATTGCGGTTGAAGATATTGTCCACCGTCAGCCGCACTTCCGTGCCGCGCCACATGCCTTGCCGGCCATTCCACGAAGCGAACAGGGTGTGCAGCGCATAGCCTTTCGACGGCGGCAGGCGGTACACATTGCCCACCGGCAGGACGCGGTCCTGTTTGGCGACAAAACGGCCCTGCCAGCCGATGCTCGCGCCCAGGTCCGGCATGCGCCAGCCCAGGCCCGCCATCAGTTTGTCCGGCGCGATGGTCGACACGGGTTCGTCCGCGCCCCACGGGTCGCGCTGGGAACCGGTGCGCGTGCCGCGCTGCTTCGACAGCGAGGCGCTGGCGAACAGGCGCGGCGAGTTGTAATACGACTCCACTTCCACGCCCTGCGTATGGAAGCCGGCCAGGTTGCGGTAGTCGGACAGGGCCGGCGGCACCTTGCCCGAGCCCGGCACATAGCCTTCGATCAGGATGCCCAGGCGCGGCCCGATATTGTCGCTGACCTTGTTGCGGTAGGCCGTCAGGCGCAGCTGCACGTCATCGCGTTCCATCAGCACGTTCTGGCGGTGCAGCATGACGCCGGCGCGCACGGCCGTCACGCGCTCCACGGCCAGGTCGCGGCTGGTGCCGGGCGTCGACGAGCCGAGCCTGGACGACACATAATATTCATTCGAGTACATCTCGTCGATGGTGGGCGCGCGCCAGGTGCGGCTCAAGTCGCCGAACAGCGCCACGGCGCTTGACGCCTTCCAGAACAGGCCCAGGCGCGGCGACCAGTCCTCGTGGACCTTTTCGCTGAAGTCGTGCCCCGCCTCGGGCAGCGGGCTGTTGTAGCGCGACGCCTTGTTCGGCACGCCCTCGGAAACGACCCTGTCGTGGCGCAGCGCCGCCGTCAGCGTCACGCTGCCATAGGTCATGGCGTCCTGCAGGTACAGGCCCGTCGTTTCCTGGCGCCCGGCCGGCATGTAATAGGGCTGGAAATAGCCGTAGTTATACGTCGGGTCCTTCAGCGCCGTCGACGACGGGTAGTACATCAGGGTGTCGCGCACGTTCTTGTGCCATTGCAGGCCCGTTTGCAGCACGTGCGACACGGCGCCCGTGCTAAACACGCTTTCGTTGCGCACTTCGGCGATGCGGTCCACGTACGACGCCCAGCTCTCGTTGCCCAGCGACCCCAGGTAGGAACCCAGCGAAGCCGATGGCAAACGCTTGTCATGCTGGTCCGTGTGCGAATAGCCGGCGCTGGCCGTCAGCTTGATCCACGGGTTGTTTTGCGGCGCGTACTGCCACTTCACGGAATACGTGTCGTCGTTCTGGTCGCGGTAAACTGCCTTGCGCTGCCACGCTTCTTCCAGGCCGTATTTCTTGATTTCCGCCTCCGTCGGCGTGGGCACGTCTTCGCCCATGGCGGCGAACGGGCCCCAGCCCGTGCTGCCGCTCTTCATCGCCGTCAGGGTCAGCAGCTGCTCCGGCGTCAGACGGATATTCAGCTTCGCCAGGCTCGATGGCGCGTCGATGGCGGAAAAGCGGAATGGCTTGCCATCGGGCTTGCGCAAATCGTCGGACTTGCGCTGCGTGGTAAACGCCATCGCGTCGAAGCGGCCATCCTCGGTGCGGCCATACACGGCCAAGGTGGCGTCGTTTTCCCCATTGTTCGAATGGCGCGAATACTTGACCATGGCGCCCACTTTTTCGTCGCCTTCGAGCATGTCCCTGGCATCCTTGGTGTCGACCGTGATGACGCCGCCGAAGCCGCCATTGCCGTACAGGCTGGTATGCGCGCCCTTGTTTACTTCGATCTGCTTGATCAGTTCCGGCTCGATGAAGATGGAGCCCTGGCGGTATTTCTCGAAGCCCTTGGGCACGCCGTCGAGGATGACCTTCACGTCCTGCACCTTGTTAAAACCCCAGATATTGAGGCTCTGGCCGCTGGGACGGGCCGTGCCGGCCAGGTCCACGCCGGGCAAGGTGTCGAGCAGCGAGGCGACATTGTCCGCCTGCTGGCGCTCGATGTCGGCGCTGCTGATGTAGGAACGTCCGGCCGTGCCGGCGCTGATGGCGTCGCCAAACACGCTGATGGCCGGCATCTGCGTGTCGTTTTGCGCCGCATCGTCCTTGCCTGCCTTGTCGGCCGCCCAGGCGCTGCCGCCCACGCTGCCCAGCACCAGCACCAGCGCGGCGGCCATCGGGGTCAATCCGCCCGTGCGCGCCGTGGTGCGCCATCCTTGTTTGCTGCTGATCTTCATTGCTATCCTTGCCTGGGGTTGCCCACTGCTTCATGCTTATGGAATGAAAAAATGCTGGGCAGAGGGAACAGACAGTGCACGATCAAGCGGCGGCGTTGAAGGAAGCGTGGCGGCGGCATTCTGCCCGCGCGAATACGCGCCGGCGCATGGCCGGCGGCGTGGCGCACTCACCGGGGGTATATTGCCTTAGTGAAATGCGGGACACATCATAACTCGGATGCGAATGATTCGCAATACGATTTAAGGACCGGCTATTCGGGATAGCCCGTGATGTCGGCAATCTCGCGGTACAGGGGCTGCAGCCGCGCGTACATTTTCCGGTACACGCGCCGGTACAGCTGTTCGTAAATCTTGCGGTGTTCGGGATGCGGCTGGAATACCCTGCCCTTGCGCGTCATCGCCTGCACGGCGGCGGGAAAATCCGCATGCCAGCCCAGCCCCACGGCGGCGGCGATGGCCGCGCCCAGGCCCGAGCTTTCATACACGTGGGCGCGCGCGGCCGGCAAGCCAAAGATGTCGGCCGTCAGCTGCATGGCGGCGTCGCTTTGCGAGCCGCCGCCGGCGATGCGCAGCTCCGTGATGGCAATGCCGCTGCGCTGCTCGATGCGCTCCTTGCCCTCGCGCAGCGCATACGCCAGGCCTTCGAGAATGGCGCGGTAGATATGCGCGCGCGTATGCACGTCGCCAAAACCGATCATGGCGCCCTTCGCTTCCGGCCCCGGCACCTTGATGCCGGGACTCCAGTACGGCTGCAGCATCAGGCCCATGGAGCCGGGCGGCACGGCGTCGACCAGGCGGTCGAACAGCGCTTCGGCGGACAGGCCCGTGCCGTCTTCGGCGGCGGCCGTGCGTTCGCGGTCGCCGAACTGCTCCTTGAACCAGTTGACCATCCAGTAGCCGCGGAAGATCTGCACTTCCGTGCTGTAGGCGCCCGGCATGGCGGCCGGATACGGCGGAATGAAGCGCGTCACTTCCACGTATTTGCGGCTGGTGGTGTTGATGGTGGCCGTGGTGCCGTAGCTCAGGCATGCCACGTGCGGCTCGACGCAGCCGGCGCCGAGCACCTCGCACGCCTTGTCGGCGGCCGCCGCCAGCAACGGCGTGCCTTCTGGAATACCCGTGGCCGCGGCGGCGGCGGCCGTGATGGCGCCCATGCGCGTGCCCGGCGCCACCAGTTCGGGCAGCATGGCGCGCCGAATGGCCAGCGCCTGCCACTTCCAGTCGAAGCGCCCGGCCCACGCATGGCGCTTGTAGTCGAACGGGATATACGCCACCTGCGATCCCGTCGAATCGACGTAGTTGCCGCACAGGCGGTGATTCAGAAAGCCCGACAGCAGCAGGAATTTGTGCGTGCGGCGCCAGATGTCGGGCTGCTGCGCGCTGATCCAGTTGATCTCGGCCTCGCGGCGGAAATACGCGATCGTGCCATCGAGCCGCGTGGCGCGGAAAATGGCGCGCCACCATGGCGCCAGCCGGGGAATGTCGCGCGTGCTGCGCTGGTCCAGCCAGGTGATGGCGGGGCGCAGGGGCGCCCCGTCTGCATCCACGTTGACGACCGTGCCCCGCTGCGTGGTGACGGCCACGCCCGCGACCGACGATCTTGCGATGGCGGTGCCGCGCCACAGCTGCTGGCACGCTTCGCACACGGCTTGCCAGTAGCCGTCGGCGTCATGCTCGGCCCAGCCGGGGTGGTCGGAGTAATACGCTTGCAGGAACACTTGCGCCTTGGCCGCCAGGTTGCCGTCCCGGTCGAACAGCAGCGCGCGCACGCTTTGCGTGCCATTGTCGATGGCGAGGATATACGGGCCATTGCCCGCGACGCAGGCCATGGCTCAGGCCACGCTGGCCAGCGCGGCGCGCAGCGCCTGCAGCAGCGCCAGCGGATCCTTGTCCGGCCGGGCGCTGAACACGGGCGCTTCCCAGTCCTGTCCCCGCACGGCCACCACGCGCAAGCGCCCTGCTTCATTCCAGGCCGGATACCAGCCCACGTCGACGATGTCGCCGTTCGCGCACGTGATTTGCAGCAGGTCTTCGCCCAGGTCGTCGACGAGGACATCCACGCTCTGGCGCAGGTCCAGCGGCGACAGGCTGTCATAGGTGATGCGGGCGTCGCCCAAGGCCAGGGGCTGGCCAAACAGGGTGGTGTCGATGATGCTCTCCTCGTTCTCTTTTTTATCGTCGCTTTATCGCGGCTTTGACCGCTGCCGCTTTATCGTGGCTTTGATCGCTGCGTTTATCGCGGCTTTGACCACCGCTCTACTCGCCCCGCGGCACGCTGTAATGGCGGCGCCACAGGGCCAGGTAGCGCTGCAGCTCCTCGTCCCAGCGCGCATCGTCCCAGCCCAGCTCCGCCTGGCAAATGGCGCGCAGGCGCGGCATGATAGCAAGCGCGCCGCCGGCCAGCTGCAAACCGAGGCGCGTGCGCCGCAGCAGCAGGTCGTCCAGGTGCCGCACGTCCTCCGCGCGCGCGCCCCAGCGCAGCTGCGCCCACAGGGTCTGCGTGCCCGGCACCGGCGTCAGTTCGCCATCCAGCGCCGCATCGCACAGCGCCTGCGCCGCCGCGCCATGACGCCCCAGCAGGCGCTCGCGCTGTTCCCCGTCCAGCAGCGCGGCCTTGCCCGCCAGAGGCGGCGTGGCGTCGAAAATCGGCAGCGGCCGCACATCCGCCTGCCAGCCAGGCAGCAGCGGAGCCGCGCGGCGCAATGCATCGAGCGCGATCACGCGGAAGGTCGTCAGCTTGCCGCCCGCCACCGTCAGCAAGCCGTTTTCCAGCCACAGCGCATGTTCGCGCGCTTCCTTCGACGGGTCAAGCTGGCCGCTGTCGATCACGGGACGCACGCCGGAAAACGTGGCCAGCACGTCCTGCTCACCCAGGCCGAGGGCGGGAAACTGCCACTGCAACGCCGCCAGCAGGTATTCGAGTTCAGCGCGCGTGATGGCCGCCTCGCTGTCCAGGCCTCCGGCATGATCGACGTCCGTGGTGCCCACCAGGGTCACACCCTCCCACGGATAGGCGAACACGGGGCGGCCGTCGCGCGGGTGCATCAGGCTGACGGCTTGCGCCAGCGGCAGGCGCCAGGCGGGCAGCAGCAGATGGCTGCCGCGCAGGGGCCGCAGTTTCGACCGTTCGCCCACCTGCCCGCGCAAGCCGTCGGCCCACACGCCCGTGGCGCTGATCACCAGGCGCGCGCGCACGGCCGCTGCCGTGCCATCGAGCGCATCATGCAGGCTGGCCCCCACCACGGTGCCAGCTTCACGCAGCAGCGCGTCCACGCCCAGGTAATTGACGGCCACGCCGCCATGGCGCCGCGCTTCCTGCAGCACGCGCAACACCAGGCGCGCATCGTCCGTCTTGGCGTCCTGGTACAGCATGCCGCCCTGCAGCCCCTCGCGCCTGACATGCGGCGCCAGCATGGCAAAATCGGCCGCGTCGACATAGCGCCGCGCGCGCCGGCCCGCCATCACGTCGTAGATGGCCAGCCCCAGCATGAACTGGCGCCGGCCCGGCTTCCTGCCCGCGTAGTCGCCAAAGGCAAAACCCTGCGGCTCGACCAGCCCCGCCGCGTCCGCCAGCAAGGCTTGCCGCTCGTGCACCGACTCGCGCGTCATGGCGAACTGGCCCTGCTTGAGGTAGCGCAAGCCGCCGTGCACCAGCTTGGATGACCGGCTCGACGTGCCCCAGGCAAAATCGCGCTGCTCCACCAGCAGCGCCTTCAAGCCGCGCCGCGCCGCTTCCAGCAGGATGCCGGCGCCCGTGATGCCGCCGCCGACGATCAAGATATCCCACTCGCGCGCCAGGAGGCCAGGCAAATCCTCCCTGCGCGGCACCGGCTTCACGCTGCGCCTCCCGCGTCGGGCAGCAGCTTGCCGGGATTCATCATGCCCTGCGGGTCCATCTGGCGCAACAGCGCGCGCATGGCGGCGATGCCCAGTTCTCCCTTTTCCGCCGCCAGCCAAGGCGCGTGGTCCGTGCCCACGCCATGCTGGTGGCTGATGGTGCCGCCGTTGGCGACGATGGCGGCGCCGGCCGCGTCCTTCAAATCGCGCCAGCGCGCCAGGTTTTCCTCGTACGTGGGCGCCAGCCGGTACACATACGTGGTGTAGACGCTGGCGCCCTGCGCGTACACGTGCGACAGGTGCGTGTACGCGTGCACCTGCTCGCCGTGCCGCGCCAGCGCCCCGGCGCCCGCCTGTTCCAGCGCCGCCATCATGGACGTAACGCGGGGCCAGTCGACGGCCGTTTCCACCGTGTCGATGACATAGCCATGCTCCCAGGCGCCGTTGCGCAGGTAGACATTGCGAAAGCGCCCCTGCTTCCACTTCTCGCCCATGTGCCGTCCCACGTGCACGCCGCCATGGCGCCGCGCCTGCGACAAGGCAGCGCGCAGGGCCGCCCGCGCCGGCTTTTCTTCCCCGCTGACGCCCACCATCAGCATGCACTTGCCGTCGCCGCAGCCGCGCAGCGACAGGTAGCGTTCCAGCAGCCCCACCAGCTTCTTGTGCCCGGCCAGGGTCAGCATGGTCTGCGTTTCCAGGGCGTTCGACAGGCGCAGCATGGACAAGGGCAGGCGCGATTGCGCCAGCGCCCGCACGGCCGCCTGCGCCCGGCCCCAGTCCGTGAAAAACACGGCGTGGAACGCTTCATGGGGCGGCAGCGGCGAAATGCGCACCGTGGCTTGCGTGACGATGCCCAGCCGCCCTTCGGAGCCGAGCACCATTTCGCGCAAGTCGATGCCGGCGGCCGAGGCGGGGAAGGTGGGGATGGTCAAGGTGCCGGCCGGCGTTTCCACCACGCCGCCCGCGAACAGCTGTTCGATGCGGCCATAGCGCAGTGACTGCTGGCCCGACGAGCGCGTGGCGATCCAGCCGCCCAGGGTCGAATACTCGAACGATTGCGGATAATGGCCCAGGGTGTAGCCATGCGCGCGCAGCTGCGCTTCCAGGTCGGGACCGTACACGCCCGCGCCAAAGGTGGCCAGCTGCGCCTCGCGGTCCAGGTGGCCCAGCGCGGACAAGCGCTTGAGGCTGAGGGCCAGCACGGGACGCGGGCCTGGCGCCACCGTCAAATGCCCCGCCACGCTGGTGCCGCCGCCGTGGGCAATCACGGCCACGCAAGCCTGGCGCGCATAGTCGAGCAGCTGGCGCACCTGCTGCGCGCTGTCGGGAAAGGCCACGCCGTCGGGCACCGCGCCGAGGCGCCCGTGGCGCAGCTTGAACCAGTCGGGCAGGCTCTGGCCCAGCGCATGGCGCACGCGCAGCGCTGGCGTGGTGTCGATCAGCGGATGCGGCGCCAGGCGCGAGGCGGGCACCTGCGCGCAGGCGTCGTCGAACGTGGCGTCGGCGATGGGACTGCCCGGCCCCAGCCGCGCGCGCAGGAATGCCAGCGCGTCATCGCCCAGCGCATACACGATGCCCTCGTCACCCCAGCCATTCCAGCGTCGCATCAGCTTTCCCCCGGTAGTCACAGTTGCGCGCCACGGCGGCTTGCTATACTGTCCTTGTCTAATCAACAGCATATGCCGCCACGCGCCACCGGTATTGGTTATTCATGACAATCGCATTGTTCCATCATGACAAGCACTGACAGCCGCCAGGCGCAAGGCCGGGTCGCCGCCGCCTATCTGCAACCGCTGCTGGAGGCGGCCGCAGCGCACGGCATTGATGGCGCCGCCCTGGCGCGGGCGGCCGGCATGCCGGCGCACAGCCTGGACGCGCCGTCGGCCAGCGTGGCCGCGCAAGACTACGTGCGCCTGCTCGACGCGGGCGCGCAACTGGCGGGCGACGCGCATTTCGGCCTGCACGTGGGCCAGCGCGTGCGCATGGGCACGTACAGCGCCTATGGCTTGATTTTGCTCAGCTGCAAGGACGTGGGCCAGGCGCTGGAACAGACGGCCCGCTACGAACGGCTGGCGCACGACCTGGGCCGCTCCACCCTGCAGCGGG